>JAIFKS010000142.1 GCA_020049465.1 bacterium | reverse complement strand
CCGCTGCTGACGCTGCTCAAGCAGGCGCGCGCCTCGGGCCTGGGCGTGGTGCTGGCCACGCAGAACCCGGTCGACCTGGACTACAAGGGGCTGGCCAACGCCGGCACCTGGTTCATCGGCAAGCTGCAGACCGAGCGCGACAAGGAACGCATGCTCGAGGGCCTGACCGCCGCGAACGCCGGCGGCGCCGCCGACCCGGCGCAGCTGGCGCAGCTGATCGGCGGCCTGAAGTCGCGCCTGTTCCTGCTGCACAACGTGCACGAGCCGGCGCCGGTGCTGCTGCACACGCGCTGGACGATGAGCTACCTGGGCGGGCCGCTGACGCGCGAGCAGATCCGGCGGCTGGGACCGGCGGCGGGAGTTGCGCCGGCGCAAGGAGTGCCGTCGACGACGGCGGCGTCCGCGCCTTCGCCCGCAATTGCGCCGGCGCAAGTGGGAGCCGCCACGGCCACGGCCCCGTCGCCGGTCGCCCCGGCCCTGGCCGCGGCCGTTCCGCAGGCCTTCCTGCCCGCCGCCGGCGCGAACCCCTCCTACGAGCCGCTGTTGGCCGGACTGGCCACCATCGCCTTCGTCGACGCGAAGCGCGGCCTTTCCACGGAACGCCAGTTGGCGCTGGCGTTGCCGGCCGCCGACGCCGCGATGGTCACCGACTGGGCCCGGGCGGCGACGCTGCCGGCGACCCCCGCCGACCTGGCCGCGCAGCCGGCGCCGGGCGCGCGTTTCCTGCCGCTGCCGCGCGGCTGGGAGACCGCCGCCTTCCACAAGGCGGCGGCGAAGGCGCTGACCGACCACCTCTACCAGCGCGAGCGGCTGGAGGTGTTTGAGCTGCCTCTGCTGAAGCTGGTCGGCGAGCCCGGCGAAACGCGCGACGCCTTCCTGGCCCGCGCCCGCCTGGCCGCGCGCGAGAAGCGCGACGCCGAAGTCGACAAGCTGAACCGCGCGATGCAGGTGAAGCTCACCCGGCTGGAGACGAAGCTGCAGGCCGAACAGCGCGAACTGGCCGAGGACCAGGCGGAGATGGAAGCCCGCAAGCGCGAGGAGATGCTGTCGGCGGGCGAAAGCCTGCTGGGCATGTTCGGCGTGCTCGGCCGGCGGCGCGGGCCGGGCCTGGCCACGGCGGCGCGCAAGCGGCGGATGACCGCGCGCGCGGGCGAGGACATCGCCGAGTCGCACGGGCAGATCGCCGTGGTGACCGCCGAGCTGGAACAGTTGCGCGCGCTGCTGCAGGCCGATGTCGCGGCCATCGCCGCGCGCTGGGAAGAGGCGCTGGCCGGCGTGGGCGTGCGCGAACTGGCGCCGCGGCGCGCCGATGTGCGCCTCGCGTTCTGCGGGCTGCTGTGGCGGCCGGTCGGCGAAGGGCAGGCCGGCCGGTGAGCGCGAAGAAGGCCCCCGACATCAGCGACGCCGTGCTGGCGGCCACGCTCGAACTGCGCGACGCGGTCAACCGCTGCCGCTTCCCGGCGCCGGTCGCCTACGTCTACAACCCTCTGGACTACGCCTGGCCGCTGCACGAGCAGTACGTGCGGCGCTGGGGCGCGACAGAGCGGCGTGTGCTGCTGCTGGGCATGAACCCCGGGCCCTGGGGCATGGCGCAGACCGGCGTGCCGTTCGGGGAAGTGGCGGCGGTCAGGGACATCCTCGGCCTCACCGGCGAGGTGACGCGGCCCGTGCGTGAACATCCCAAACGCATGGTCGAGGGACTGGCCTGCGCCCGCTCGGAAGTGAGCGGTCGGCGGCTATGGGGTTTCTTTAGTCATCAATGCGGCGGATCCGGGGGGTTCCACCTCGAACACTTCGTGTTAAATTATTGTCCGCTGGTGTTCATGGAAGAATCGGCGCGCAACCTGACGCCCGACAAATTGCCCGCGGGAATTTCGGCGCCGTTGTTCGCCGCCTGTGACCACTGGCTGAGGCAGATCGTCGACCTGTATCATCCCGAGTGGGTGGTGGGCGTGGGCGGTTTCGCGCGCAAGAAGCTCGACGGCCTGTTCGCGGGAACGGAGGCCGCCGGGCGGACGGCGCCCCGCCGGGCCACGCTCCTGCACCCGAGCCCTGCCAGCCCGGCCGCCAACCGGGGCTGGGAGGCTGCCGCGCTCGCGCAGCTCAGGGAACAGGGCGTCTGGCGCTGAGATCCCCCGGAGGCCTCTCTTGCGTAACTCATCATGCAGCAACACCTTGGACGCGCCAAAGTCGAATTCCGGGAAACCAGGCAGCCCCCTCCGACGGGCGGCTTGCGTTTTTTTGAAATAAGTTTGCCGGTTCTGCAACGAAACCGCGCAATATACGACATAGGGATGTGCGCGAGGTGGGGGAAGCCTCGGGGGAGAGAAGTCGGGCGCTGCGGAGTCCTGCACTCAGTGGCACCCTTCGCATGGGACCCGGTTGGACTGGCGCTGCGTGTTGGGCGAGCATGCACGTCGGTTCCGGCCGGGTCCTTCTCTATTCCGCCCGGGCGCGGAGCTTCTGCAGCGACGTCACCCCGCCCAGCCCGTTCCGCAGCGCCCGGATCCCGTCGACCGCCGCCCTGCCGCCGGACAACGTCGTGATGCAGGGGATGTCGCGCGCCCGCGCTTCGCGCCGGATCGCGCTCTCGTCGAAGCGGCTCTTCTTGCCCAGCGGCGTGTTGATCACCATCTGCACCTGCCCGCCGCGGATCAGTTCACCGATGTGCGGCGCGCCTTCGCCCACCTTCGGCACGCTGGCGGCCGCGAGTCCCCGCTCGTTCAGGAAGCGCGCCGTGCCGCCGGTCGCCAGCAGGGCATAGCCCAGGCCGGCCAGGTCGCGCGCGATGGGCAGCATCTCCTGCTTGTCGAAGTCGTTCACGCTGATGAACACGGAGCCCGCGTCGGGCAGTCCCTGGCCGCAGGCCAGCTGCGCGCGCGCGAACGCCTCGCCGAAGTCGCGGCCCACGCCCATCACTTCGCCGGTGCTCTTCATCTCCGGGCCCAGCAGATGGTCGGTCAAGGGGAAGCGGCGGAACGGGAAGACCGGGCCCTTGACGAACACGCGTCCGGCCGGCACCGGTGCCTCGCCGAACGTGATGCCCTGGTCGCTCAGCTTCTGCCCGAGCATGCAGCGGGTGGCGATGCGCGCCAGCGGCAGGCCGGTGGCCTTTTCCAGGAACGGCACTGTCCGCGAGGCGCGGGGGTTGATTTCGATGACGTGGATGACGCCCTTGTAGCTGGCGAACTGGATGTTCAGCAGGCCGACCACGCCCAGAGCGCGCCCCAGTCGCCGCGTGAACATGTGCATCATCGCCAGTTCCGAGGCGTTGGTCTTGTACGGCGGCAGTACGGCGAAACTGTCGCCGCTGTGGATGCCGCATTCCTCGATGTGCTGCATCACGCCGCCGATCAGCACGTCCTGGCCGTCGCACACGGCGTCGACGTCGAACTCGACGGCGTCCTCCAGGAACTGGTCGATCAACACCGGGTGGTCGCCGCTGACGACGGCCGCCGCGGCGAACCACTCGCGCAGCTGCGCTTCGTCGTACACCACGCGCATGGCGCGGCCGCCCAGCACGTAGCTGGGCCGCACCATCACCGGGTAGCCCAGTTCCAACGCCACGACGCAGGCGGTTTCCAGGTCGCGCGCGTTGCCCGAGCGCGGCGAGGGAATGTCCAGGTCCGCCAGCAGGCGTCCGCAGCGGGCGCGGTCCTCGGCGCGGTCGATGGCCTCGACGCCGGTGCCCAGCAGCGGCACACCGGCGGCGTGCAGGTCGCGCGCCAGGTTCAGCGGCGTCTGCCCGCCCAGCGTGACGATGACGCCTTCGGGCTTTTCGACCTCGATGATGTGCATCACCTCTTCGAACCGCAGGGGCTCGAAGTAGAGGCGGTCCGACAGGTCGTAGTCGGTGCTGACGGTTTCCGGGTTGCAGTTGACCAGGATGGCTTCAATGCCTTCGGCCCGCAGCGCCTGCACCGCGTGGCAGCAGCAGGTGTCGAACTCGATGCCCTGGCCGATGCGGTTGGGCCCGCTGCCCAGCACGATCACCTTGCGGCGATCGGTGGGCCGGCTTTCGCAGGGACCGTCCTCCCAGGTCGAATACAGGTACGGCGTCGAGGTGGGGAACTCGCCCGCGCAGGTGTCCACGCGCCGGAAAACCGGATGCAGGCCCTGCGCCTGGCGCGCGGCGAGCACCAGCGAGGCGCGCAGACGGACGGTCGCCGTGTCCACGGCGACGGCCGCCTGGCCGCTGTCCCACTGCAGCAGCTTGGCGATGCGCCGGTCGCTGAAGCCTTCGCGCTTGGCCTCGCGCAGCAGATCCTCAGGCAACTCCGAGAGCGTGTAGCTGCGCAGCCGTCCCTCGACTTCCATCAGCCGGGCCAGGTTGTCCAGGAACCAGGGGTCGATGCCGGTCAGCCGGTGCAACTGCTCGGGCTCCATCCCGCGGCGCATGGCCTCGTGCAGGTCGGCCAGGCGGCCCTGGCGCGGGCGCGTCAGGTCGCGGGCCAGTTCCTCGCGCGTGCGGCCGCTGGTCGTGCTCTCCCAGCCGTCCAGGCCCAGTTCCAGCGAACGCAGCGCCTTCTGGAAGGCCTCGCGGAACGTGCGGCCGATGGCCATCACCTCGCCCACCGACTGCATGGTGGTGCCCAGCCGGTCGGGCGTGCCGGGGAATTTCTCGAAGGCCCAGCGCGGCACCTTCACCACGGTGTAGTCCAGGCTGGGTTCGAAGCAGGCGCTGCTGGTGCCGGTGATGTCGTTGGGCAGTTCAGGCAAGGTGTAGCCGACGGCCAGCAGCGCCGCGATCTTGGCGATCGGGTAGCCGGTGGCCTTGCTGGCCAGGGCGCTGCTGCGGCTGACGCGCGGGTTCATCTCGATGACCAGCGAGCGGCCCGTCTCGGGATCCACCGCGAACTGCACGTTGCTGCCGCCGGTGACGACGCCCACGGCGTCGAGCACCTTCAGCGAGTCATTTCGCAGGCGCTGGAACTCGCGGTCGGTCAGCGTCTGCGCCGGCGCCACGGTCACGCTGTCGCCGGTATGCACGCCCATGGCGTCGAAGTTCTCGATGCTGCAGACGATGATGCCGTTGCCGGCGCTGTCGCGGATGACCTCCAGCTCGTATTCCTTCCAGCCGAGCACCGATTCCTCGACCAGCACGCTGCCGACCGGCGAGGCGTCGATGCCGTCGGCCACCATCAACTGGAGTTCCGCCTCGTCGTGCGCGATGCCGCTGCCGGCGCCACCCAGGGTGAAGCTGGCGCGCAGGATCAACGGGAACGACAGCTCGGCCAGCACCCGGGGGATCTGGTCCACGGCGGTCAGCATCAGGCTGCGCGGGGTCTCCAGGCCGATGGCGGCCATCCGCTGCTTGAACAGGTCGCGGTCCTCGGCCAGGCGCACGCTGTGCGGGCTGGCGCCGATCAGTTCCACACCGTGGCGCTCGAGGATGCCGCGGTCGGCCAGCTCCACCGCCAGGTTCAGGCCGGTCTGGCCGCCGACGGTGGGCAGCAGCGCGTCAGGCTTCTCCACCTCGATGATCTGCTCGAGCATTTCGCAGGTCAGCGGCTCGATGTAGGTGGCGTCTGCCAGTTCCTCGTCCGTCATGATCGTGGCCGGGTTGCTGTTGACCAGCACCACGCGGTAGCCCTCGGCCTTGAGCGCGCGCACGGCCTGCGTTCCGGAGTAGTCGAATTCGCTGGCCTGGCCGATGACGATCGGCCCCGAGCCCACGATCAGGATGGTGTGCAGGTCAGCTCTTCGCGGCATGGCGCAACTCCCGGCCGGCGATCAGGCGTCGCCGGGCGAGCATCCGTTCGCGGAAGGCGGTGAACAGGTGCAGGCTGTCGCTGGGACCGGGCGCGGCCTCGGGATGGAACTGGACCGAGAAGGCGTCGTGGTCGACGGCGCGCAGGCCTTCGATCGAACGGTCGTTCAGGCTGACGTGGGTCACCAGCGCGCGGGCCGGGTCCAGGCTGCCTTCGGGAACGGCATAGTTGTGGTTCTGGCTGGTGATCTCGACGCGCCCGGTGGCCAGGTTGTGCACCGGATGGTTGGCGCCGTGGTGCCCGAACGGGAGCTTGATCGTGTTGGCGCCCAGCGCGCGGGCCAGCAGCTGATGACCGAGGCAGATGCCGAAGATCGGCACGTTGGCGGCCAGGAGCTGGCCGACCATCGCCACCAGGTGGGGCAGCGTGGCCGGATCGCCGGGCCCGTTGCTCAGGAACACGCCCTCGGTGGGGCCCGCCAGCACCTCGGCCGCGGTGGCGTGGGCCGGGAACACGCGCACGCGGCAGCCGGCGTCGACCAGGCAGTCGAGGATGCTCTTCTTGACGCCGTAGTCCAGCACCGCGACTTCACAGGGTTCGGCTTCGGCGGGCTGGCGCGTGTAGGGACCTGCGGTCGATCGCGTGACGCGGGCCACCCAGTCGACCTCGTGCATGGCCGGCAGGGCGCGGGCGCGCTCCACGAGTTCCTGCGGATCGCCGGCGCCGACGAAGCCCCGGCAGACGCCGCCGTCCCGCAGCGCGATGGTCAGCGCGCGCGTGTCGATGTCCGACACCGCGGGCACTCCGGCCCGCCGCAGCAGCTGGTCCAGGTTGTGTTCGCTGCCGCGGTGGAAGTTGTGGCGGCAGAAGTCGCGCACGACCACCGCGCGCGGGTGCACCCGTGCCGACTCGCTGTCGCCGGCGTGGATGCCGTAGTTGCCGATGTGCGCGGCGGTGAAGACGACGATCTGCCCGGCATAGCTCGGGTCGGTCAGGATCTCCTGGTAGCCGGTCATGCCGGTATGGAAGACGACCTCGCCGCCGGCGGCCAGGGGCGCGCCCAACAGCCGGCCGGTGAAGATCCGGCCGGTCTCCAGTGCGATGTGACCGCGCATCAGCCCTTCTCCGCATTCGACCGCAGGCTCGTGCCGTACGGAACGCCGTGCATGACCTGGGCGATGCGGTCCATGGGGTCGATCAGCGTGTCGGTGATCTTCTCCAGGCCCATCAGGTACTGCAGCAGGCGACCGAGATCGAGGTTGAAGGTGGCCGTTCCGCCCTGCACCTCGCCCTCCATGGTGACGCCGGCGTAGGGCAGGATGTACTCGGCGTTCTCGCAGATGGACGGCGCCGGGGCCGCCGCTGTGCCCGCCAGACGGTGGGGTCGGGGCTCGTGGATGACCTGGACGGGCAGGTTGTTGCAGTGGCGCAGCAGCGTGGCCTTGGCCGCCATGTGCAGCGGCTGGCCGGGCTGCAGGTCCCAGCCCTTGTCGCGCAGGATGGCCAGCGCTTCTTCGTACTCCAGGCAGGGATGCTCGAAGCGCAGCATGCGGTCCAGCCGCGTCACGTCGCGACCGCCCAGCAGGTCGGCGCCCAGGTCGGCGGCCACGTACTTCAGCAGCGCCTGCTGAAGCGCGATCAGCCCGCCCAGCGACAGGTCGGCATGCGCGGCTTCCATCAGCTTGAATCCGCGCAGGTGGCGCGGCTCCAGGCGGCCGCCCGGCGGCATGATCTCGGACTCGCACCACACGGCCTTGAAGCCGAGCGCCAGCATGCCGTGCAGCTGGACGCGCGCGGGGTGGTCGGCCAGCGCGGTGACCGGCATCTCGTTGAAGCCCTCGGTCAGGAAGAACTCACGGATGCGGCGGACCACGCGGTTGTGGATGGCCAGACGCCGGGCCAGCGGACGCGGGCGACCGGGAGCTTCGAACATGGCGGCGCTATGGGGGGCGGACCCGGGATTCGGGCGATCGACGATCATCATGGCAGGTCTCCTTTTGACGCTCGCTGACGTCAGTTAAAGGGCGAGCGCAGGATAGCGGGCTGATCCGGCGCTGTCAAGCCGGTCGGAAGCCCGGCCAGCCGGCCTTTGCGCACGAATATTGCTGAAATGCCCCCAAGCCGTTGCAAAGCAGGGTGTTGCACAACAGTTGGAACGGTGGCTGATCGAATTCCGGCCAGGGGAGACCCTTTCATGTCCACTTCCGTCCCGTCCGCGCGCCTGGAATCGGCCGTCCCGGACGTTTCGATCATCATGCCCGTCTTCAACAAGCTGAACCTGACGCAGCCCTGCGTGGAATCGATCCACCGCGAGGGCGCCACGGTCAGCTTCGAGATCGTCGTGGTCGACAACGGCTCGACCGACGGCAGCCGCGAATGGCTGGCCGAAGAAGAGCGGGCCGGCCGCCTGCGCGCGGTGATCAACCCCGACAACCTGGGCTTCGCACGCGGCTGCAATGTCGGCGCGGCGGCGGCCCGGGGCCGGTACCTGCTGTTCCTGAACAACGACATGGAAGTGACCCCCGGCTGGCTGGAGCCGCTGGTGGGCACGCTGGACGCCGACCCCGACGCGGGGATCGTCGGGGCGCGGCTGCTGTTCGCCGACGACACGATCCAGCACGGCGGCGTGGCGCTGATCCAGGTGGACAAGGAGGGCTGGGTCCACATGGGCGGGCTCCACCTGTCCTACCAGATGCAGGCCGACCACAAGGGCGCTCTGAACGCGCAGTGCATGCAGATCGTCACCGGGGCCTGCCTGCTGATCCGGCCGGAGGCGTTCCGCGCCGTCGGCGGCTTCGACGAGCGCTACTGGAACGGCAACGAGGATGTCGATCTGTGCCTGAAGGTGCGCGAGCTGGGCTACGACGTCGTCTACCGCGGCGAGTCGGTCGTCTACCACTACGAATCGCAGAGCGGGCCGGAGCGCTTCAGTCAGGTCGAGCACAACGTCAAGCTGTTCAACGAGATCTGGGAGGGGCGCGCGCGCCCGGATTTCGTGCACACCCCCGAGGGCCGCTTCCTGCAGACCCCCGACAACCAGATCCGTCCCTATGCGGCGCCGCGGCTGCTGTACGGGAACCGGCCGCCCGTCGGCCCCAGGCACGGCGCGACGCCCGCGCGCGAGCCGCGCGTGTCGATCATCGTGCTCACGTTCAACGCGCTGGAGCACACGCGTCGCTGCGTCGCGTCGCTGCTCAGGCACACCGATGCGCGCCACGAACTGATCTTCGTGGACAACGGTTCGACCGACGGCACGGTGGACTGGCTGGGCGAACTGGCCCGCGCCGAGGCGCGCGTGCAGGTCATCCTCAACGACGCCAATCTGGGCTTCGCCGCCGGCAACAACGTCGGCCTGGCGGCCGCGAGCGGCGACTTCATGCTGCTGCTGAACAACGACACCGTGGTCACGCCCGGCTGGCTCGACCGGTTGCTGCGGCCGGCGCTGGCCGACCCGCGCGTGGGACTGGTCGGTCCCGTCACCAACAACATCACCGGCGTGCAGAAGCTGGCCGGGATCAGCTACCAGGCGCGCACCCTGAGCGGACTGGACAAGTTCGCCGCCCGTCACGCCGTCCGTCACGCCGGAAAGAGCGCGCCGGCGCTGTGGATCGTCGGCTTCTGCATGCTGATCCGGCGCGAGGTGGTCGAGCGTCTGGGCGGGCTGGACGAGATCTACGGCCAGGGCAACTACGAGGACACCGACTACTGCCTGCGCGCCTTCCTGGCCGGCTTCCGCGCCGTGATCGCGCAGGACTGCTTCATCCATCACGTGGGCAGCGCCAGCTTCGACGCCGCCGGCGTGGACTACCAGAAGCAGATCGCCGGCAACTTCGAGATCTTCCGCCGCAAGTGGAACCTGGATCCGGACGTGCGGCGCACCGGGCAGTTCAACCTGGCCGGCATCATCACCAGCGGCATGATGGCGCCGCTGCAGTTCCGGCCGTTGCCCGCCTCGCCCCACTACTCGCTGACGCGCCTGCCGGACTGGGAAGCCGAAGCCTGGCTGGGCCGCGGCGAAGAGGCGTTCGCCCGCGGAGCGCTGGAAGAGGCGGAACTGCTGCTGCGGGCCGTGCAGGGTCTGCGCCCCGAGATGGCGCGGGCGGCCAGCGACCTGGCCTGCGTCCTGTGGCGCCGTGATCCGGAAGGGGAGGGGCGGCGCGAAGCCGTGCGCCTGCTCGAAGACGTCCTGGCGCGCGACCCGGCCAACGAGGACGCGCGCTGGAACCTGGCGGAAATGGCCGGCGCGCATGCGACGCCGGCCCTGGTCGCGGTCCCGTAGCCCGGACTCTAGACGAGCGCGGTCTCCATGCCGCGCACGAACTCGCGCCGGCATTTCTGGAGCGCGGTCTTCTTCACTGTGCCCATCTCGGTGAGGATCTCGCCGAGACCGGGCCGCAGGCGCCGCTGCTCCTCGAGCAGACGTTCCATCGCCCCCCGCTCGAGATAGCCCATGAAGATGGCCTGTTCACCGAACCGCAGGCCGGTTTCCGGCTGCTCGGCCAGGATGGCGAACACCTGTTTCATGTTCAGAAGCCCGTGTTTGAGGGCGAGCCTGCCGATGGGCTGGGTGCGTCGCCTCTGCTCGTCCAGGGCGTGCAGCGCGTCCTCGGCGCCGATCACGTTGGTGTCGACCAGAAACTGGGCGAATGCTTCGCTGAAATGCAGGTCATCCATGCGGACCGTGCTCCCGGATTGCCGACCGCGCGGGGCGGCGGACGCCGAAGTTCCGTGTTCAGGGGGGGTATCGGCAGCGCGGGCGCAGGCTTGAATCACGGGTTGGGGTCCGGCCGGTCTCTTGTCGAGGTCGGCCGGTTGCGCTATCTTCCGCAGTCCGGACGCCGCCTTTCGGCGGCGCCGCCATTTCGGGGAGATGTCGAGGCTCAAGGAGCGGCCATGGCCCACCACATGATCTCGAAGCTGCTGGCCGGCGCGGTGCCGGTCGGCGAAACGGTGACCGTCAAGGGCTGGGTGCGCACCCGCCGCGACTCCAAGGCGGGGCTCAGCTTCATCAACGTGCACGACGGCACCTGCTTCGCGCCCCTGCAGGTCGTCGCCCCCAGCAGCCTG
>JAIFKS010000052.1 GCA_020049465.1 bacterium | reverse complement strand
CCACGGTGCTGCCCATGCCGACCTGCCGCAGCTTGGCGGTCACTCCCCGCAGGTCCTCGGGAGTGGCGATCCGGATCAGTTCATTGGCCAGGTAACCGTCCAGGACGCCCACCGACCGGACCGTGCGTTCGGTGCCGGTCTTCAGGGCCTCTTTCAGGCCGGCGGTCACGGTCGCTTCGTCCAGCGCCGGGTTGCCGGAGTTCAGGATATCGCCCAGCGATCCGTCCTGGAAGGACGCGCAGCCGGCCAGGCCGAACAGCAGGGCCAGGGTGGCGAACCGAATGTGACGCAACATGTGCGGACCTCCCACTTGTGCCGGCGCAACTTTCAAGCCGATCCCCCACCGGTACCAGACCAGCCCCGTCGCCGTCAGGGCCAGGCCCAGCAGCGACGGCAGCGGCGCGGTGATCAGCGTGACGATCATGAACGCCGCCTGGATCACCAGCACCACGCCGAGGGTCCACGGCCAGCCCGGCACGCGGAACGGGCGCGGCAGGTCGGGACGTTTGCGGCGCAGCACCCACACGGCGATGAACGTCGACAGGTTGAAGATCGCCGAGGTGAAGGCGAAGAAATCGATGACGGTTTCATAGGCGCGTCCGGCCAGTCCCGCCACCACCAGCAGCACCGTGGCCCACAAGCCCTGCCCGACCAGCGCGCCCAGCGGCGTGTGGTGTTTCGCGTCGACGATGCCCAGTCGCGCCGGGAACATGCCGTCGCGCGCCATCGCGTGCCAGGTGCGCGCCTTGACCAGCACCTGCGCGTTGATGTTGCCGGCGGTGCTCAGCACCACGGCCAGGGCGATGAGCACGGCGCCGCCGGGCCCGAGAGCGGCGCGCATGGCGTCGGCCGCGACCTGTTTCGAGCCGGCCATGCCGCCGGGACCCAGCTGCTTGAGGTACGCGAGGTTCACCAGCAGGTAGATGCCCAGCACCACGCCGATGCCCCAGAGAATGGAGCGCGGCAGATTGCGTTCGGGCTCGCGCACCTCTTCGGCCACGTAGGTGGCGCCCTCCCAGCCGCTGAAGGCGAAGAAGGCGTAGCGCATCGCCGCGCCCACACCCAGCACCGTGGCCCAGGCGCCGGTCTTCACGGCGACGTTGCCGGCGCCCGCCGCCGCATCCATCGCCGCTTCACCGCTCAACCCCGCCCCGCGCGCCATCGCCAGACCCGCGCCGGCCACCGCCACCAGTCCGCCCAGCTTGAGCACCGTCAGCACGTTCTGCACCATGCCGCCGGCGCGCACGCCGCGCACGTTCACCCAGGTGAACAGCCAGACGCCCGCCACGGCCAGCGACGTTTCCAGCCCGCGCGGCCAGGCGCCGCCTCCGGTCGCGGTCCACATCACGGCCGAGTACTGCGCGAAGACCAGCGCCACCGCGGCGATCGAGGCGGTCTCCGACACGAAGAACATCGCCCAGCCGCGCACGAACGCCCACCAGGGCGGGTACGCTTCCTTCAGGTAGGCGTACGGACCGCCCGAGCGCGGCAGCATGGCCACCAGTTCGGCGTAGCACAGCGCGCTGAGCATCGTCATCGCCCCGGCCAGCAGCCAGACGGCGAAGAAGGGGCCCGGCGAACCGGTGAGCGCCATGATGGGGCCGGGCGTGCGGAAGATGCCCGAGCCGATGATGCGGCCGACGACCAGGGCCAGCGCTTCGCGGAGGCCGAGGGCGCGGGTCAGGGTGGTGGAGGGGGAAGCGGGCGATGCCGTCAAGATTCACCGCGGTTTGCGTTGAACGACCCGGGCCACCCGCTGAAGTCCTTCGGTACTTCCATGCCATTGCCTGCGCAGGAATCCCACCGCGTCCGTCCGCTCGCCCGGCGGCCGGCTCAGCCAGTAGTCGCGATCCCGGATGCGCGCCTGGGGATCGCCAAGTGTATGTCGGGTCACGACTTTCCTGATCATGGCCGCATCATAGCATGCCGCTTGCGGTGCGCCCAGTGGCACTTGCGCCGGCGCAAGTCGTCGGCACTTGCGCCGGCGCAAGTCGTCAGCGCAAGTCGGCGGCGCCATGGGTGAAACGGGCCCCCGTGGCGTTCCTGCCGGGGCGGTGATATCGTGTTGTCGAAATCGTGATGGCGGCGGCCTGGGGGATGCGGTCGGTTTGGCCGGCGAATGCCTGTCCGCGCGGCGAAGGCCGACCCAGCGGGTCCTGCACCGGGATGGTGCGGAACCGGTGACGGGAGGTGGCGCCATGAACCTCATGACGCGGATTCGTTGTGCAGCGCCGCTGGCGATGCTGGGGCTGATCGCACTGTCCGGTGGCTGCGGCGGCGGCGACAGCGGGGGCACCACGCCGCCCCCCGACGACGACCTGGCCTTCGAACGCTACGATGTGGGCTTCTTCGCGATCGACAAGCCGCGCGGCTGGACGGTGACCATCGCCGGCGGTTGCGGCACCCTCGCCTTCCTGATCAACGATCCCGACGAACCCCTGCGGAACATCTTCTACTTCGGCACCGTCGGGCCGGTGTACCTGAGCCAGGCCCAGAAGGACCTCGACGCCTGGTACGTGGCCCACGGCGGCTTCCCGCACACCTGGCTGGACGCGCCGGTGGTCGATCCGCTGACGCCGGAGAACTACCTCGCGCACTGGCCGGAGATCGCGGACATGGACGCGGCCACGGCCTTCATGGCCGCGTTTCCCCGGCTCGAACAGCTGCAACTGATCGCGTCCACTTCGCAGGCGTCGATGCTGCCGGGCGGCGCCACTGCGCACGCGCGCGGCCTGTTCGTGCAGAACGGACGCGTCGCCGAAGGCATGTTCCTGGCGACCGTGCTGACCTACCTGCCGTACAACGGCAACCCCGGCGCCGGCATCGGCTACGGCCACTTCGTCTGCGGCGTCACGGCGCCGCACGGCGAGTTCGCCGAGGTCTCGCAGCGCCTGGTGGACTCCCTGGACTCGTTCACGATCACCCAGGCCTACGTCGAGAACTGCCTGCAGCAGTCGCAGCAGCAGTGGGGCGCCGTCGCGGCGGCCGGTCGTACGCTGAGCGAGGCTTCGGACATCATCTGGGAAGGCTGGCAAGCGCGTACGCACAGCGAAGACATCTCGGCCGAACAGTGGACCGACGCCTACCGCGACGTCGAAAGGGTCTACGACCCTGCCACCGGCGAAGTCTACGAGGTGCCGATCGGCTGGTACGACACCTACGACGCCAACAGGCAATCCTGGGAGATGAGCGGATTGCAGCCTTTGCCGGGCGATGCGTGGGAACTCTGGATGCGGGCGGCCCTGGATGGCGCGTCACGCATCCACTGACAGCATTGTGGCGTCGGCGTTCGCGGGGGGCAGGTCGGACCCTTCGGTGGACATGGCCGCGTTGTGTGTGCCGTTTACGGCAGATGGTTGACCTATCAACCATTTTCGAGCGCGCATTTGGACACTGATGGCTTGGAATTGGTTGATAGGTCAACTATCCGCCAATTTCCACCAGACGCCAACACGAGTGGCAGCCGCAAGTCGTCCAGCCCGCGCCCCCACGCGTACCTCGCGCCGTGTCTCCGGTTCGCTTCCGCGACGCGGCCAGGCCGCAGTCGTCAGGATTGACAGAAAAGGAGCGGCGGGCTATCCGCAGCGCCGAAGGCGCGAGGACTGCCCGCCACTCCTGTGTGTGCACCCCTGACGACGAAACCGCTAGCTGCCGTCCAGCATCCGCCCCAGCGGCCCCAGCACGGACCCTTCGCCCTGCGAGCGTCCGCCCATGCGCGGCGCGCTGGCGATGATGCGGTCGGCCAGGCGCGAGAACGGCAGGGACTGCAGGTAGACCGTGCCGTGGCCGCGCAGTGTGACCAGGAACAGGCCCTCGCCGCCGAAGATCATGCTCTTCAGGTTGCCGGCGCGCTGGATGTCGTAGTCGATGCCCTCGGTGAAGCCGACCAGACAGCCGGTGTCCACGCGCAGCGTCTCGCCGGTCAGGACCTTCTTCACCACGGTGCCGCCGGCGTGGGCAAAGGCCATGCCGTCGCCTTCCAGCTTCTGCAGGATGAAGCCTTCGCCGCCGAAGAAGCCGGTGCCCAGGCGCCGTTGCAGCGCGATGGACAGGCTGGTGCCCAGCGCCGCGCACAGGAAGGAGTCCTTCTGGCAGATGAAGCGGCCGCCGTGCTCGGGCATGTTCAGCGGGATGATCTTGCCGGGGAACGGAGCGGCGAACGCGACACGCTTCTTGCCCTGGCCCTGGTTTGTGAAGTGGGTCAGGAAGATCGATTCGCCCGTCAGCACGCGCTTGCCGACGTTCAGCAGCGCGTCGAACACGCCGCCCTTGGCCTGGGAGCCGTCGCCCATGCGGGTCTCGAAGTTGATACCGTCTTCCATGTAGTTCATGGCGCCGGCCTCGGCAATGACGGTTTCGCCCGGATCCAGTTCGACTTCGACGATCTGCATGTCGTCGCCCAGGATCTGGTAATCCAGTTCGTGGCAGCGCATTGATGCCTCCTGACAGGTTCGGTGGGACTTCTGAACGGGCCTGATACCCGGATCAGAGTAGTTTTGTTCGCGTGAAATTGCACTTGGCTGATGCAAATGCCTGCCGATAATCGAAATCGAAGTTTCAATTCAGGCCCCACAAGGAGAGATTCCATGACGTCACGCAATACGCTGGTTCTGACCGCGTTGCTGGCCGTCGCAGCGCTGGCGCTGGGCGGCTGCAGCGACAGCAGTACACCCGAAGACATCGACACCGACACGACGGCCCCCGTGGTCGTGGGCACCACGCCCCGATCCGACGACATCCAGGTGGCGACGAACGCCGCCGTCCGCGTCACCTTCAACGAAGACATGGCCCCTGCCAGCGCGGTGGGACAGGTCACCCTGTCCAGCGGCGGCGCCGTGACGGTCGAGTGGGTTGACGAACGCACCTTCGACGTGCAACACGGCACGGCGTGGGCCGAGGGCGTGCAGGTGACCGTCACCGTCGGCGCCGGGCTGACCGACGCGGCGGGCAACGCGCTCGCGTCGGCGTACTCGTTCAGCTTCTTCACCGAAACCTCGGCGCTGCTGTTCGTGACTTCGCTGCCGGCCGACGGTGCCATCGACGTCAATCGCAGCGCGAACGTGCAACTGCAGTTCTCGCTGTCGGTGGACGAATCCTCGGTGGCCGCGAACGTGGACATCTACAATGCCGCGAACAAGGTCGGCTACCCGTTCACCGTCAGCAGCAGCTCCAACAGCTGGGTGACGCTCGATCTGACCGAGGATCTGCCGGCCGGCGCGCTCATCGTCGTGCGGGTGGGCGCCGGCGTTCACGTCGACGGGTCGCCCCTGAACACCCTGGGCGAAGCCGTGAACGTGGACTTCACCACCGGCGTCGATGTGGACACCACGCCGCCGACCATCGTCGCGTTGAGCCCGGCCAACGGCGCGATCAATGTCGCGTCGGACATCGGTGCGCTGACCATCACCTTCAGCGAACCGATCGATCCCGACACGTTCCAGCCCACGGCGTGGAATCTGGAACTCTTCGTCGTCATCGAGGGGAACGACGTGCAGCCGGTCTGGTCGCAGGGCAACACCGTGCTGACGGTCGGTCTGCCGACGCTGCCCGCGGGCCTGGAGATGGAAGTCGCCTTCGGCGGCTACGCCGATCAGAGCGGCAACGTTCAGTCGACAACCACGACCTGGGGTGCGCGCGTGGCCGGGACCGCCGACATCTATCCGATGACCGACGGCGCCGCGCACCGCATGTACGGCGACTGGGCGCGCGGTCTGGCCGGCAGTGAAATGCCGTTCGAGTCCGGTGATAGTTACGAAGCGCTCCGCATCGAGGCGCAGCTCAACGGCGACCTGCGTCTGGTCAGGTACGACGACCTGATGTACACCACGCCGCGCGGCTGGCAGACCTACGACCGGCTCGCGTCGGCGATCAACTGGCTGGGCTTCGCCGACAGCCATAACGGCGGCACCCCGGACGAGATCCTGTTCGATACCCCGGTGAAGTTCCTGCCGCTGCCCATGGTGGCCGGCAGCTGGTCCGGCACCACCACCGTCACCGTTCCGGGTGAAGGCACCTACTCGGCCCAGATGACCGGGCAGGTCATCGGGCGCGAGGACCTGGACTACAACCCGACCAAGACGGGCTCGCCCCTGTACTACAAGGGCGCCTGGAAGGTGGTCCGGTCGCTGGAAGTGACCCTGGGTGACGAATGGTTCACGACCATGGCCGACACCACCTGGTATTCACCCACCCTGGGCCCCGTGCGTGAAATCTCGCACGAGAGTTCGGCGGCCCGCGGCGAGGAACCGGCCAGTTGGTACCGCACCGAACTCTGGCGGGATCTGAGCACCGTACGTTAGCCCAAGTACATTATTGGGCAACATCTTGACGGATCGGAGCGGGAGGGCGAAGGCTCTCCCGCTTCGCACTTGCGGAACGGTATTGAATACGGGATTTCCCTAAACACCGCCCAGCCCCGCGCCGATACTGTTTCGTGGTTTTCAATCGCGACCGCGGGACGTCAGCCGGAAGCGGACCAACGTTTCATGACTGCGCTGTTCAAACCGAAATGGTGGATCCTGCTGGCCGGCGTGGTGGCTTTGGCGTCGCTCGGCGCCACCACCGCCGATCTGCGTTCGCGCCTGCTGGATACCGAGATGCGCGATGATCTGCTGCGCCAGATGACGGGTCTGTCGCGCGCGATCAATCCCGAACTGGCGGCAGGCCTTTCGTTCACCGCCGATGACGCGACGTCGCCCGCCTACCATCAGTTGCGCGACCAGCTCACTGCCTACGGTCACATCATTCCCAACCGCGGCCTGTACACGATCGGCAGACGCGGCGAAAAGTACGTGTTCGGCCCCGAGAACTATCCGGCCATGGATCCGCTCGCCAGTGCGCCCGGCACCGTGTACGAAGCGGCGCCGGCTGCCGTGGCCCGGGTGTTCGCGACGGGTGCGCCGCAGACGGTCGGGCCGTACACCGACGAGTACGGCACCTTCGTGTCGGCACTGGCGCCGGTGCTGGATCCGCACAGCGGCGAAGTGATCATGGTCGTCGCCCTGGACATGCTGGCCGAGTCGTGGGAGTCGACCGTGAGCGCGGCCCGGCGCGATCCGTGGCTGTTGATGGGCGGCACCGCGCTGCTGGCGGTCCTGGGCACGCTGCTGATCGACCGGCGCGACCGGAAAGGCTGCACCGGCAGCTACGTTTTCCGTCATCTGGACAGCATCGTGGTCGGCGTCCTGGGGCTGGCGTTGACCACCGAGGCGTCCCTGTGGACGCGTGAGATGGAGGCGCGCGAACGTCGCGAAACGTTTGCGCGCATCGCCGACGCCCAGGCTGAAGGCGTTCGCCGGGCGCTGCAGGTCATCCAGCGCGACCAGGCGCTCCTGGCCACGTTCTTCGAGAGCAGCGAGGATGTGGGCGACGACGAATTCGCCCACTTCGCCACGCCGCTGACCCGCTGTTCGCCGATGCACGCCACCTGGTGGGTCCCGGCGGTGCCCGGCGGGGACGCCGTCCCGGTGATGCCGACGCGCAATACCGCCATCGCAGGGGCGATCTGGGAGCGCGATGACGGCGGCCGCCCCATCCCGGTCGCATCGCGCGCCTGGTACTACCCGCTGCAGTACGGAGCCGTGCACGACGGCAATCAGTCCGGAATCGGGTTCGATCTCGGTTCGGAGCCGGATCGGCGCGCCGCCATCGAGAAGACGCTGCGCACCGGGCTGCCGACGGCCAGCGATCTCATCCGGTCGGAGTCCGATCCGGACGGGCCGCCCGTGGTGCAGACCTTCATCCCGGTGCTCGAGTATCGCAACGGCGCACCCAGGTCCGGGTCGCTGCGCGGATTCGTGACCAATGTGCTGCAGACCCAGGAAGTGCTGGAACAGGCGCTGGTCGGTTCGCTGTCCAACAAGGAGGACCTGTGCGCCGAATTGATCGACCTGGACAGCGGTGACCGCATCCGCATCCTGGCCGTGGCCCCCGGCGGAACCGCCGCGGCGGACCTGGCCCGCGCGGCACCACGCCTGGAAGCGCCGAGTATCGACGACGGCGTGAAGGGTCTGCGCACGGTGCATCCGGTTTTCGCCTACGACCGCGCCTACGCGGTGCGGATCGCGCCCACGCAAGCATTCCTGGCGCGGCACACGCTGCGTCTGGCGATGATCGTGGGCGCCGGCGGCGGTATGCTGACCGTGCTGCTGGTGCTGTTCGTGTCGCTGCTGCGCGGCCGCCAGGTCGAGACCGAACGGCAGGTGCAGCAGCGCACGGCCGATCTCCTGTCCAGCAACCGGCAACTCGAGGTGACGACGGTGAAGGCCCGCGAACTGGCCGTGCGCGCCGAAGCGGCCAGCATCGCCAAGAGCGAGTTCCTGGCCAACATGTCGCACGAGATCCGCACGCCCATGAACGGCGTCATCGGGATGACTTCGCTGCTGCTGGACACCGAGGTGACGGCCGAACAGCGCCGCTACCTGAACATCTGCCGCAACAGCGGCGAGTCGCTGCTGGGCGTGATCAACGACATCCTGGACTTCTCGAAGATCGAAGCCGGCAAGCTGAGCCTGGAGCACATCGCCTTCGATCCGCGGGTCGTGATCCAGGAGACCGCCGACATGCTCAGTCTGCGCGCGGCGACGAGCGGCCTGAAGTTCGGGGTCGAGGTGGCACCGACGGTGCCCGAACGCCTGCTGGGCGACCCGGGCCGGTTGCGGCAGGTCATTCTCAACCTGGCGGGCAACGCCATCAAGTTCACGCACGAGGGCGGCGTCACCCTGAGCGCGGGTGCGGAGTCGGAAGGCGACCGCGACGCCTGGCTGCGCTTCGAGGTGCGGGACACCGGCATCGGGATCGACGCCGAGACTCTGGGCCGCCTGTTCACCCCGTTCACGCAGGCCGATGGCGCCACCAACCGGAAGTACGGCGGCACGGGCCTGGGCCTGGTCATCTCACGGCAGTTGGTGAACCTGATGGGCGGCAACCTGGAGGCCTTCAGCGAGCCGGGCCACGGCTCCACGTTCCGCTTCAGCGTTCGTTGCGGGCAGGTTGCGGCGGCGGCCACCTCGACCACGGCGGCGGCGGTCGAGTGCAGCGAAGGTGCGGCACTGACCGGCCACGTCCTGCTGGTCGAGGACAACCCCACCAACCAGCTGGTGGCCACCAGGATGCTGGGCAAGCTGGGTCTGACCGCCGATCTGGCGACCGACGGCAACGAGGCACTGCAGAAGTTGCGCCTGCGCAGCTACGACCTGGTGCTGATGGATTGCCAGATGCCGGTCATGGACGGCTACGAAGCCACCGGGCGCATCCGGTTGGGCGAGGCAGGCGAAGCGGCGCGCAACACGGCCATCGTCGCCATGACGGCCAACGCCCTGGTCGGCGATCGCGAACGCTGCCTGCGGGCCGGCATGGACGACTACCTGGCCAAGCCCGTCAAGCGGCCCGATCTGGAGGCCACCGTCAAACAGTGGTTGCGGAGCGCGCACCGGGAAACCGTCCTGGCGCCCCGCAGCCGGATCTGATCAGCCGCGCAGCCGGAACGTCACCGGCATGTTGACCCACACCTCGAGCGGTTTGTGATCGACCAGCGCCGGCCGGAACACGGCGGTGCGGGCGCAGTCCTCGGCAGCTTTCTTCAGCGCCTCGGGTCCGTCGATGAAGATCACATCCTTGACGCGGCCGTTCTTGCCCACCAGCACGCGCACCAGCACGGTGCCTTCGACGCCCGCCCCGCGCGCCACGTCCGGATACACCGGGGCGTCGATGCTCACGCGCACCGGCTCCTGGTCGACGACGATGAACTCGTCCGGCGCCGGAGACGACGTGTCGATGTCCGTCTCGACCACCAGCGAATCGCCGTCGCCGCTGCCGGTGCCGGCGCCGTCGAAGGTGATGGGGGCCAGTGCCTCGGCCATCTCGGTGACGGTGGCGATGGTCTGCGTGGTGGCCTTCTCGTCGGCCACCGGCTCGGGAATGGCGATGGTCGGCGGCGGCGCCGCGATCTTCGCCACCGCCTGCGCCACGTTGATCTGGGGCACGGCGGGCTTGGCGATGGACGGCGGCACCCCGAGGTCGGTGTAGCGCACGATCTTCACCGAGCGCGCCACCGGCGGCGCCGCGGGCGCGCGGTGCGACCACCAGAACCAGGCCGAGAACACCACCAGCACCAGCACGAGGGTGCCGCCGGTGGCCCAGACCAGCCAGCGGGCCCCTTCGCGGCGCAGCGGATGGCGCTCGCCGACCAATGGCAGGCTGGGAGCGCCGTCCAGGCCGAAGGCCCAGGGGATGTGGCGCACCTCGCCGCCGCGGTTGTCGTTTGCGGTCGCGTTCATCGCGCGGCCTCCACGGCGGTCACGTCCGCCTCCTGCATCGGGATGAGGCTGAAGCGCTGCATCTTCGCGTCCTCGAGGGTGTCCATCATGTCGACCATGGGTTCGTAGCGGGCCTCACGGTGGATCTTCACGAGGATGATCAGGTTCGGGTTCGCGGCGCTGCCCGCCTCGAACCGCGGACGCAGGTCGGTCCAGGCCATGGGCTGCAACGGGTCGCGACCCTGACGCGCGTAGAGCTTCTCGTCCTTGTCCACGTACACGGTCAGCACGTTCGACTCGGGCACTTCCACCCGCGCATCGGCCTCGGGCATGTTCACTTCCATGGCCAGCGGACGGCGGAACACCGTCGTGACCATGAAGAAGATGAGCAGCAGGAAGGCGATGTCGACCATGGGCGTCATGTCGACGCGCACGCCGACGCGCCCCTTCTTGACGCGCCCGAACACACCGGGCTTTTTCCCGCCCGCTTCGGCAACGGCAACGTCGGACATCGGGTTACCTCCCGCCTGCGGCGCCGCCGTCGGGCCCGGGCTGGTCATTGGCCTTGCGCAGGTCGGTCATCAGGTTGAAACGAAGCGTCTTCGCCTTGGCCAGCGTATCCATCAGGTCGGCCATGGCGCCGAACGAAGCGTCCTTGTCGCCCTTGACGACGACAACGGCGCCCGGATTGCGCTCGCGCCACTGCACGATGGCGGCCAGCGCGTTGTCCGGCGCCATCTCCTGCGCGTCGGCCACGTTCTCGCTGGAGATGAACATCTGCCCGGTGCGGTTGACCGTCAGGATGATGGTCCCGGTCTCGGGCACATGGATCTCCGAGCGCGACAGCGGAAGCTCGACGGCCACCGACTCGGGCGCCTTGAACTGCGTCGTGGTCATGAAGAAGATCAGGAGCAGGAACGCCACGTCCACCATGGGTGTCATGTCGATCCGCACGGAATTGCGACGGGTTGCCACGTCCTACGACTCCTTGCCGGTCTCCAGCAGCTTCAGAACCTCGTACGAGGTTTCGTCGACGCGGTTGTTGAACGCGTCCACCCTCGTCGTGAAGAAGTTGTAGAGGAAGCTGGCCAGAATGGCAGTGGTCAGACCCATTGCCGTGTTGATCAGCGCCTCGCTGATGCCGAGCGCCAGGGCGGTGGCGTCCGGAGCTCCGGCCCTCGACATGGCCTGGAACGAGCGGATCATGCCGATGGTGGTGCCCAGAAGGCCGAGCATCGTCGCCAGGGACGCGATGGTCGACAGCCAGGTGAGGTTGCGCTCGAGATTGGGGCTCTCCAGCGCGCTGGCTTCCTGCAGCGCCCGCCGCGTCTCGTCGAGCACTTCCTTCGAGGCGCCGCCGGACTTGCCGCCGGTCTGCGCCCGGTAGCTCTCGATGCCGGCGCCGACGACGTTCGCCAGGCTGCCACCCTGCTTCTTGCACGCATCGACGGCAGCCGCAAGGTCGCCACCGACAAGCGAGCGCTTGATGTTGGCGATGAAGCTGCCAACATTGCCGCGGCCGCCGGCGCGCCACAGCACGAACGATCGCTCGATCGCGAAGACCAGCATCATCAGGAAGGCCCAGATGCCGAAGATCAGCACGAGGCCTGCCTGCTGTATGAACTCGGGCAACATGGTCCTGATGACAGCGGAGATCGCCAACAGTACGACTGCGATCAGGAGTAGGGCGTAATTCTTCATCGTGACGACTAGTCCTTTCCGGCGTTGCGGGCTTGGTTCAACAGTTCGGATCCGGTCTTGAGCATGGGATTGTTCGGGTCGATGGCGCGCGCCTTGTGGAACGCGGCACCGGCCGCGTCCAGCTTGCCCTGGCCAAGCTGGGCGCTGCCCAGCCCGGCCCACCCGTCGGCGTTGTCGGGTTCGGACTGCGTGGACAGTTCGTAGGCGCGGGCCGCGGCGGGGTAGTCGCCGGCGCGCAGCCGGCAGAAGCCGACGCCGCGCAGGGCCTTCGCGTTGCCGGCCTCGAGGGCCAGCACGCCGCGGTAGGTTTCCTCGGCCGCGGACAGCGAATCGACCGCCGCCAGCGCCTGCCCCAGCAGCAGACGGGCCATGGTCAGTTCGCCGTTCAGCGCGACGGCGCGACGGAAATCGGCGATGGCGCCGCGCGGACTGCCGCCCTGGTAGCGGGCGATGCCCAGGTTCAGGTACGCGCTGGCCGACTGCGGATCCAGGGCGACGGCACGTTCGAACCGCAGGGCGGCGTCCGCGGTGCGGCCGGCCTTCAGTTCCAGCAGACCCTGCTGGAACGGCACCGAGGACGAGGTGGAGTCCATCAGGGCGGCGCGCGCCAGGGCGGCCCGGGCTTCGTGCTCGCGTCCCTGGGCGACCTGCCACTCGACCAGGGCCAGCTGGTCGTCCAGTTGCCAGTCCGGCAGATCGTGAAGCTGCAGCAGCGAATCGGCCATGGCGGCGGCTTCGGCGCGCAGCCCGTCATCGCGCGCGCGCAGGCCCGCCCGCAGGAAGGCCAGGCGTGCTCCGGGGTGCGCCGGTTCCAGCGCCAGCGCGGACCGGGCGGCAGCCGCCGCTTCGTCGCGCCGGCCCAGGTCGTTCATG
>JAIFKS010000055.1:11402-21437 GCA_020049465.1 bacterium | reverse complement strand
TGTGCGACGAAGTGCGGCCATGGCGGCGGCCAGGTGTGCGCGACGAAGTGCGGCCATGGCGGCGGCCAGGTGTGTGCGACGAAGTGCGGCCATGGCGGGGGCCAGGTGTGCGCGACGAAGTGCGGCCATGGCGGCGGCCAGGTGTGCGCGACGAAGTGCGGCCCGAAGGCCCGCGGCAATGCTGCCGACAACCACTCCGGCGACCCGGGTTCGGCCTACTAGGCGGACTCCCGGTCTCTGGACGGCATTCGGATCGACGCCCGTGGCCCCGCGGCCGCGGGCGTCGTTATGCCATCCGGCCTTTGGCCCTCTCCGCGGGACCCGGTCCCGGCCCGCGCGGGGTCGGGCATCGATTTCAAGCGTCTATCCTTGCTTTTGATCTCTATTTGTGTATTTTGCCAAATAGCAAATTAGACCAGAGCAGGGGGTCACGAATGAGCGCTGTACCATCGGAGCGACTGGCCGCGCGCGCCAACGTGTTCAAGGCCATGGGGCACCCGACGCGGCTGACGCTGATCGATGCCCTCGCCGAGGGCGAACGCTGCGTGTGCGAACTGAACACGCTGGTCGATGCCGACCTGTCCACGGTTTCGCGGCATCTGGCGGTGTTGCGGAGCGCGGGGATCGTGGACTGCAAAAAGCGCGGCAATCAGGTCTACTACTCGCTGCGCGTGCCCTGCGTGCGTGACTTCTACGGTTGCGTGGAAAGCGCCCTCGGTCTGGCCGCCGAGCCTGTGCAACTGGAGGCCGGACGATGACCTGGCGATCCGAAGCGCGGTACCTGGGGACGGCGCTGGCTGTCTTCGTCGCGTTCTATTTCCTGCCCGTCGGTTCGCCGCGTTTCGACGGCGCCGTGACCGAAGCCCTGGCGTTGACCCGCTGGTACGCCCGCGAGCACGTGCTGCTGTGTCTGGTGCCCGCGTTCTTCATCGCCGGCGGCATCTCGGTCTTCGTGAGCCAGAGCGCCGTCATGAAGTACCTCGGCGCCGGAGCCAGTCGCTGGGTGGCCTACGGTGTCGCTTCCGTCTCCGGTTCCGTGCTGGCGGTATGTTCGTGCACGGTGCTGCCGCTGTTCGCCGGCATCTATATGATGGGGGCGGGCATCGGCCCGGCGACGGCCTTTCTCTATTCCGGTCCCGCCATCAGCGCTTTGGCCATCATCCTGACCGCCCGCGTCCTGGGCGTGGAGATCGGCGTGGCGCGCGCGGTCGGCGCGGTGACGTTCAGCATCGTGATCGGCCTGCTGATGCAGTACATCTTCCGCCGCGATGCGCGCGAGAACGCCCCGGCGCCGACGGAGATGCCCGAAGAGGAAACCCGTCCCCTGTTGCGCACCGCCCTGACCTTCGCCGCCATGGTGGCGATCCTGATCTTCGCCAACTGGAGCGGGGGCGGCACCGGCTTCTTCAGCGCCGTCTTCGGGATCAAATGGTGGCTGACCTCGCTGGCCGGCGTGGGGCTGGGCGCCGCTTTGGTCGCCTGGTACGGTCTGACCTGGTGGAAGGCGCTGGTCGTGGCAGCGGTGGGCATTGTCGGTGCCCTGGCCGCGCCCGGCCATCCGGTCACGGCCTTTACGGCGGCCACGCTCGCGTTCGGCTGGGCGGTGGCCAGCGAGAAGGGCGAGTTGTCGGACTGGTTCGCCGCCAGCTGGGGCTTCGCGAAGCAGATCCTGCCTCTGCTGTTGATGGGCGTGCTAGTCGCCGGATTCCTGCTGGGGCGGCCGGGCCACGAGGGATTCGTGCCGTCGGCGCGCGTGGCGGCGCTGGTCGGCGGCAACTCCCTCGGCGCGAATCTCTTCGCCGCCGTTGCGGGCGCGTTCATGTACTTCGCGACATTGACCGAGATCCCGATCATCGAGGGGCTGATCGGATCCGGCATGGGGCGCGGTCCCGCCCTCACGCTGCTGCTGGCCGGCCCGGCCCTGTCGCTGCCCAGCATGCTGGTGCTGCGCACCATCATGGGGACCAGGCGCACCGCGGTGTTCATCGCGCTGGTGGTCGTGTTGTCCACGCTGACCGGTTTCATCTTCGGGATTCTCGCGTAGAACCCGGGTCGAAGGAGTTGACCGACATGGAAATCAGGATCCTGGGCACGGGCTGTCCGAAGTGCCACAAGCTGGAGGAAGAGACCCGTCGCGCGATCGCCGAGATGGGGCTCGAGGCGAATCTGGAGAAAGTCACGCAGGTGGCCGAGATCATGAAGTACGGCGTGATGATCACGCCGGCCCTGGTGGTCGACGGCAAGGTCAAGGCGGCGGGCAAGGTCCCGTCGGTGGCGGAAATCAAGAAGCTGCTGGAGGCGTGATGTTCACACTGAAGAACTCCGGTCGGATCGTCATCGTGGTCGCGGTGATCGCGCTGGCGGCCGTCGCCTACGTCAAGCGTCCGGCGGCCGGCGGGCATACCGACGCTGTCGCGGCCGCGGCAGACGAAAGCACCGCGAACGCGGAGGCGGCGGCTTCCCTGCCGCGACTGGTCGATCTGGGAGCCGACAAGTGCGTCCCCTGCAAGATGATGGCGCCCATCCTGGAACAATTGAAAGCGGACTACGACGGCGTCCTGACCGTCGATTTCCTCGATGTCTGGAAGCAGCCTTCGGCCGCCGAGCCGTACGGGCTGAAGGTGATTCCCACGCAGATCTTCTTCAGCGCCGACGGGACCGAACTGTTCCGGCACGAAGGGTTCTACAGCCGCGAGGAGATCCTCGCCAAATGGCGCGAGCTCGGCGTCACGCTGCCGAACCGGGGCGCGTAGCGCATGGACCGGATCTTCGAGACACTCACCGTCGCGGTCAGCGGTTCGCCTCTGGTGGCTCTGGCCGCGGCCGCCCTGTGGGGCGTGCTGAGCATCATCCTGAGCCCCTGTCATCTGGCGAGCATTCCGCTGGTCGTGGGGTTCATCCAGGGGCAGGGTCAGACCACGCCGCGCCGCGCAGCGCTGCTGGCGACGTTGTTCGCCACGGGCATCCTGATCACCATCGCCGCCATCGGCGTCGGCACCGCCCTGGCCGGCCGGTTGCTCGGCGACGTCGGCGCGTTCGGCAATATCCTGGCCGCGATCGTGTTCCTGCTCGTCGGTCTGGTGCTTCTGGACATCATCACCCTGCCGCTGCCGGCGGCGCGCGCGGTCGGCCTTCGACGGCGGGGCGCGCTCGCGGCGCTGCTGCTGGGCCTTGTCTTCGGCAGCGCGCTGGGGCCCTGCACCTTTGCCTACATGGCGCCCATGCTCGCGGTGACCTTCAAGGTGGCGGGAACGAACGCGGTCTGGGGCGCAACGCTGCTGGCCGCGTACGGAGTGGGCCATTGCGCGGTCATCACGGCCGCCGGCTCGAGCACGGCCTGGGCCCAGCGCGTGCTGGACTGGAACGAGGCGTCGCCGACCGGGCGCGTCCTCAAGCGGGTGTGCGGCGCCCTGGTGATCCTGGGCGGCCTCTACCTGCTCTACACGGCGCACTAGGAGAGGTTCGGATGTCCGGACGACTGAAGATGCATCTCATCGTCGGGTTGGTGGGAATCGCCGCCTGGGCAGGTTCAGCGGCGGCGGCGACAGGGGCCGACCGGATCGTCGTCTACTATTTCCATCGCACGCTGCGGTGCCAGACCTGCCTGGCCATCGAGGAACTGGCGACGTTCGCGATCACCCAGAATCTCTTCGCTGAAATCGAGCGGGGTGAACTGGCCTGGCGACCGGTCAACGTCGACAAGGAAGCGGACGCGCATTTCGTGGACGATTTCGAACTGGAGACCCAGGCGCTGGTGGTGGCCTCCTATCAGGACGGCGAAGTGACCCGCTGGCGCAATCTCGAAAAGGTCTGGGATCTGCATCCGACCCCGGACGCGTTTGATGCCTATGTGCTCGCGAACGTGCGCGAGTTCCTGAAGGATGCGGGCGCGACTTCAACGCAGCCGGCGGTCGCCAGATAGTCGAGCGCCCGCGGCGAGGGCCGCGGGCGCTGTCGATTCCGGGTTGCTTTCGACGTCAGCGGCGGCGCAATCAGCCCCGCGCCTGACCGAGCATCGCCTCAAGCTCCTCCATACGCATCTCCCAGTCCTCGGCGAAGGCGATCACGCCGCGCGCGATCGACTCGGCGTCGATGCCGGCGTTCTCGCACACTTCCTCCACCGAACCGCCCGGACGCCAGCCGTCGTCCCAGTCGCTGCTCATCGCGTAGCGCTCGGCCAGAGGGTTGAACGTCCAGTCGTACATGGTGCGCCGCGCGCGGTTGGTGACGTAGGTGCTGTTCAGCCGATCGCCGGGGGACAGCACCGAAAGCTGGTATTCGTGACTCTGCAGCGCGAACAGCTGCGGGCTGGGCACCGCCACGATCTTGACGTTGACGCCGGCCTCGTCGATCACGGGCAGGGCGTTGATCAGGTTGGCCGTGCTCATCGTCCCCTGCACCATGATCACGCCCTGGTGGGGCAGGCCGGGGCGCCAGTCGCGCAGGATGTAGGCGCCGTTGGCGGCTTCCAGATGCGAGCCGAAGCCCAGCGCCTTGCGATCGGGGATGGTCACCGCCGGGCGCGTCAGGTGCAGCGCCACGATGGGGCGGCCGGTCTTCAGCGCCGCGGCCAGGAGGACCGGCACCTCGTTGTATTCCCAGGGATGGATGTCGATGACGTGGCCGTCGGGGAACAACTGCGTGGTCGCCGGGCTG
The DNA here is from genome assembly GCA_020049465.1 of bacterium. Taxonomy (GTDB): domain Bacteria; phylum Krumholzibacteriota; class Krumholzibacteriia; order LZORAL124-64-63; family LZORAL124-64-63; genus CAINDZ01. The sequence continues at coordinate 16,781 of JAIFKS010000055.1, read as the reverse complement.
AAGATGCCGAAGTGGGTACGGCTGTCCTCGGCCGTCTCGGGTCCGCTGTGGCCGGCCACCCAGATAGTGGTGCCGACCTTCAGTTCGCAGTCCTGGGCCAGCTGGCTGTACAGCCGCATGGATCCGTACTTCAGGTAGCTGAACGAACCGTAGGTGCTGCTGGCCGTGTAGAAGCCGTTGAATTCGTGTTCCGGATCGCTCGACATGTTGACCGAGGCGGCGCCGACCATGATGCCGGCATTGGCGAACTCGGTGATGCCCTGCGGCATGATCACGCCGTCGGGATTGGTCTCGCGCTGGTACCAGCCGGTGTTGGGCATGCCGCCGAACGGGTCGCCGAAGCCCGAGATGCTGGTCGAGCCGGCCAGGTCCGCCGAACAGACCAGGAACAGCGGGCGGCCGTGCTTCTGCAGGCAGTAGCTGTTGATCCAACTGCCCCAGGCCGCGAAACCGGCGCGGTTGGGCTGCTGGTCGCCCGGCTTGGCCCACAGCGCGGCCGGATACTGCGCCACATCCAGCAGGACGGGGTCGCGCAGCGGGTTCTTCGCTTCGGGCAGCTTGAAGCCCGGCAGTTCGTCCGGCACGCTGTCGCCCAGTTCGACCAGGCGGTCGGCGAGGTAGCGGACCAGATCATCGTTGCCGCGCAGCACGTCGAGCGCCGCGTTCAGGTTGGCGGCGAACTGTTCGCGCCGCGCTTCGGCGTCGGCGGGCGCGGGCAGGCCCGTGCCGTGCCATTCGGTGCCGTACTTGTCGCTGAAGTCCTGGCGGCAGAGCCAGAACTTCTCGTCGTTCATCTTGTGCGGCGAGCCGTGCGCCGCGGCGTCGAACTTGTGGTAGCCGCGGCCCTTGCGGGTCTTGCCGAAGACCATCCGCGGGCGCAGCGGCGTGCCGGGGTCCTTCGTGGCCGTCAGCAGGGCGCGCGTGACCTGGGCCCAGTCGCTGCCGTCGCTGGCCTCGTGCACATCCCAGCCGTAGGGCGCGAACCAGTCGCGGGGCGTGCCGTGGATGATGTCACTGTAGGCGCCGGGGTCGATGCCGTAGTCGTTCCAGTCCAGGATGATGCACAGGTTGTCCACGCCCAGCCCGTAGGCCGAGTTCTTGGCCTCGTGCCAGCAACCGGCGGAGTGGCCGCCTTCGCCCTCGATGCCGAACACGCGCACTTCGCCGGCGCCGGCGCGCTTGAGCGCCAGGGCCTCGCCGACGCACGGCGGCGCGCCGTGGCCGCTCGGTCCGGTGTTGAACTTCACGAACAGGTTCTTGCCCGCCATCTCGGCGTGGCCGGGCAGCCCGTCCATGTCGCGGAAGCCGAGCAGATCCTCCCAGGTCAACATGCGGTCGGCGCCGCCGTGCACGAGGTAGCGCGCATCGCCCGTCTTCGCGTACATGATCCGTAGCGCTTCGTTGAACACCGTCAGGGTTGCGTAGACCAGGGGCACGGTGTGGCCGGCCACCAGGACGAAGCGATCGCCGAAACGCTTTTCGGGATGCCGGATGTCCCAGCGCATGGCTCCGGACAGCAGCAGGCTGATGAAGTAGTGCGCTTTGGAACGGCTGCCGCCGGGATGGCCGCTCTGCCGGTAGTTGAGCATCAGGTCGATCTGCTGATCGATCACGTCCTTGAGGATTTCCCAACGGGCGAAATTCGATTTCTGGGCCTCGAACTGGCGCGCGGCATCGGACACAGGGGTCTCCTTCGGCACGTGTATGGCGCTCGGGCGGCCGGCAGCGGCGGTGGGGTCTGCACGACCGAAAATGGGCCAACCGGTGGCCCGATTCAAGGGGGAAGGTTGGGACCGCGGAACGCCGGCCGATCCCGGGGCTCAGGGAGCGAACGTCACCTGCCGGACGGCGCTCCAGAGCAGGTAGGCAGGCTTCTCCTGGCCGTCCACGAACACGAGCAGGCCCGCGTGGCCGTCGCCCGTATCTTCGTCCCCGCCAAGGGACAGGCGGCGCCCGTCGCGCAGTGTGACCTCGCAGGACCCCGGTGCGGCCGGCGCGATGACGGCAATGCGGCCGAACGGAATCTGATATCCGCATTCATCCTGATAGCCGTGCAGCAGGTCGATCGTGGAGGCTTCGTCCAGGTCGTAGACCAGTCGGCCGCTGAACGTCCGGCCGTCGGTGGCGGTCACCGTGCCGGTCAGCGGGAGGGGCGCCGCGAACTCTTCATAGCCCGGATGGACTGCCGCCTCAAGGCGCAGGTCGGCGGCGGTGAAGCGGTCCCAGGGCACCGTGACGCGGCCCACGCCGGCGAGTTCGACCGAGACTCCCCGGTTGCCGTCGTCGACATCGTTCGTCCCGCTCAGCGTCAGAGTGGTCCCGTCGGTCATGGTCACATCGCTGCCGCCGCGGCGGCTTCGCACGATGCGGCGCACGCGGGTCACCGGGACGTCCTCCTGGTCGCTGTCGATCGTGTCCAGGCTGGTGCATTCGGAAGTGTCCCACTGCAGATTGCCGACCAGCGTGCCGGCGCGGTGCTCCACGGTCCCGGCCAGACGCGTGGCATACGGCACCGACGATGCCGGCGCAGCGTTGAAGCGGATCTCACCCAGGTCTTCCCAGGCCAGTTCGACCGGCTGCCCGGGCTTCACATAGACGATCAGGTCGCTGCCGATGTCGCGCGACGGTCCGCCGATGGGCACCTCACGGCCGTCACGCAGCACGGCGATGACGGGTTTGCCCTCGTCCTGTGTCAGGCGCAACGCAGCCAGGTCGCCGTAACGGCAGATGAACGGACGGCTGATCTTCACCTCGTCGCCCTTGTGGTGGAGCGTCCAGGCCAACCGGTCCAGGAGCCCGTGGGTTTCGAAGTACTGGCGCTGGCGTTCGCGGGCCAATTGGGCGCGATCGGCGTGGTCGAACCAGGGCAGGTCCTTCTGACGGGCCGAGAAGACGTCGTCCCAGAAGGCGTCCTCTTCCTCCCAGCGCAGGTAGCCCGTGTGCGTCGCGCCGTCGCGCAGGGTCACCGTGGCGTGGATCAGCCCGGAGCCAGGGTGGAGCGCGGACTGGGCGGCGACCGGGCCGGCCGCCGCCAGGATGGTGACCGCCAGGGTGAGGGGCAGGCGCAGCGAAGGGGTCACGGGAGTACCTCGCGAAAGGGTGCCGGTCGGCGGGACAGCCACTGGACGCAGCCGGGACCCTCAAGGTTACAGGACCGGCCGGCGAAGAATCAGCCCGGCACGCGGCCCAGGTGGTGCATCTGCAGGACGGCGGCCGCGGCGCGCGCGTCCTCGACGGCGCGATGGGCGGCGAAACGGTCGCCCAGCCCCATCTGTTCCAGGACCGAGGCCAGGTTCTGGCCGCTGGTCTTCTTCTCGCGTTCGGCCAGCCAGGCCACCGCCACGGCGCGCAGGTCGAAAGCGCCGCCGACGATGTGGCCGCGGAAATCGAGGCCGTAGCGATCGCATTCCTTGCGCAGCAGCGGGATGTCGTAATAGGCGCCGAACGCCGCGATGATCGCCTTGTTGCGCGCGCCGTACCACTCGAGGAACCGCTGGCCCACCGCGGCGAACGTTTCGCAACCGGCCACCATCTCCGGCGTGATGCCGGTGATGCCGGTGATGAACGGGACGATCGGGTGGTCCTCGGGCCGCACCAGTTCGCTGAACGTGGCGGTGATCTCGAGCGAGCGGCGGTCCAGACGGACGGCGCCGATCTCGATGATGCTGCTGCGCTCGACGGCGTTGTTGCCCTGGTCTTCGGCCGGGCACGAGGCTTCGAGGTCGATCACCACGATGTCGGTGGTGTAGCGCATGGGACTCTTCCCGGGTGGCCCGGCAGCCGGACGGTTCGTGACGGGTCAGGCGGTCGGCAGGGCGAGTCCCTGTTCATCGGCGTCGAACAGCCGGATGCCGTCGGCGCGCAGGTTGACCGCCAGCGGTTTGTCGATCTTCGCCGCGGCCTGACCGGGGAAGCGCACCACGAAGGTGCCGCTCTTGAGTCCCAGGTGGACCATCGTTTCGCTGCCGAGGGATTCGACCACCTGCACGGGCGCGGCCAGTCCGGAGGCGGCGCCGGCGGCGGCCAGGTCGATGTGCTCGGGCCGGATGCCCATCACCGTGGGCCGATCCAGCAACCGCGCGGCCGGCGCGAAATCGGCCGGCATGGCGACGGAATCGCCCGAATCCGTGATGAAACGCAGGCCTTCGGCGCGCTCGAGGTGGCCGCTCAGGAAGTTCATGGCCGGCGAGCCGATGAAGCCGGCGACGAAGCGGTTCGCCGGGCGCTCGTAGAGTTCCAGCGGCGCGGCCACCTGCTGCACGACGCCGTCCTTCATCACGACGATGCGCTGGCCCAGCGTCATGGCTTCGGTCTGGTCGTGCGTCACGTAGATCATCGTGGCGCCCAAACGGTGGTGAAGCCGCGCGATCTCGGCGCGCATCTGCACGCGCATCTTGGCGTCCAGGTTGCTGAGCGGCTCGTCGAACAGGAACACATCGGGATCGCGCACGATGGCGCGGCCCAGGGCCACGCGCTGGCGCTGCCCGCCCGACAGGGCGCGCGGCTTGCGCTTCAGCAGCAGTTCGATGCCCAGAATGCGGGCCGCGTCGTCCACGCGGCGGGTGATCTCCTCGCGCGGCATCTTGCGCATGCGCAGGCCGAATTCCAGGTTCTCGCGCACGTCCATGTGGGGGTAGAGCGCGTAGTTCTGGAACACCATGGCGATGTTGCGGTCGCGGGGTTCGACTTCGTTGACCACGCGGTCGCCGATCGCCACGGTGCCGCCGGTGATCTCTTCCAGCCCGGCGATCATGCGCAGCGTCGTCGATTTCCCGCACCCGGAGGGCCCGACCAGCACGACGAATTCGCCGTGCGCGATGTGCAGGTCCAGGGGGTGGACGGCGATGACGCCGCCGGGGTAGGTCTTGCTGACCTGCTGGAGGATGACTTGGGCCACTTTGGACGGCTCCCTAACTGGGGGATGCTGGAGACCGGAACCCGGTTACCTTAGCACAGGCGCGGTTGGCGGCCAAGAACGGGAAAGCGCCGGGTGGCTCGCAACATCGCCGCCCTCGCCATCGCCATCGCAGGACGGGAAGGCAGGAACAACATGAAACGCAGCGACAGCCCGGAGACGACCGCAAACCTCCGCCTCGCGGTGCTTGGAGCCGGTTACATCGGCCTGGCGGCCGCCCGCGCCTTCGCCGCCGCCGGCGCCGCCGTGTGGGCGGTCCGCCGGAGGCCCGGGCCGCCGGAAGCCGGTATCGTTGCGGTCGCCGGCGATCTCGCGGCGGGAGCCATCGACGGCTTGCCGGGCGCGCTCGACGCCATCGTACTGGCCGTGGCGCCGTCCGGTGGCGTGGACAGCTATGAACGGACCTACCCGCCGGCGGCGCGGACCGCGGTCGCGCTCGCGCGCGCCAGTGGGGCGCGCGCGTT
>JAIFKS010000055.1:0-11397 GCA_020049465.1 bacterium | reverse complement strand
TGGGGCGCGCGCGTTGGTCTATACTTCGAGCACCGGGGTGTACGGCGGCCGCGACGGCGCCTGGGTCGACGAATCCACGCCCCGGCGCGGCGAGGGGGCCGGCAACCGCGCGTTGATCGAGGCCGAGGACACGCTGCTGGGCGCGGGGCTGGACGGCGTCACCGTGCTGCGGGTTGCGGGGATCTACGGTCCCGGTCGCGATCCGCGGCCCCGCTTCGCGCGGCCGGAATTGCTCCCGATGCGGGGCGAGTACTGGGTGAATCTCGCGCACCAGGCCGACATCGTCGCGGCGATCACCGGCTCCGTGACCTGGAGCGGCCAGCCGCGCGTGCTCAACGTCTCCGACGGTGCGCCGGCGACGGCGGCGGAAGTCGCCCGGTGGTGCGCGCAGGCGCGGGGCATCGACCCCGCTTCGCTGGTCTTCGACGGCGAGGGTGAGATCAGCCGGTCGAATCAGCGGATCTCAAACGCCGCTCTGGTCGCGACCGGCTGGCGGGCTCGTTTTCCGTCGTTTCGCGAGGGCTTCAGCGAGCCGTTCACGTCGGGGTGACCGTCGCGGCCGGCGGCCATCGCCCTACTGCGGCACCCCGCTGCTCCCGTCGGCCTTCAGCCACAGCAGCGCCGTCGAGGCCGGCAGCGTCGTGGGCCGTGAGGCGCCGTCGATCATCTCCATCTCGACGTTGTCGGCGCCCAGATCGAACTTCACCCAGTTGCCGGCGGCCGGGAAGCTGACGTTCCAGGTGTGCGGGACGTTGTCGAAGTTGCAGGCGACAACCACTTCGGCGGCGTTGCCGAGAGCTGTGGTGCCGCGCCAGTAGGTGAGCGTGTACTCGGTCTGGTCGAGGCTGCCGGCGCGCCAGGGGAAGAAGACGTGCTCGGTCCGCAGGGCGGGGTTCGTCAGGCGCAGGTCGATCAGGCGGCGGTAGGCCTGCCGCAGCACGGCGTCGCCCGCGACCCAGTTGATCTTGTAGGTGGAGGTGCCGTTGGGACGGTATTCGCCGGAACCGATCTCCTGGCCGTTGTAGAGCATCGGGATGCCGATCGAGGTGAACGAGACGATCGCGCCCAGCCGCGCCTTGGTCAGGCCGCCGACGGCCTGCGCGCCGACCGATCCGATCGTGTTCACCGACCACACCACGCGGTTCTCGTCGTGGCTCTCCAGGTATTTCACGTCGCTGAAGCCGTCGCCGGGAACGCCGCCGGTGTAGCCGCTGTTACCCGAGATCACGTTCGCCACGGCCCACATGTTGTTGTAGGCGGGACCGAAGGCGCCGACCGTCGGCGTGGTCGAACCCCGCACCGCGAAGCCGCGCTCGGTCAGCGCCGTGATCATCACCTGGTTGAAGTTGTTGCCGCCGCCGCCCCAGCTGTCGGTGTGGTTGCCGCCCCACTGGGCGTCGTAGCCGCGCGTCACGGAATTGCCGTAGGCGGCGGGCGTGAAATCCTCGGCGATCAGAAGCAGGTCCGGGTATCGCGCCCGCAGTTCGCCCTTCAGCCAGTCCCAGGTGGTGTACGGTTCGCCGCCCACGTAGTCGAAGCGGAAGCCGTCGATGTTGTAGGCGTCGACCCAGTGGCAGAGCGAGGCCAGGATGTGGGCCTTGAGCGCGGGATCGTTGAAGTTCAGTTCGACCAGACCCCAGGGATTCTCTTCGGTGGTCGTGAAATGGTTGCCGCCGGCGAAGGTGTCGAGCTGGCGGAGCGGGGCGCTGCCGCTCATGTGGTTGATGACGGCGTCGAGGATGACGGCGATGCCCCGCGCGTGCGCGGCGTCGACCAGGCCGGCAAAGGTCGTCGGGTTGCCGTAGCTGGGATTGGGGGCGAACTGCAGCACCGGGTCGTAGCCCCAGCCGTTGTACGACGGCGCCGTGACCGGCATCAGTTCGACGGCGTTGACGCCCAGTTCGGCCAGATTGGCGACCGAGGTCAGGCCCGCCTGCACGCCGGCGAAGGTGCCGCTGGCGCTGAAGTCGTTGGGGGCGATCTCGTAGATCACCAGGCGCGAGCGGTCGATGGGCTCCGGCAGCGCGCGCGGGCGGGTGAAGACGCGGCCGCGCACGGCGTTCCAGTAGGCGGGGCTGCTGTTGAAGCCGTCGGGTGTCACCTCGACGGCGGCCGGGTCGGTCAGCCACAGCGTCTGGGCGCCCTTGCGTACGACCAGCTTGTAGGTGAGCAGGCCGTCGGCCACCGTCCGGATCAGGCGCCAGGTGTACCCGTCCGGCTGCAGGGTCAGCTGCCAGGTCGGGTCGGCCGAAGCCCAGGCGTTCTGGCTGCCGGCCACGTGGACCGAGTCGACCGCGTAGGCCAGCAGCGTGAAGGTGTCGGTGCGGACCTTGGCCAGCCCGTCGTCCGCCGCCGGGGGTGTGTCGGGGGTCGTGGCCAGCGGCGTGCGGTCCTGACCGCAACCGGTGACGAGCCCGAGCAACAGAAGCGTCAGCAGGACGGGAAAGAGGGGCACGCGGCGCGAGCGGGGGCGAACGGCGGTCAGCCGGAGCATCGAAGTCCTCCACGGTGCGGCTGGCCGGCCGGCACACGGTCGATGGAACGAGTCTTCAGATTTCCGCACCAATTGTAACACGACGCCGGGCATCCCGATAGGGGGCGATCACTATCCGGCGCCCGTTCGTGCGTCCCGTGGTATTGTCCGCGCGCCGGGACGACGGTGCGCCCGGCGCTGCCATGAAGGAGTTCGCCCGTGAGAATCCGCCGCGTTGATCGCTCCCCGAGTCTGTCGATGTTGTCCGCGATCCTGTTGACCGTGATCCTGCCGTCTCTGGTGGCGGCTCCGGGGCTTGCCGCTCCCGCTGGAAAAGTCGGGAAGGACGGTGACGCGCCGGCGCTGAGCGCCGAGGCGCTGGCCGGCCTCGCGCTGCGTCCGCTCGGCCCGGCGCTCATGTCCGGTCGCATCGCGGACCTGGCGCTGGACCCCGCCGACCCCGGCACCTGGTACGTGGCCGTGGGCAGCGGCGGCGTCTGGAAGACGACGAACGCGGGTACGACCTGGACGCCGGTCTTCGACGGCCAGGGCAGCTACTCCATCGGGTGTCTGACGCTGGATCCCGGCGACCCCGCCACGGTGTGGGTGGGAACGGGCGAGAACGTGGGCGGCCGGCACGTCGGCTTCGGCGACGGCGTCTACCGCAGCCGCGACGGCGGTCGGACCTGGGAGAATCTGGGTCTGAAGAAGAGCGAGCACATCGGGCGCATCATCGTGCACCCGCGCGATCCGAATACGGTGTATGTGGCGGCGCAGGGTCCGCTGTGGTCGGCCGGCGGCGAGCGCGGCCTGTATCTGACCACCGACGGCGGAACCACCTGGAACAAGGTGCTGGGCGGCGGCCCGTACACGGGCGTCAACGACGTGGTGATGGACCCGTCGAACCCCGACGTGCTCTACGCCTCGACGCACCAGCGCTTCCGCGACGTGGCCGCCCTGGTCAACGGCGGCCCCGAATCGGGTCTCCACAAGTCGACAGACGGCGGGCGGACCTGGCGGCGGCTGAAGACCGGTCTGCCGGACGAGGATATGGGCAAGATCGGCCTCGCCGTCTCGCCGCAGCAGCCTTCGGTCGTCTACGCAGCCATCGAACTGGCCGGGCGCACCGGCGGATTCTGGCGCTCGGCCGACGGCGGCGAAAGCTGGGAGAAGCGCAGCGACAAGGCTTCCGGCGGCACGGGGCCGCACTACTACCAGGAGATCTTCGCCAGCCCGCACGCGTTCGACCGTGTCTACTTCATGGACGTGTACATGTCCGTCACGCACGACGGCGGCACGAGCTTCGTCAACGTCGGCGAAAAGGACAAGCACGTGGACAACCACGCCCTGGCCTTCAGCCCGACGGACCCGGACTACCTGCTGGCCGGCTGCGACGGTGGCCTCTACGAGAGCTGGGATCTGGGCCGCACCTGGAAATTCACGGCGAACCTGCCGGTGACTCAGTTCTACAAGGTCGCCGTCGACTACGACGAGCCGTTCTACCACGTCATCGGCGGCACGCAGGACAACAACACGCAGTACGGTCCCGTGCGCACGGACAACGTGCACGGCCTGCGCAACGACGAATGGCGCGTGACGCTGTTCGGCGACGGGCATCAGCCCGCCATCGATCCGACGAATCCGGACATCTTCTATTCGAGCCTGCAACAGTGCAGCCACTACCGCGTGGACCGGCCCACGGGCGAGGTCGTGTCGATCAAGCCGCAGCCGGCGGCGGACGAACCCGAGGATCGCTGGAACTGGGACGGACCCATCGTCATCAGCCGCCACGATCCGGCGCGGCTCTACGTGGCCAGCCAGCGGCTGTGGCGCAGCGATGACCGCGGCGACAGCTGGCAGGCCTTGTCGGGCGACCTGACGCGCGGCGGCGACCGGCTGCTGCGCCCGGTGATGGGCCGCGTGCAGAGTATCGACGCGGTCTGGGACCTGGTGGCGATGTCGCAGTACGCGACCATCACGTCGATCGCGGAGTCGCCGCTGGACGCGCGCGTGCTGTACGTGGGCACCGATGACGGTCTGATCCAGGCGAGCGAGGATGGCGGCGCCACCTGGCGCGAATGCCGGCAACCCAAGGGCGCGCCCGCGAATTTCTACGTGAACAACCTGGTGGCCGACCGCTTCGACCGCGCCACCGTCTTCGCCGTGCTGGACAACCACAAAGCCGGCGATTTCGCGCCCTACGTCTACCGCAGCACCGATGCGGGCCGCTCGTGGACGTCGATCGCGGGCGACCTGCCGGAGCGGCACCTGGTCTGGCGGCTGGTCCAGGACACGGTGCGGCCGGGACTGCTGTTCGCCGCCACCGAGTTCGGGGTCTTCACGACTGTGGACGGCGGCGCGCGCTGGCTGAAGCTGGGCGGCGCGCCCACCATCAGTTTCCGGGATGTCGTCATCCAGGAGCGCGAGTGCGATCTGGTCTGCGCCAGTTTCGGGCGTGGCCTGTACGTGCTGGACGACTACTCGGCGCTGCGCGAGGTCAGCGAAGAAGCCCTGGCCCGGCCCGCGCTGCTGTTCCCCGCGCGCAAAGCGTGGTGGTACGTGCCGCAGCGGGTTCTGGGGGAAGAGGAGAAGGGCTCCCTGGGCTCGGCGTATTTCACGGCGCCCAATCCTCCGTTCGGTGCCGTGTTCACCTGGCACCTGGCCGAAGCCCCGCGTTCGGCGCGGGAGACACGCCGGGAAGCGGAGAAGAAGCTGGTCAAGGACGGCGCCGACACCCCGTATCCGGGCTGGGAGGCGCTGCGCGCCGAACGTCTGGAGGACGAACCGGCGGTCCTGTTGACGGTGCGTGATGCCGGCGGGGACATCGTGCGCACGATCCGCGGTCCGGTGGCCAAGGGACTCCAGCGCGCGGCGTGGGACCTGCGTTACCCCGGCTACGCGGCCGAGACGGACGGCAAGCCCGATCAGGGCGAGGAAGCCGTCGGCGTGCTGGCGCCCCCGGGAAGGTACACGGTCGAGCTGGCGCAGCGCGTGGACGGCGTGACGACGTTGCTGGCCGGTCCCGAGCCGTTCGAGGTCACGCCGCTGCGGCCGCGCGGACTGCCTGGACTGGGAGCCGATGAACTGGCGGCGTACCTGCGGGACATGTCCGTGCTGCAACGTGAACTGGGGGCGGCCGGGGCGGTGCTGGACGAGGCCGGCGCCCGCCTGGACGCCATCCGCACCGCGCTGGACCGGGCCAACCACGGCGACGCCGGGCTCTATGCCACGGCCGTGGCCCTGGAAAAGCGCCTGGAGATCCTGACCGAGCGCCTCCGCGGAGACCGTGTGCGCGGGCGCCTGAATGCCGGCGGACCGCTGTCGATCGGCGATCGCCTGGAGACGGGCCGCGCCGCGACCTGGGGTTCGACCTACGGCCCCACATTGCAGCAGCGGCAGCAGTTGGAGATCGGCCGCGAACAGTTCGCGGCCTGGAAGGGTGAACTGCGGGAGATCGTCGACGGCGACCTGCGGCGGCTGGGCGAAGCGCTCGACGCCGCGGGGGTGCCTTGGACGGCGGGCCGCGGCTGGTAGGTCCCGGAATCGTCCCGACCGGGTGCCGGAGATCCGCAGAAGCCGGAATCCCGTGGTTGTGGTAGGCTGCGGTCCCTGAATCTGATGCGGGCGGCGCCGGCTTTTTCCCGGCGCCGCCTTGATTCGCCTTCGCCGGCGCGATAGAGTCGTCGGGCCGCGGCTCACGCAAGCGCCGTGGCCCACCCACCCCGTCTCCAGGAGCATTTTCATGCGCGCGATGCCCCGATTTGCGTTCGTCGCCCTGCTGCTGGCCGCCCTCGTGTGCGGCCTGGCCGGCGCCGCCTGGTCTGCCCAGGTTACTTTCACCCATGCCGCGCCCGGCGCCGGCAAGGTGGCCCTGGCCGGCGAGTTCAACGGCTGGAGCGACACGGCCAATCCGATGGCCAACGAGGGCGGCGTCTGGTCGCTGACTCTTGAACTGGCTCCGGGCAGCTACCAGTACAAGTTCGTGGTCGACGGCAACTGGAAGCAGGACCCGGCCAACCCGGACGCGGCGCCCGACGGCTTCGGCGGCAACAACTCGCTGGCCAAGGTGGCCGAGGGTACGGCCGCGGTGAAGGTCGGCGGGATGGCGGCCGCGGTGGCGGCGCCGGCACCCGTGGCCGCGGCCACACCGGCGGCCGCAGGCGGCGCCGTGCCGGTGACCTTCCGCTGCGAGGCGCCCGGCGCCGGCAAGGTGGCCCTGGCCGGAGAATTCAACGGCTGGAGCGACGCGGCCAACCCGATGCAGAACGACGGCGGCGTCTGGACGCTGACGATGAACCTGGCCCCGGGCAACTACCAGTACAAGTTCGTGGTCGATGGCGCCTGGAAGCACGACGAAGCGAACCCGGACACGGCGCCCGACGGCTTCGGCGGCAACAATTCGCTGCTGAAGGTGGGCGCCGGCGGCGCGGCGGCGGCTTCGGCTGCGGGAGCCCCGAAGGCGGCGGCTCCGAAAGCGGCGGCGCCCGCGGCGCCGGCTGCGGCGGGCGGTCCGTGCGCCGTCACGTTCTCGCACACGGCGCCCGGGGCGGCGAGCGTGAACCTGGCCGGCGAATTCAACGGCTGGAGTGACGCGGCCAGCCCCATGGCGAACAAGGACGGGACCTGGACGCTGACGGTGGAACTGGCCCCCGGCAGCTACCAGTACAAGTTCGTGGTCGACGGCAGCTGGATGCAGGACCCGCTGAATCCCAACGCGAGCGACGACGGTTTCGGCGGCAAGAACTCGCTGGTCAAGGTGCCCGCGGGCAAGGATCGGATCGACGCGGCGGCAGCCGGCGGGGCGGCCGTCGGTGCGGCCGGGGCGACCGGCGCGGCGGGCGCCGGCGACGGGGAGCTGCGCTCGGTCGAGTTCGCCTTCACGCCGGTGATCTCCGGCGTCACGAACGTGTTCCTGGCCGGCACCTTCAACGACTGGAACGACTCCAAGACGCCCATGCTCGACGCCGACAAGGACGGCACCTACACGGTGACGCTGCTGCTGGCGCAGGGCACGTACCAGTACAAGTTCGTGGTCGACGGCAACTGGAAGGCCGACCCGAACAATCCGAACGGCGCCGACGACGGCTTCGGCGGCCAGAATTCGGTGCTGAAGGTGGATGCCTCGTTCGAGACGATCAACATCGAACGGGGCGACGGCAAGGTCTTCAGCGACGATCTGGATCCCGTGTTCGACTATTCGACCTGCAACCCGATCAGCCCGACCGAAGTGGTGCTGACGGCGCGGGCCCATCTGGACGACGTGGACCGCCTGGTCGTGCACTACCATGTGGGCGGCGGCGCCTGGACGCCGGGCGAGAGCGCGACCAGCGTGGCCATGAAGGCGGCCGAGAAGGACGCCTCGTTCCAGTACTACCGCGCGACGGTGGAACTGGGTTCGCCGGACGACGCGCTGCAGTACGTGATTGCCTATCACGACGGCGACCACCGCGAGTTCTTCGGCGCCGGCGGCATGACCGCGACCGCGCCGGCGGCGTTCATCTACCGCGCCGCCGACCACACGCCGTTCCTGACGCCGGGCTGGGCCAAGGACGGCATCGTCTACCAGATCTTCCCCGAGCGCTTCGCCAACGGCGACAAGTCGAACGATCCCGACTTCTCCGAGCCCATGTACGAGGGCGCCAACACGCTGCCTGCGTCCGGGAAGATCAACGGCGAGTACTTCCACATGGTCGAGGACTGGTACGACATCGCCGGCCTGGTGCGCAGCCCCTACCGCACCGACGGCAAGCCCGACTACTTCTCGTTCTACGGCGGGGACATCGCCGGCATCCGGCAGAAACTGGACTACCTGAACGACCTGGGCGTCACGGTGCTCTACTTCAATCCCCTGAACCAGGGGATGAGCAACCACAAGTACGACCCGACCGACTACCTGAAGATCGATCCGCACTTCGGCACCCCGGAAGAGTTCAAGGCCTTCGTGAAGGATTGCCACGCGCGCGGCATCCGCATCGTGGTGGACGTGGCCTTCAACCACACCGGCAACTGGCACTTCGCCTTCCGCGACGCGGTGGAGAACGGTCCGCAGAGCCCGTACTACAACTGGTACGAGTTCAAGCGCTGGCCGCTGCCCAAGTCGCGCGACTTCAACGCCAGCGACTACTACGACTGCTGGTGGGGCTTCGGTCTGCACCCGAACCTGAACTTCGACCTGAAGCGCTCCAACGCGGACGAGAACAACATCCAGGACGTGGCCCTGGCCAACCCGAACCAGCCGCTGGTCGACTACGTGCTGAAGACGGCCGACGTCTGGCTGGGCGAGTACGACATCGACGGCTTCCGTCTGGACGTGCCGAACGAGGTGCCGTTCTGGTTCTGGAAGCTGTTCCGCGAACGCTGCGACAAGGTGAAGAAGGACGTCTGGCTGGTGGGCGAACTGTGGGGCAACGCGGGCCGCTGGATCGGACCCGAGTGCTTCGATTCGACCATGAACTACAAGTTCTTCCGGGATCCCGTGATGGACTTCTTCGGCAAGGGCTCGCTGGATGCGGCCGCGTTCGACGCCCGCCTGAGCCCGGGCCGGTTCCAGTACCCGCCCCAGTCGGTCGCCGTGATGATGAACCTGATGGACAGCCACGACACCGTGCGCTTCCTGACCAGCGCCGGCGATGTGCGGCGGTTGATGCTGGGCGCCATGTTCGGGATGACCTACGTGGGCATGCCGCACATCTGGTACGGCAACGAGGTCGGCATGGTCGGGGACAAGGACCCGGACTGCCGCCGGCCCATGGACTGGCGGTACGAGGGCGACCCGCGGCGTCTGGCCCTCCGTGAATTCTACGGCAAGATCACCCGGTTGCGGCGGGACACGCCGGTGCTGCGTCAGGGCTCGTTCACGGCCCTGGAGACCAGCGGCAAGGGCTATCTTGTTGCGCGGGAACTGGATGGCAAACTGGCGGTGGCCGCCTTCAACGCCGGCCAGTCGCCGGTGACCCTGACCCTGTCCCAGGCCGCCCTGCGGGAACTGGCCGGCGCCGGGGCAACGCTGGTGCTGCGGGCCGAGGTCGGGCCGGACCTCTTCCCGCGGGCCGAAGGCGGCAGTTTCCGGACCGGGGACAAGCTGGACCTGCGTGGCGGCGACGTGACCATCACGGTTCCGGCTCTGAGTGGCGCGATTTTGCTCAATTAGTCGATTGTCATGGATTTTTGCGGTCTATTTGTGATAATATTCTCTCGGCAAATCGTGACCTGATGACCGGTGGGGCGGCGGCGACGCCGCCCCCACCCCCGGTCGCGGGGCGGTGGCTGGCAGGCCTGCATCCAGGTGCGCCCGTCAATGCGTCAGTCATCCGTTTGCGCCGCAGCATGCCGGCGTCTACGGGTCAGCAGTTTCCAGGAGGCAACCATGAAGAAGTTGTTCATGTTCGCGGTCATCGTCGTGGCGATGCTCGCGGCCGGCCAGTCATTGGCCACCATCGGCTGGTCCGGCAATGTCTGGCCGAACGCCGGCAGCGCGCAGGTGCCGACCGGTCCGTTCAGCGTGTATGTGCAGGTGTGGAAGGGCGGCGTCACCGATATGCCCGGACAGGGCGCCGACATCACGGTCCAGATGAACATCAGCAACAACCTCGGCGGCACCGACAGCGTCGCGCTCGGATATCTGGGCGACGTCGGCGCCAACGACGAGTACACGGGCCAGGTCAGTCAGGCTCTGCTCATGGGCGCCAGCTCGGTGACGGTGGATTTCGTGGTCACCGACTTGAGCGACATGACGACGTACGGGCCGATCAACGATCAGGCCGGCAACACGGCTCCGCTGACCTACAACGTGACCGACGTGCTGCCGAACGACGTCGACGTGACGTTCACGATGTGCATGAGCGGCGAGCCGACCAGCGGCGTGCCCTGCGTCATCGGCTCGGCGGGCGTGATCGGCAGCTGGGGCACCGGCGTCAACATGACGCAGGTCAGCGGTGACCTGTACAACGTCGTCGTGACGTTCCCCGCCGGCAGCAACCCGAACTTCGAGTACAAGTTCAAGAAGGACGGCTGCAGCAGCTGGGAAAGCGTGGGCAATCGCCCCGTCTCCCTGCCCACCGACGGCACGACGGCCGTGACGCTGGCCACCGACAGCTGGAACAACCTGCCGCTGGGCTGCGGCATCGGCCAGACGCTGACCGAGACCAAGGTCGTCTGCTTCCAGGTCTGTGTCGACGCGGTCGGCACCGCCGGCGGCGTCTGCGTCATCGGCAACGCTACCGAGTTGAGCAACTGGACCACCGGCGTGGCGGCGACCGAGATCTCCGCGGGTCTCTGGCAGGCCTGCGTGGTGTTCCCGGCCGGGATGCCGATCCCGCAGAACCTGGCGTACAAGTTCAAGAAGGACGGCTGCGCGACGTGGGAGAGCGCGGCTGACCGCCTCCTCACCATCGACAACGCGTCGGCCTACGAGACGACCGTGACGCACAACTGGGACGACGGTCTGGGCGGCTGCTCGCCGGTCGGCACCGAAGAGCAGACCTGGGGCGGGCTGAAGAGCCTGTTCCGGTAGTCTTCGTTCGATCCGCTTTGCGGAGGAGGCCCAGACCTGGGGCGGGCTGAAGAGCCTGTTCCGGTAGTCTTCGTTCGATCCGCTTTGCGGAGGAGGCCCGGGGTGACCCGGGCCTCCTGTTTTTCCCGTCGGTTTCCGGGTGCCGCCGGGTCAGCGGGGCGCGGGGGGCGCCGTGGTGGGTGCCGGCGCCGAACGGTTCACGAGTTCCAGGTAGCGGAGGGCGCCCTCGTGTCCGGGGTGCAGGCGCAGGGATTGCTCTAGCAGCGGTCGGGCCGCGGCCGGATCGCCCAGGGCGGCGGTGATGGCGCCCAGTTCAGCCAGGCAGTCGGCGCTGTAGGCCGGCTGCAGGCGCATGGCCGCCCGCAGGGGCTCGCGCGCCTCGGCGTACTTGCCCTGCCAGCGCAGGGCCAGG
>JAIFKS010000166.1 GCA_020049465.1 bacterium | reverse complement strand
GGTGCTGGTAGTCGGGCGACACGTCGCTGAAGCCGGCGACGTGGTTGGCGTCGTTGTAGTCGCCCTCGGTGTCGGACCAGTAGGCGTTGTCGACGCCGATCGCCGTGTCGTTGTACCCCGCCCCCCGCACGAACAGGTGCGTCAGGCGACCGCCGTTGCCCTCGAAAACGCCGAACAGGCGGTCGTTGTGCAGCACGGCCTCGTCGAAGCCGTCGTTGTCGATGTCGCTGAGGTAGGCGTTGGTGGTGGTCGCGTATTCGCCGTTCGCCCAGTGCGAAGCCGCGGCGTAGATCATCGCGTTCTTGATGTGCGCCGAGTACTTGTGCTGCCAGCCGCTGATCGGACCGCCCATGCCGTCGTGCCAGGCCGTTTCGTGCAGATTCGTCATCAGTACGTACCAGCCGGCCTGCGAGACGTTGTTGTCGGGTGCGGCCATGAGCGCGTTGTAGGCGTCGTTCCACAGCGTTCCGTAGTTCTTGCAGTTGCCGCCGGCGCCGGCGCAGGATCCGCTGCCGTTGCCGCCGTTGACGTAGGGCACCCAGCCCGCCCAGTGCGTGTACCAGCCGTTGTCGCCGCCACCGTAACCGGCCCCGCCGCCGATCTCATTGTAGGTGCCCGGCGCCACGGTCATGGTGTCGCCCGTGAAGTTCGGGTTGGCGATCGCGTCGGCCAGCTTCCAGGTGTGCAGCCAGGCGCTCTCGGTGGCGCACTTGTTCACGAACCAGTCGTACGTCTCCTTGGCGTTGGGCGTGATCGAGGCCCAGCCGCCCATCTCGCTGATGGCTTCCCAGTCCTCGGCCAGCACCGCGATGCGGAATTCGCCCACGCCGCTGCCGGCCAGACCCGTGAGGATGTCGAGCGAACCCTGACCGTTGCCGCCGATGATGTTTCCGGTGAACGTTCGGTCGCGCGGGACCAGACGCAGGCCGTTGGCGCCGAGGGTGTGGATACGGTGGTTGTCGTGGCCGGCCAGGTGTACGTCGTCGTCGAGGATGACGCCGTAGACGCCGTGGGACTGCCAGTTGTCGCCGATCCAGTCGCTGACGCCGCTGCTGGGATAACCCGAGGTGTTGAGCCACACGCGCTCCGGCACCCAGGCCACGCGCGGCGTGGTGCCGTAGCGGTCCTGGACCATCTGGGCCTGGATCTCCACGGACCAGTCGTTCATGGCGTGGTTGACGAAAGGCATGATGTGCTGCCCGTAGGCCGAGGTGACCATCCCGGCCCAGCCCGCGGTCACGCCGGCGGCCAGCCAGGCGTTGAAGTCCACCGGATCGCCGTTGCGCGCCGCCCATTCGGCGGCGGTCATCAGCGTGCCGCTCA
This sequence comes from bacterium, assembly GCA_020049465.1. GTDB lineage: Bacteria > Krumholzibacteriota > Krumholzibacteriia > LZORAL124-64-63 > LZORAL124-64-63 > CAINDZ01. The sequence goes on along the minus strand of JAIFKS010000166.1, from coordinate 9,718 downwards.
GATGGAAGTTCCCGGGCACGCCGGTGCCCTGGTGGACCTGCAGCGCCTCGTCGAAGCCGGAGCCCTCGAGGTCGTCGCTGCGGCCGTGCAGCACATCGGTGTAACCCAGGCCCTGGTTGCCGTGCAACACCAGCGCGCAGTGGGCCTCATAGGCCTTGTCGGCCGGATACGTGGCGCCCAGCACGTCGCCGCCCGCGCCGGCCGTGGTGGTCACCGACACCTGCCAGGGCGTGAGGCCGTCCACGGCGTCGGCGGCCACATCCAGGTAGAGCGCGTCGGGATCGCCGGGCACGGTGAACCAGGGCGAGCCCGGACGCTTGTCCTGTCCGGCCAACCCGTCCTGTTCGGCCAGCCAGCGGCCGCCGACCTGACGCAGATTCGCCGTCGCCGCAAGGCCGGGCGCGTTGACGTCCAGACGCACTTCGTCCGGACGTCCCGCAGCCGCGTGGGCGGCCAGCAGCGAAGGAAGGCCCGCCGGGTCCAGGGCCAGGAAGCTGACCCGCAGCACCGGCTGGCCGTTCGCTCCGCGCCGGTAGAGTTCCATCGCCAGCAGATCGGCGCCGGGCGTCAGCGATGCCGACTCGGCCACACGGTCGACCGCGAGCACCTGCTGCAGGACCAGGCCGGCCTCACGCGCCGGTTGGGCCTGTGCGACCGCGGACGCGGTCAGGGCGAGCAGGCAGAGGCCAAGGAACGTCCAGGGGCGAACGCACATGAGCGGGTTCCTTCGTGAAGGGCAAGCCACAAGGCGCCCCGCGTTCGGCCATCGCGCTGCGGGGCGCTGTCTTACGAATCATTGGCAAATAAAATCATACCACAAACGTACGGCCACCAGCAAGCGGATTCCTGCTCAATGGACACATTTGCGAACGCCTAAACGCTTGTGATCGTTGGAGATGAGTGCAGGCCGTTCAAAAACCGCGCGGGGTGAAACCGAGGCCGGGACTGTCGGTGGGATAGAGCCAGCCGTCGCGAAGGCGGACGGCGCCGTCGGAAGGGTCGTCGCGCAGGTCGAAGTGACCGTCGAGGTCGGCGTAGCGCACGTTGCGGCGGGCGAGCGCGAAGTGCAGCCCCGCGGCGATGGCGAGCGCGGCCTCGTCCATGCAGCCGACCATGATCTCCCAGCCGGCGGCCTGCGCCACCGCGGCGATCTTGAGCGCTTCGCTGAGTCCCCCCACCTTCATCAGCTTGATGTTGAGCATGTCGGCCAGATCGCGCTTCGTCAGGCGAAAGGCATCGCGCAGCGACATCAGGCTCTCGTCGGCCATGATGCGAACGTGCGCACCCGCGGTCACGTGGCCGAGCTGTTCCAGTTCGGCGCGGTGCGTGGGCTGCTCGATCAACGACAGGCGGGCGCGACGCACCATCGCCACGAAGGCCAGCGACTGTTCGACGGTGTAGCCCTGGTTGGCGTCGAACCGCAGTTCCACCCCCGGGCCGACCGCCTCGCGCACCTTCATCACGCGAGCCGCGTCGTCGTCGGGGTCGAGCCCGCCCTTGAGCTTCAGGCAGCGGAAGCCGCCCGCCACATGGTCGCGCGCGCGCGCGACGGTCCGCGCTTCGTCGAGGATCCCGATGGTCACGCTGGTGCGGATGCGCACACGGTAGCCGCCGAACAGGCGCCAAAGCGGCAGCCCCGCCTGCCGGCCCATCAGGTCCCACAGCGCCATGTCGATGGCCGCGCGCGCGGCCGGGCGCCCGGCCAGAACCGGCGTCAGCTTGTGCAGCAGCGCGGAGGGGCGCAGCGGATCGCTGCCGCGAAGCACCGCGGCGGCATCGCCCGCCAGCACCGCGAGCGTGCCGCCGGGCGTTTCGCCGGTGACAGGTTCGTCGGGAGCGGCACAGCCCCAGCCCACCTGCGTGCCCGCGTCCAGACGCACGAAGATGTTCGCCGCGCGATCCACGGTCTCGTAGGCGATGGCGTACGGCTCTGCCAGCGGCATGTCCACGCGCCAGGCTTCGGCCGCGATGATCTTCAATGCGGGACCGCCGGCGGCGGATCCCGGCGCAGACCCCGCCGCGCGTCGGCTTCGTGCAGCCAGGGTAGCAGCGCGCGGTACAGCCCTTCGCCGCCCTCGCGCAACACATCGAAGGCGGGCAGCCCCGTTTCGGCGGTGATCGCCGCGCGCGCGGCCTCGATGCCGGCGGCGTCCAGTTCCTCGTGATTGATGGTCACGGCTCCCACCGGGCGACCCGAGATCAGCTCGACGGCGCGGATCTGCGTGGGCAGGTCGTGCAGGGGGTTGCCCGGGAACCCGTCGTATTCACGCCGCGCAGGCGCGTGCTGCATCACGACCACGTCGGGACGCCCGGCCGCCAGCAGTTCGAAACCGCCTGGATAGGCCGGGTTCAGCAGGCTGCCCTGGCCCTCAAGGACGATCACGTCAGGACGGCCGTCCTCCCAGCAGGACCAGACCGTGTGCTCGATCTCGCCGGACACGAAATCGTTGATCAGCGAGTCGAGGATCAGCGAGTGCTTCGCGCCCTGCAGCCAGGCGGTCTGCCCGGTGCCCACGAGTTCGGCCCGGCGGCCCGCGGCGCGGAAGGCATCGACCAGCAGCCAGGCCGTGGTCCGCTTGCCCACGGCCGAGTCAGTGCCCAGCACCGCCACCTTGAGCGCCTCCACCTGCGTGATGCGGCCGTCGAAGAAATGCAGCTCCGGCCGCGGCGGCGTGCGCCGCACGTCGCGGATGCGCACGCCGTGCCTCGCGGCCAGCGCCGACAGTTCCGGGTCATCGCCCAGGAAATCGTGCAGACCGCTGTCGACGTGCAGGCCGGCCGTCAACGCGGCGGCCGCCACCGCGCGCGCGTCGTCCGGCAGACGGCCGCCGTCCGGCGCCAGCCCGATCACGAAATGCGTGGGCCTGCTCCCGCCCCGTCCGCGCAAGCGCAGCGCCGCCTCCAGGTCCGCCACCACGGGAATGCCGCAGGCCTTGCCGTCCAGCACCTCGCCCGCGTCGCGTCCGTCCCAGACGGCGTCGATCACGGCCAGCACGTCGTAGCGCTCGCTGCGCCTCACCAGCCCGTGCGCGGTCTTTCCGTAGGTGGTGTTGAAGGCGCCCTGGCAGTAGACCAGAGCCCCGCCCTCGGGCCAGTTCGTCGGATGGTCCTTCTGCTTCTGGTCGGACATCAGCGCCTCCCGGTCAGCACGGCGACATAGCGATCGCCCGGCAAAGGTTCCTGCTGGTGGCGGGCCAGCAGCACGAGCAGGCCCGCGGTCGAAGCCGGCAGCACGTGCAGCCCTTCCTTCTCCTTGAGCATGCGCGCGGCCGCCTGCATCGCCTTGTCGCTGGAGTCGGCCGCCCAGCCGCCGGTCGAACGAACGGCGGCCAGCGCTTCGCTGCCGTCGATCGAGTGCCAGTTGATGAGCGGTTCGTTGATCGGCGTTTCGCGGATCCTGCCCGGCGAGAGATCGTCGCAGTCCGGCAGGTTGCGCCGGTAGGCGATGACGATGGGGTTCTTCCCGTGCGACGAGCCGCAGACCAGCTTCGGCACGCGCGAAGTCTTGCCGCGCCGGAACAGGCTGACGAAACCGTGGTGGATGCCCGCCAGCGTCGTGCCGTTGGACACCGGCACGGCGACCACGGCCGGCGCGTCGCGCAGCTCGTCGTAGATCTCGTAGGCGATCTCGCCGTACGCGCGCAGCTGGATCGACGTGTTGGCGCCGCCCGGATTGGCGTCGTAGACGTCCGACTGCCCGGCGAACTGGCGCGAAGCGGCGACGGCCGCCTCGTAGTCGCCCGGCACGCGCACGAGCGTGGCCCCGAGCGCTTCCATCTCCGCGTCGCGACGCGTGTGGTAGCCGGCGGGCAGGTACACGAAGCAGCGCAGGCCCGCCATCGAGGCGGCCAGCGCCGTCGCCGCGCCGTAGTTGCCGCAGGTGGCCACCGTCAGCGTGTCGTAGCCGCGGCGCATCGCGTCCTGCGCCTGGGCGAAGGCGATGCGGTCCTTCTGCGTGCCGGACGGGTTGCCGCCTTCGAACTTGAGCAGCACCTGCCGCAGTCCCGTCGACCGTTCCAGGTTGCGCGCGCGCGACAGCGAGGTGTCCCCGACCTCGGTCTCGAACACGTCCTCGAAGGCCGCCAGCCGCTCGGCCAGGGGCCGGTTCCTGTCCGCGGCGATGAGCCTTTCGGCCGCCATATCCGCCGCCAGCGTGGACGCGACCGGCGAGACGCCGTCCAGCAGCGAGAGCCCGCCCTCGGGGGGCGATGGATCCCGGCGTCGTTCTTCGTAATCGTCCATGGTCCTCCCGGATCACGAGTTGCGGTCGGATTGCCCGCGGGATCCGACTGGACGCAATGATCGGCCATCGGGACCCGGGCTGGAACAAAAAACAGGCCCCGGACCATCGGGGCCGGGGCCTGGGGCTGAAAAGGCGGGAACCGGGTGAACGCGCCGGCCTCCGGGGGCCGGCGCCTCGCCCCTACTTGAGCATCGTCATGCGACCGGTGTGCGCGCCGCCGGGCGTCACCAGCCGCGTCAGGTAGACACCCGACGCCAGACGCTGGCCGCCCTGATCGGTGCCGTCCCACTTGAAGGTGTGGCGACCGGCCGGCAGCTCGCCGTCAGCCAGCACCCGCACCAGGCGACCGTCGAGCCCGTAGATCTGCAGTCGCACCGTTCCGGCCCGGGCCAGGTCGAACGAGACGGCCGTCATCGGGTTGAACGGATTGGGCACGTTCTGGTGCAGCGTCGTCAGGAGCGGCGTCTGCGGCAGGTCGGGCGTCGCCGACAGGCCCCCGTTGAGAAGGCTCAGCGGCTGGTTCGCCTGGCTGCGCGCATCGACGTCGCCGAAGCCGAGATCCGCCTGGCCCGCGCCCACGACCTCGAAGGTCACGACCGCAAGCACGCCCGTGCCCGACAGGCCGCGCTGGCGCAGGCCCAGCAGTGCCGCATCGACCAGGCCGGGTTCCGGCATGAACACCAGCGACGTGCCGCCCTGCGCCGCGAGCAGCGCACCCGCCGTCACGGACACCGGCTGCACGACCGCTCCGTTCCAGGTCAGGGGCAGGCTGAGGCCCTGCACGGTGCCGTCACCTTCCATGAGGATGGTCGCGGTGAACGTCTGCCCGATCAGCGGCATCGGCGCCACATCCAGCATCAGGAAGTTGCGCGTCGAGGCCACCGGCGAGGCCGGCGGGGCGACGGCGCCGCCCGGACCGAAATTGAGCCCGTGGCTGAGGCTGAACACCATCAGGTCCTCGAAATCGATACCGTTGTCCGTCGACGGCAACGAGAACGGGAGGAAGTCGGCCGTCGGACCCACGTCCAGGCGATTCAGGTATCCGCCCTGCCCGTCCTGCGTCCCGTAGGCGCCGGTCAGGACCGCGACATCCGCCGCGTCGACCGTGTTGTCGCCCAGGCCGCCCGGACCGCCGGCCACGTCGGCCAGCAGGTAATTGAGCGCCGCCGACAAGGTCGCCGCCACGCCGACGTTGCCGCAGTCGTCGACCACCCGCACATGGTAGTGCCAGTAGTCGCGCGCCGGCGGGTTGTCGCGCAGCGCCGAGGCGCCGGCCGGCAGCGTCGCCGCCAGCTGCCACCCCGCCGCCAGGGGATCGCTCGAGGCCGCGGGGATCGCCGGGACCGCGCCGCCGGCATCGGAGTACTCCGGCTGGAAGCCGTAGGCCTTGCGGTAGACGAGAATCGACTGGCTCTCGACGGCCGCGGGCGCCGACCAGGTCACGTCGATCGCCGTCAGCGCCGCCAGCGGATTGCCGGACGTCACGGTCGCCGCCTGGACGCCGGTGACGGGTGCCGGCGGCGTGTGGTCGATCGTCAGCAGCGCCGGGGCCAGGGGCTCGGCCTGCAGCAGCGCATCGGCGCAGTCGCGCAATTCGATCGAAGTGACGGCAATGGAGCCCGTGCCGTCGGCGATCGTCGAGGCGACGTCCAGCCACAGCAGGACACCCTCGGCTTCGTCTGCATCGCAGGGTCCGTCCAGGAGCAGACCGTCGATCTGGATGGTCCCGTCCAGGTTCTCGACCACCTGGAACGAGGTGTTGCCGTGCGTCCGCAGGTAGTCGCCCTCGTACACCGAGGCCGGCCCGCCGCACAGCGCCAGGTTCGTCAGTTCGAGCACCACGCTGAACGACTTGACCGGCGTCGTGTCCGTTCGCGAGATCCGCACCGGAATGCTGTCCGCGCAGGCGATGGCCGTCGTCAGGCAGGCGCCCGGCGCGGGCACGACCGCCACCTGGTTGGGCGTGCTCAGCAGTTGGAAGGTGGCCGTCAGCGACACGGGGCCGCCCATCGCCACATCCAGGGGGTTCTGGGTGCCGCTCACCGCGCCGCTCCAGCCGGTGAAGGTCCAGCCGGGATCCGCCACGGCGGTCAGCGTCTCGAGCTGGCCGCAGGTGTAGTCCACCAGGTTCAACGCGCGGGAAACCGTGCCGCTGCCGGCGACCTGAACGTCGATCCGGTTGCGCAGGGCATCCTCGCCGGCGGGAGCGCCGGAGGTCACGGCGAAGTAGTCCACCAGCACCGTGTGGGCCGGAGGATTGCTGCCGCGGTTGCCGGCGAACACACCCACGCCGTCGACGTCCAGATTGTAGGCGAACGGCGCGCCCGCGCTGGTCCAGACCGAACCGTCGATCGACCAGGAATGCTGGAAAGTGCTGCCGTTGCGGACGACGCGCATGTAGAACGGCGCCTGCAGCCCGAGCGGCAGATAGATGTCGTGAAGCGTCTGCGCCGGGCCCAGGTCCACGGCCACGCGCAGCGCCGAAGTATCGTCACGGAAGACCTCGGCCCGCACCCAGGTCGCCTCGTCCTGCTTGATCAGCAGGCCCTGCTGGCCGAAGTCGGCCGGAGGCAGCGAATCGAAGCGCACCTCGAGCACGAAGTCCGTGTTCTCGGCCGCCTGCAGGATGTGCGTGGCGCCGATCACGCCGTTCCAGATCTCGTGTACGCTGCCGCCGGGCACGCTGATCGCCACGCGTGCGCTGTCGGTGTAGCTGTTGACCATCGTCGCGGTGCCGCCGTCGCTGAACGGGTCGACCACGGTCCAGCGCGGGTCCAGCAGGCAGGTGTTGAAATCGTCGGCATCGGCAACCGTCAGGATCTCCAGGAACGTCGCCGTCACCGTCTTGTCGCCGTCGATGACCAGCGACTCGGGATTCGTCTGGCCGCTGAGCGCGCCCGACCAGCCGCCGAACACCCAGCCCGGATTCGGGGTCGCCGTCACGACGACCGTCGTCCCGTCGAAATGCGTGCCGCCGGCCGGATCGGCGCTCGCCGTACCGCCGCCCAGGGCAGCCACGGTCAGCGTGTATTCGGCCAGCTGGGTGAACGTCGCCGTCACCGCGCGGTTGCCGCTCATGACGATGGTCCGCGGATTGACCGCGCCGGTCAGGTCGCCCGCCCAGCCGTCCAGGCCCCAGCCCAGGTCCGGCACGGCGGTCACGGTGACTTCAGTACCCTCGTTGTAGATGCCGCCGGCCGGCGACAGGACGACGGCGCCGCTGCCGGCCGCCACCGTGGCGTCCAGCGTGTACTGCGCCACGGCCACGAACGCGGCCTGCACGGAGGCGGAGCCGTCCATGGGCAGGTTGACCGGATTCTGCATGCCGCTCACGGCGCCCGACCAGCCGGCGAAGACCCAGCCCGGCTGATCCACGGCGGTCAGGGTCTCGACATCGCCGCAGGCGTAGTCGGGCTTGTTCAGGGCCAACTGCACCAGACCGCCGCCGGTGATGGCGACATCCAGCTGATTGCGCAGCGAGTCCTCGACGGCCAGCGCCGCGGCCGTGTTGTTGAAGTAGTCCACCAGCACGGTGTGGGCCGGCGGGTTGCTGCCGCGGTTGCCGGCGTACAGACCGGTCGCGGCGACGTTCATGGCGTAGTTGAACGGGGCGCCCGCCACGGTCCAGGTCTGCCCGTCGGTGGACCAGGACTGCGTGAACGTGTCGCCGCTGCGCGCCAGGCGCATGTAGAGAGGCTCCGCGACAAGCGCCGGCAGTGCCACGTCATGCTTGACCGCAGTCGGCCCGCAGACAACGGCGGCGCGCAGGACATTGAACTCGTCGCGCATGAATTCCGCGCGCACCCAGCTGGTGGCGCTCTCCTTGATCAGGAGACCTTCCTGCCCGAAGTTTTCCGGCACCCGCGATTCGAACTTCGCCTCGAGCGTGAAGTCGCGGTCCTGGGCCGGCTGCAGGATGTGCGGCGCACCGATGATGGCGCCCCAGATCTCGTGCGTGGCGCCGCCCGCGACGCTGATCGCCACGCGCGCGCTGTCGCTGTAGGCATTGGCGATGGCCACGGAGCCGCCGTCGGCGAAGGGATCCAGGAAGGACCACTGGGCCGCCAGGCCGCAGCGCACGAAGTCGTCGGACACGGCCACCGGCGGCAGCGCGACGAAGGTGGCCGTGACCGAAGTCGGGCCGCTGATCACGACGGTGTCGACGGCGGCCGCGCCCGTCAGGCCGCCGCTCCAGGCGCCGAACGTCCAGTCCGGATCGGCGGTCGCCGTCAGCACGACCGTCGAGCCGACGAAGTAGTCGGGGCCGGCCGGATCCGCCGTGACGTTGCCGCCGCCGACCACGGAAGTGGTCAGGGCGTACTGCGGCAGCGGCGTGAACGTCGCGACGATGTTCTTGTCGGCATCGACGATGATGGTGTCGGGGTTCGCGGAACCCGTCAGGTCGCCGGTCCAGGCGCCGAGCCCGAAGCCCGGAGCGCCCTGGGCCGTCACGATGACCGCCCGGCCCTGGTTGTAGACGCCGCCCGGCGGGGACAGCGCCACCGTGCCGTTGCCGCCGGGCACCGTAACGGTGACCGTGTGCTGCGGCACCGGCACGAACGTCGCGGTCAGCGACATGTTGCCGACGACGACCAGCGTGTCGGGGTTCGCGGCGCCGGTCAGGTCGCCCGACCAGCCGCTGAAGCCCCAGCCCGGGGCGTCGACCGCGGTCGCGACGACTTTCTCGCCAGCGTAGTAGGGACCGGTCGCCGGCGACAGCTGCACGGAGCCGGCGGCGCCCACGACCGAGACGCTCATCGCGTATTCCGGCAGCGGCGCGAACGTGGCGGTGACCGCCGCGGGACCGGACATGTTCAGGACCGCCGGGGTCGCCGCGCCGGCCAGGTCGCCGGACCAACCGGTGAACTGCCAGCCGCGCGCCGCCACCGGCGTCAGCGTCACCGGTTCGCCGCAACCGTAGCTGGCGAGCGCCGGCACCACGTCGACCGAACCGCCGCCGGCCACATTCACCGTCAGCGGCGCCCGCGCCTGGTCTTCGTCCACCCAGGGCGCGAAGTGGTTCTTGAAATAGTCCACGAGAACGGTGTGCGGCGGATTGTTGCCGTTGTTGCCGGCGTACACGCCCACGCCCGAAACGTTCAGATCGTACGTGAAGCCCGAACCGGCCGGCGTGTTCCAGGTGACGCCGTCCGCCGACCACTGCACGTACCAGACGTCGCCCTGGCGGCTGACGCGCATCCAATAGGGCGCGTTCGCGCCGATCTCGGCGTTGATGGGCACCGTCAGGCCGTCGGGCAGCGCGGCCAGCACATGCGTCACCGGGCCGAAGCTGATGAACTCCAGGCGCAGCCAGTTGGCGTCGTCCTGACGGACGATGATGCCTTCCTGGCCCAGAAACGCGCTGGGCAGCGACGAGGCGAACTTCACCTCGACATCGAAATCGGTGTCCGTCGCCGTCTGGATCACGTGCGGGGCCGTGATCGTGCCGTTCCACAGTTCGTGCGTGGCGCCGCC
>JAIFKS010000091.1 GCA_020049465.1 bacterium | reverse complement strand
GAGGCGGAGAAGCGCGAGCTCGAAAGCGCCTCGGACCTCTTCAGGACCCTCACGGAGCAACTGGCCGCGCATGAGCGCGAGGCCGGGGAGACCGAGCGTCAGCTCAGCGAGCGCAACGACAAGCGCTCCAAGGTCGAGCAGAGGATCAGTGACGCCAGGGACCTTGAAGCGCAGACCGCGATCCTGCTCGTGGAAGTGGATGAGGTTCTGGCGCAGAGATTCGCCAGGCTGACCTCCATGCGTGAGGATGCGATCGGCGACCACGTGCTCACGGTCGAGTCCTGCGACAATCGGGAGCGCGACATGCGCGAGTGGCTGCAGGCCGCGATCGGCGCCGAAGACCTGAAGATCAAGCGACTCGTGGAGAAGCTCATCAGGTCGATGGCCGAGTATAAGATGGAATGGCGGCTGGAGACCAGCGAAGTGGATGTCAACATCGACGCCGGTCCCGAGTTTGCGGCCATGCTCGCCCAGCTTCGCGCAGATGACCTGCCCCGCTTCGAGGTGCGCTTCAAAGTGCTCCTGAACGAGAACACCATCCGGGAAGTGGCCAACTTCCAGTCCCAGCTGGCGCGCGAGCGAGAGACGATCAAGGAGCGCATAGCCCAGATAAACAGGTCGCTCACGGGCATCGACTACAATCCCGGTCGGTACATCAGCCTCGAAGCCCAGCTCTCGGTCGACGCCGAGATTCGAACATTCCAGGCCGACCTGCGGGCCTGCACCGAGGGCACCCTGACAGGCTCGGAGGATGCGCAGTACTCGGAGGCCAAGTTCCTGCAGGTCAGGAAGATCATCGATCGGTTCCGCGGCCGCACCGAGTCTGCCGATGTGGACAGGCGGTGGACCGTGAAGGTCACCGACGTGAGGAACTGGTTCGTCTTCGCGGCCAGCGAACGCTGGAAGGAAGACGACAGCGAGTACGAGCACTATGCGGATTCCGGCGGCAAGTCCGGTGGCCAGAAGGAGAAGCTCGCCTACACCGTGCTGGCCGCAAGCCTGGCCTACCAGTTCGGGCTGGCGCGGGGAGAGGTGAAGTCGCGCTCGTTCCGCTTCGTCGTGATCGACGAGGCGTTCGGGCGCGGATCCGACGAATCGGCCCAGTACGGGCTGCGGCTCTTCGCGGAATTCAATCTGCAGCTGCTGATCGTCACGCCGCTGCAGAAGATCCATGTCATCGAGCCCTTCGTGTCGAGTGTCGGCTTCGTGCACAACGAGGATGGTCGCGAGTCCGTCCTGCGCAACCTGAGCATCGAAGAGTATCGGGCGGAGAAGGGCAAAAGGTCGACCTGATGTGGACGACCCCGGAAGACATCAAGGCCCAGGTCCAGAAGCTCTGGGACCGAGGCGTGCTCCTTGCCCCCCTGGCGGGCGGTGAGCCGTCATTTCCACGGCGGCTTCCGTGCAGGGGACCGGATTCCGCGGAAGTGAGTGGGCGATTCCCGGAGGTGCAGGACTGGATCGCCCGTTTGTCCACGGCCGCCGACGCCTACCGCATCGAATGGCGCACGGTCAATCACCGCGTCCTGGGCGCCAACCAGTTGCCGGCGGCGATCTGGATCGATACGCTCGACGACGCGCTGGCCCTGATCGGCAAGCGACGGGCGGCGGGCCAGTTCGCAACGTTGGTGGACCTGACAAGGGAGCGGGAGCCCGCGCTGGTGCCCTGGCTGGCGAAGCGCCCGTTGCGAGCGCTGGAACTGGCCGAGCATTGGCCGCAGCTGCTGGCGGTCGTGTCCTGGCTGCAGATGCATCCGCGACCGGGAATCTACCTGCGCCAGATGGACCTGCCGGGTGTCCATACCAAGCTCATCGAGGGGCATCGCGGTGTGCTGGCGGAGCTGCTGGATCTGGTGCTGCCGACCGATGCGATCGACACCGGGCATATGGGCGCGGGTGGATTCTGCGGCCGCTACGGGTTCTTGGACAAGCCGCTGCGGGTGCGCTTCCGAATCCTGGATCCGCAGATTCGGCTGCTGCCGACGCCCGAGGCGCGCGACATCACGTTGACGCAAGAGGCGTTCGCCGCCCTTGAGTTTCCGGGTTCGAAAGTCTTCATCACCGAAAACGAAGTTAACTTCCTGGCCTTCCCGGACGTTCCCGGGGCGATCGTGGTCTTTGGCGCCGGTTACGGCTTCGAAAACCTTGGCGCGGCCAAGTGGATGCACCAGAAGCGCCTGTATTACTGGGGCGATATCGACACGCACGGATTCGCAATCCTCAACCAGCTCCGACGAACTTTGCCGCACGCGGTGTCCGTGCTCATGGATGAGAGGACGCTGCTGGAACATCGATCGCTATGGGGGACTGAGGCGCGGCCGGAGAGAGGGGAACTGGAGCTGCTGGAGAGCGAGGAGCGGGTGGTGTACGATGGGCTGCGGCTGGGTCGATGGGGAGAGAGGGTGAGGTTGGAGCAGGAGCGGGTCGGGTTTGTTCGGGTGCTGGATCTGTTAAGCGATCGTTCTGAATAGGCATCGAGAAACGGCAAGGGGTGGGCAATGCCGGATAATCCAAACCTTCCTCAGCCCACGCCGGGCGACGGCCAAGTCCTGATCTATCAGGACGGGGCCACCCGCCTCCAGGTGCGTCTGCAGGGCCAGACTATCTGGCTGTCCCAGCGGCTCATCGCCGAGCTGTTCCAGGTTTCCGTGCCAACCGTAAATGAGCACCTATCAAACATTTACAGCGAGGGAGAGCTCAACCAGCGGACAACTCTTCGGAATTTCCGAATAGTTCAAACCGAGGGTCCCCGCGAGGTCTCCCGCGCCATCGACCACTACAGCCTCGACGCCATCCTCGCCGTCGGTTACCGCGTCCGGTCGGCCCGCGGCACCGCCTTCCGCCAGTGGGCCACGTCGCGTCTCTCCGAGTTGCTGGTCAAGGGTTTCACGATGGACGACGAGCGCCTTAAGGAAGGCCGCACGACACCCGGTCAGTCAGACGATCTTCGCCACTGTCCAAAAAAGCTGCATTTCGCCATCCGCGGCGGCACCGCTGTCGAGGTGAGACGTGATTCAAAATCGACGAGCAGTGGCGCTTGCGCCGGCGCAAGTTTTCCCGAGTCATCATGAGGAAACCCGATGGCCCGTTCGCCCAGGGCATGGCTGTCCGCCACGAGACTTGTGCGGCTTGAGCGTGGTGGATGGCGACTTCCTGTAAAACCGCTTCCCGCAAATCACGCATTCGTAGACGTAGTTCCGGCCCTGATGGCGCATGAGGGCATTACCGCCGGACCGGCGTTCGGTGGGTGGAATGATGATCGGACCGGCGGGTGGCAACTCGACGGCATAGCGCGGTGTGAAGACCTGGCTGGTTGCCTGGGCGCGACGAATCCGGTCCAAGCGATAGCTGCGATCCTCATGCTTGGCAACATTCCAGGCATGAAGGATGATTGCGCCCTCCTTCGTTCTGCGCAGCGAATACGGCTCGATGCGCCGGATGCTTCCCTGGTATTCGAGATCGACACACAGGCGGTTCGCGGCCGCAAAGCGAATGATCTCCACCGCAGCCCGCTGTTCGGGCCTTACCGGCAGCACCAAAGTGCGATCACGGAGGATCGTCGCCCCCGCGGCGCCGACAAAGGACACCGGGGTTGCAGGCGCGGTGCCATGTGCCAGCCACGCGAAGAATTCGGGAAGTACGTCCCAGAACGAGCTTACGGGAGGTAGCGCCGGAAGTTGATGGCGTAGCATATTCTCCCAACTGGCATCGAGCTCGTCGCGGTGGCTCTGGAGATCGGCCGACGCCGGCAGCGGTATTCCCTTGAACTGGCACTTTTGCACCAGGACGTCGAGAATCACCGACGGCAAGGTCTGCACCCCTGAGTTGCGAAACAGGCTGATCACGTCATACAGATCGCGCGGCCTCGTCCGCTCGGCGAGCGCACGGATCTTTTCGGCGAAGACCTCCTCGTAGGCGTACGCCTGCACGTTGATACCATTCGGAGGTGCATCACTGTATGGATGGAAGACCGGACGCATGACAGGCGCCAGCACAATCCGCTCATCCGCCGTCAGATCGAGCTTGATGCGGGGCCAGCCCCCGGCCGCCGTCGGTGAGACGGGGCCGCGATAGCTGATTTTGCCCTCACAGTTCCTGTGCCCGCGCCTGTTGTCATAGATGTCGAAGTCCTGCTTGTCTGCCGGCAGTTCGAGTCCACTCTGCTCGTAGACCCATTCGCCCACCTCCGCGAACGCCCGGCGAAGGAACGCCGCCTCGAGGTGCGACTCATCTGGCAAAGTGAAATCCAGATCTTCCGAAAAGCGATAGGTCTCGAAGTAACACTTCTTGAGACAGGTTCCACCCTTGAACATCCAATTTCGGGAAAGGCTCTCGTGAGCGGAGATTCCCGCCAACAGCCAGCCTAGGGCGTAGTCCTTTTCGACGACGTGCGGATGGAGCCCCGTCTGCCCTGCGACGAACATGATTTCCGCTTTGCCAATCATGTTCGATCCCCGGTGGCCCAGTTGTCCGGCACCCAGAGTCGCCAGCGCGTGACGAGCCGTGCACAATCGAGGGTCGGGTCCAGCTTTGCATACCCTTCCGTCAGTCGCTCGCTCGCGGCCTCGCAGAAGGGCGTACCGCGAGGATGGCGTTCGGCAATGAATCCGAGACGCTTGAAGACGGCGCCGTTACCCAGGCGGTCGGCATATTCCACGAGTACACGCGGATCATTGTCCGCACGGCTCAGGTACTGGGTGAAGCAATCGACGACGTGCTGGATCCCGCCTCCGGCCGCAGGATCGTTGAGCAGATCGACGAGCGTGCGGTGGATATCCGAGACCATCACCCGCGTCTGGCTGCGCCAGATGACTTTGGTGCCGAAGATGTGTTCCGGTCCGAGGTGCCTGACCGTGAACATGGTACCGTGGTGTCGCGCGGTCCTCCGCCGCACCGGCCTCCCCGTGTACACCTGGATGTCTCGAAAGACCTGCTCGGTGAGTCCCCAGTGCTCAGCGGCCGTGCGTCCACCGACATAAGCAGGATCGAACAGGGCCGGAACGAGCACCCATGGATCTTCGAGGACCTGCTCCGAGCCCTGCAGGGCCAACTGGACAGGAACGTAGAGGCCTGGTCCCACACGCCTCAGCCATCCCTGCGCGGCCCAGCGCGAAAGGAGTTTCGCCGCGACCGTCCGGGGAATCGCCAAAGTTGTCGCCACGTGGGCGATATCGATGACGTCACCCGCTGTTCGGATGACGGCGGTGAGTCGGGACCTCGGGGTGGTGTGATTTGGGTCGTTCATACTATATGTATAGTGCGATAATTCCCTTGTGGCGAGAAATATCGATGTTGAAATGTAGTTTTGCGCTATAGCAAGCATGCATAAATTCCTTTTAATCGCGAAAAGGCGTCACGATGATATAGTATTGCGTACGCCCCAAGCCAGGCTGGATACGTGGGGCAAGGCGGTCGCGGTGAAACCGAATCCAGCCGGTGTCGAGCCGGCGGCCCCAGCGCGCCACCCTGCGCGAGGCCTCCCGCCACCGCCACACCTGCGCAATTCCCGTTCCCCCATGGCGATGTCGCCCCTCGCCGTGCGCCGAGGCGCGGCGCAGGCTTGCCCTGAGGTCTACTTCTGGCTAGCCTGCCCTGATGAACAACACCGCCCTCAGCATCCTCAACAACACCTACGGCTACCCCGCCTTCCGCGGCCACCAGTCCGCGGTCATCGACCACCTGGTCACCGGCGGCGACGCCCTCCTGCTGATGCCCACCGGCGGCGGCAAGTCCCTCTGCTACCAGATCCCGGCCCTTCTGCGCGATGGCACGGGCATCATCGTTTCCCCGCTGATCGCCCTGATGCAGGACCAGGTCAGCGCCGTCAACCAGCTGGGCGTGCGCGCGGCGTTCCTGAATTCGTCGCTTTCGTTGTCCGAGGCGCGGGGCGTCGAACAGCAGCTGCGCCGCGGCGAGCTCGACCTGCTCTACATCGCCCCCGAGCGCCTGCTGCAGGAACGCACCCTCGAATTGCTGGATGGCGCGGCCATCGCCCTGTTCGCGATCGACGAGGCCCACTGCGTCTCCCAGTGGGGACACGACTTCCGTCCCGAGTACCTGCAGTTGGCGGTTCTGGCCGAGCGCTATCCCGGCATCCCCCGCCTGGCCTGCACCGCGACGGCCGATGGCCGCACGCAGGCCGAGATCCTCGACAACCTGCGCCTGCGCACCGGCCGCGTCTTCATCGGCGGTTTCGACCGCCCGAACATCCAGTACCGCGTCGTGGCCAAGGACGAGCCTCGCAAGCAGCTCCTGAAGTTCCTGCGCGACGAACATCAGGGCGACGCCGGCATCGTCTATTGCCTGGCGCGCAAGAAGACGGAAGAGACCGCCGCCTTTTTGTCGCAACACGGCTTCGCCGCAGTGCCCTACCACGCCGGCCTGGACGCCGCCACGCGTCGCCGCCACCAGGAGCGCTTCCTGAACGAGGACGGCCTGATCGTCTGCGCGACCATCGCCTTCGGCATGGGCATCGACAAACCGGACGTCCGCTTCGTGGCGCACCTCGACCTGCCCAAATCGGTCGAGGGCTATTACCAGGAAACCGGCCGCGCCGGCCGCGACGGCCTGCCCGCCAACGCCTGGCTGTGCTACGGATTGCAGGACGTCGTCATGTTGCGCAAGCTGGTCGACTGTTCGGATGGCGATGAAATGCACCGCCGCCGCTCGTCCCAGCAACTCGACGCCATGCTCGGCTACTGCGAAGTCACCGCCTGCCGGCGCCAGCGGTTGCTGGCGCACTTCGGCGAAATTCTGCCGGACCCCTGCGGCAACTGCGACACCTGCCTGTGGCCGCCCGAGACCTACGACGCGACGGTGGTCGCACAGAAGGTTTTGTCCTGTGTCGCTCGGACCGGGCAGAGGTTCGGGGCGCAGCACATCATCGAAGTCTTGCGCGGGGGCGCGGCCGAACGGGTGCTGCGGCTGGGGCACGATAAGCTGTCGACCTATGGCATCGGCGGCGAATTGGACCCCTTCGGGTGGCGCAGCGTGATCCGCCAGCTGGTCGCCCATGGGCTGCTGGCCCTGGACCCCGAGGGGTACGGGGGGCTGCGGCTGACGTCTTTGGCGGGGCCGGTCCTGCGGGGCGAGACGGAACTGCGGTTGCGGCGGGATCTGCTGGTGAAGGCTGTTTCTTCCGGCGGCGGCGGTGGGGCGGGGCGGAAGGCGCGGCGGGCTTCTTTGGTGCTGGCTTCTGATTTCAGCGACGAGGTCGAGCCGGACGCCGCCACGACGGCGCTTTTCGAGCGCCTGCGCGCTTTGCGGTTGCGCCTGGCCTCTGAGCAGTCGGTGCCCCCGTACGTCATCTTCCATGACAAGACCCTCGCCCTGATGGCGCGGCGGCGGCCGTTGTCGCTGGAGGCGCTGCTGGGGATCAGCGGTGTGGGGCAGGCCAAGCTGGAGAAGTATGGGGAGGCGTTTCTGGTGGAGATTCGGGCGGGGGAGGGTGGGTATTTGGAGGAGTGAGGGTTGTGGTGCTTGTGCCGGCGTAAGGTGTTGTGTGTGTTGTGTGTGGGGTGGGGTGCAGGTTGATGCTTATAGTGCGCGATGGAATCCGCGCACGCGGGTCCTGAATGGGGGGCCTGGCGAATCCACGATTCCTCCCGGGATTTGGAATCTGATCCATGAACATGCCCACACCGGTTGGGTACGCTGAACTGCTGTCCGAGATCAAGGAGCAGGTCCGCGCCGCACGGGTTCGCGCCGGGTTGGCCGTGAACAGTGAACTGATCATGCTCTATTGGCGGATCGGACGGGACATCTTGGATCGCCAGGAAGCGCTAGGGTGGGGATCGGAAGTAATCTCGCGGCTGGCGGACGATTTGCGGCGGGAGTTCCCGAACATCAAAGGCTTTTCCGCTCGTAATCTCAAATATATGAGGCAATTGGCAAAATATTGGCCGAACGAGGCAAAAGGGCCACAGCTTGTGGCCCAAATTCCCTGGGGTCATGTCCGTCTGCTCCTTGATCGGGTCATCGACCCGGCGGAACGTGACTGGTACATTCGTGCAACGGTGGAGAACGGCTGGAGCCGCGCCATCCTGGGCGGCCAACTGGACAGCGACCTCTACCACCGCCAGGGCCGCGGCGTGACCAACTTCGAACGTACGCTTCCGCCGGCTCAATCCGAATTGGCGCTCGCCCTGCTCAGGGACCCATACAACTTCGACTTCCTCAGTTTGGCAGAGGACGCCCGCGAGCGTGACGTGCACCGCGGCCTGCTGGGCCACCTCCGTGAATTCCTGATCGAACTGGGCGCCGGCTTTGCGTTCGTCGGCAGCGAGGTCCACCTCGAGGTCGCCGGCGACGATTTCTACATCGACCTGCTCTTTTATCATCTGCGGTTGCGCTGCTATGTCGTCATCGAATTGAAAACAGGCGACTTCAAGCCCGAGTACGCCGGCAAGCTCAACTTCTACCTGTCGGCTGTCGACGACCTGCTGCGCCATCCTGACGACCAGCCCAGCATCGGCCTGATCATCTGCCGCGGTCTCAAGGGCGTCATTGCCGAGTATGCGCTGCGTGATATGGGCAAGCCCATCGGCATTGCCGGGCACCGGCTTCGTCAGGGGTTGCCGGAGCGGTTGAAGGGGCAGCTGCCGACGGTTGAGCAATTGGAGAGTGAGTTGCGGGGGCCACGGGGACGGGGATTGGACGATTTACCGGATCCTGAATAGCTATGAATTTTGCAGTTGCGACACTTGCGCCGGCGCAAGTGGTGGGGCTGACGCCTCTCGGGCAGACAAGATTGGTGCGGCGCGGCTTTCGCTTCGTTGCCTGGCACCCCATTTAAACGTACATTTGAACGTACGTTGATTTTGTTATCCCGGAGGTGCCCCAGCCATGAAAATCCCCGAGATCATCCCCATCACCGACCTCCGCCAGGACGCCGCCGCAGTGCTCAAGAAGGTCCAGGGATCGCTCGACCCGCTGGTCATCACCCAGCGCGGGCGGGCGGTCGCGGTGATCCACAGCATGGAGGCCTACGAAAAATTGCTCCACGAGCATGAGTTGATGCGGCTGCTCGCGGTCGGGGAATCCGAGATCACCGCCGCTGAAGGGTACGCGCCGGGGGACGGGCTCGGGGAGCCGAGCGGGCGGCCGTTGGGGTCGGCCGAACCAGATCTGTCCGACCGGCCGGAGGGGTGAGGGTTTTTGCCCAGTTCGGAGTGAGGTGAGGTGATGGGGTGCTGTTGTGTGCTTTTGACGCCGTTAGTGCGATTGATATGTCGAGGTAATGAGATTATGTAAGCATATAGGGCAACGAAACCGGCTTTAAAGATGCGCAAAGCCATCAAACGGAAAATGGCGGCGGCTCGCAATCCCCGGTGCAATGGAAGGCGACAGAACGTCCCGAGGGTGCCCGGACCGCGGCATCCGGGTTGCGCCGGCACGACTCGGCGGGGTGCTGGCGGCGGGTTTGGGGCGGAGGCGGGTGCCGGACGGGCGCTGGGCGTCGGGCGAAGCGGACGTCGGGTGCTGACCCGGCGCAGGGCGCACGGTGCCGGGTGAAGGTGACGGTGGCTGTCGACCCGGCGCCGGGCGCGTGGCACCGGGCGAAGGTGGCGGCAGCTATCGAACCGGTGCCGGGCGAGTGGCCTGGGTGAAGGTGACGGCGGCTGCCGACCCGGCGCCGGGCGCGTAGTGACGGGTGAATGCGATGGCGGTCGCCGACCCAGCATCGGGCGCGTGGCGCACTGCGAATGCGGCGGCGGTCACTTACCCGGCCTACGGAGCGCGGCCTGGACGTAGGCAACGCCGGCACCCGACTGGATGCGGTTCCCGTTCAAGGCGCGGGAGCGGCTGGCTGGTCGCCTATCTTCCGAACCACCATGTTGCCCGCGTCCGGGACCAGGCAGGCCCGCTCGACCCGCAAAACCAAAAATCCAGAGTACCGCGAACCGCGACTTGCGCCGGCGCAAGTGCCGGCAAACACCACCCGAACAGCGCGTATACAGTATTCGCACCTCGTGGGGCTGTCGTGAGCGGCGCCTAATTGCCCTTATCGCATTCCATTACCTGAACATGTCCACAAAACACAATTCCATCACCACATTGGCTTGACACTCCCGCAAAGCCCCCTTATTCTGCCAACGTGTCGACAAAACAACGATTGGTGAACATGATCACATCGCCGCAGCCTGCTCCTCCGCCCGACCCGAATCTCCCCCCGATCCCGCCGCTCGAGTGGCTGGAAACCCGCCCGGTCCTGCGCGCCTGCATCGCGGCTCGGGCTGCCCTGGCGGGTCTCGGAATGTCCGCGCAGCTTTTGCCGAACCAGGGGATGCTGTTCAGCACGCTGCCGATCCTCGAGGCCCAGGCGAGTTGCGCGCTCGCGGACATCGTCACCACGCCGGAGAAACTTTTCGAGCATCGGCACGCGGGGGCCAAGCCGGACGCCGCCACCAAGGAAGTGCTCCGTACCCATCAGGCTCTGTTGAGCGGGTACCGCTCGCTGGCCAGGCGGCCGCTGCGGATCCGGACCGCGGTCACCGCCTGCAGCGCCGTCATGGGACTGTACATGGGGGTGCGTCGGGATCCGGACACGGTGAGCGGGCATACCGTATACAGCCCGCCCGAGGGCGAGGTCGTCATCCGCGAACTCCTTGAGGGGTGGGAGCGCTTCCTTCACGAGGAGCGCGAGCTGGACCCCCTCATCCGCCTGGCCGCCGGCCACTACCAGTTCGAGGCCATCCATCCGTTCGCCGACGGCAACGGGCGGACCGGGCGCATCCTCAACAGCCTGTTCCTGGTTCAGGAGGAACTGCTGCCCCAGCCGATCCTCTGCCTCAGCCGGTACCTGCTCAGGCACCGTGATGCCTACCTCAACCTCCAGCTCGAAGTGACCCGCGCCGACGGTTGGGAACCCTGGCTGCTGTTCATGCTCGAGGGGGTGCGCGAAACCGCGCAGTGGACGATCGGCCTCATCGAGCGCGCGCGGACCCTGTCCGACCTGACCGACACCTATGTCCGGCAGCAGCTGCAGAAGATCCACAGCCGCGAACTGGTCGAGGTGCTGCTTTGCCAGCCCTATTGCCGGATCGAACACCTGGTCGAGGCAGGGGTGGCCCGGCGGCAGACCGCTTCGCGGTACCTGCGGGCTGGTCGAGGCAGGGGTGGCCCGGCGGCAGACCGCTTCGCGGTACCTGCGGGAACTGGTGGAGGTCGGCGTGCTGGAAGAGCGGAAGGCCGGGCGCGACAAGCTGTTCGCGAATCCGCAGTTGTTGCGGTTGTTGATGGAGGCGGAGTAGGGGGCGCGGCGCTTGCGCCGGCGCAAGTTTTGGGAAAAGGAATGGCGTCCTCGGGCTAACCCTCGATCAGCCTCGGCAACACGCCACCGGGACGTCCGAAGTGAGGAACGGCATCGCCGGGATTCGCGGCGTCCGGGCAGACGAAGCGACCGGCCGACGGCGAATA
>JAIFKS010000135.1 GCA_020049465.1 bacterium | reverse complement strand
CTGGTGGCCGTGTTCTCGAACGGCACCGCGGTGCTGGGCCTGGGCGACATCGGCGCGCTGGGCGGCAAGCCGGTGATGGAAGGCAAGGGTGTCCTGTTCAAGCGCTTCGGCCATGTCGACGTGTTCGACATCGAAGTGGACTCGCACGACCCCGAAGAGATCATCAAGTGCTGCAAGATGCTCGAGCCGACGTTCGGCGGCATCAACCTGGAGGACATCAAGGCTCCCGAGTGCTTCTACATCGAGGAGCGCCTGCGCGCCGAGATGAAGATCCCCGTCTTCCATGACGACCAGCACGGCACGGCGATCATCTCGGGCGCCGGCCTGATCAATGCCGCGCACATCCAGGGCAAGAAGCTGAAGGACCTGAAGGTCGTCGTGTCGGGCGCCGGCGCCTCGGCCATCGCCTGCGCGAAGTTCGCCGAGCTGCTGGGCGTGCCGCTGGCGAACATCACCCTCGTGGACAGCAAGGGCGTGTGCTACAAGGGCCGCACCGAGGGCATGAACAAGTACAAGGAGCACTTCGCCCACGAGACGAAGAACCGCACCCTGGCCGACGCCATGAAGGGCGCCGACGTGTTCTACGGCTGCTCCGTCAAGGGCCTGGTCAGCCAGGACATGGTGCGCTCGATGGCCGACAAGCCCATCGTCTTCGCCATGGCCAACCCGGATCCGGAGATCTCGTACCCGGACGCGATGGCCGCGCGCAAGGACCTGATCATGGCCACCGGCCGTTCGGACTTCCCGAACCAGGTCAACAACGTGCTGGGCTTCCCGTTCATCTTCCGCGGCGCCCTGGACGTGCGCGCCCGCGCCATCACCGAAGGGATGAAGCTGGCAGCCTCCCATGCGCTGGCCGAACTCGCGCGCGAGCCGGTGCCCTCGTACGTGTCGGCGGCCTACGGCGGCCAGACGTTCGAATTCGGTTCCGACTACATCATCCCGAAGCCGTTCGACTCCCGCGTGCTGTCGCGCGTGGCGTTCGCGGTGGCCAAGGCCGCTTGCGACGAAGGCGTGGCCGGCATGCCCATCACCGACTGGGATGCGTACCGCGAGAAGCTCGAGACCATGACCAACCGTTCGCTGCTGGTGATGCACAACATCCGCGCCGCCGCCAAGCGCGCGCCGCAGCGCATCATCTTCGCCGACGGCGAGAGCGACCGCGTGCTCGAGGCGTGCCGCGTGGTGACGTCCGAGCGCCTGGCCAAGCCGACGCTGCTGGGCCGGCCCGAAGTCATCAAGAAGCGCGCCGCCGAACTGAACATCGACCTGAAGGACATGATCCTGGTCGATTCGTCCTGCGGCGACCGCCACGAGGCGCTGGCGCAGGATCTGTTCAAGGAGAAGGCGCGGCACGGCTACGACATCGAAAAGGCGCGGCGGATGGTGCAGCTGCCCATCCATCACGGCGTCATGCTGCTGCGGGCCGGCGAAGCGGACGGCATGGTCTGCGGCGCCCAGCGCTCGTATGTGGAGTCGCTGAAGATCATCCTGTCGCTGGCCGAGCTGAAGCCGGGCGTGTCGCGCGTGGTTGGCATGCACGTGCTGCTGATCGAGGGTCGGGCCTACGTGTTCGCCGACACCACGGTGAACTTCAAGCCCGATGCCCGTCAGCTCGCGGACATCGCCGTGCAGGCGTGCGAGGTGGCCCGCCATTTCGAGATCGATCCGAACGTGGCGATGCTGTCGTTCTCGACGTTCGGCGACAACGACCGTCCGGAGGCACGCCTGGTGCGCGACGCCGTCGCCATCCTGCACAAGGAGCACCCGGAACTGAAGGTCGAAGGCGAAATGCGCGCCGATGTGGCGGTGCTGCCGGGCCAGATGGAGAAGCTGGTGCCCGACAGCCCGTTGACCGAGGCGGCCAACGTGTTCGTGTTCCCCGACCTCCAGAGCGCGAACATCGCCTACAAGCTGGTCGGCCACATGGGCAACCGCGAAGTGATCGGGCCGCTGCTGGTCGGGCTCAAGCAGCCGATCCACATGGTGTCGCAGGGCTCCACCGTGGATGAAATCGTGAACATGGCGGCGCTGGCCAGCTACGAAGCCGGCCGGTAGCGCGCACGAGCGGGGGTTCGGCCCCGCCGGAACGATGAAGGGCGCCGGTCGCTGGACCGGCGCCCTTTCTTCATGCCGTTGCCGGCACCGCCCCTACATGCCCCACAGGTGCATGGTGTTGACGTCGCGGCCCATCAGTTTCAGGTAGTAGAAGAGCTGGCTCTTGTGGCTCTGCAGGTGGTGGACCATGCCCAGGAACTGCCGGCCGAGCGGCTGCGGATCGTTCGGGCACCAGGGTGCGGCCACCATCAGGCTGTCGAGCTTCTCCTCGCCGGCCTCCCGGATCATCTGCAGAGCCAGCAGGCGGTCTTCGGCGAGCAGGCGCCGCGCCTCGGCCACGCTTTCGATGGTCGGCAGGGCTTCGGCCGGCGGCAGCATCGCTTCCATCGGGATCTCGCCGCCCGCGGCACCGTCGCCTTCCTGGCAGGCACCCTCGGGCAGGCCCCAGTCGCCGGTCAGGAATCCGCGGCAGCAGAACCCGCAGGCGTTGGTCAGGTGCATGGCCAGCTGGCCGGTGGTCATCCAGTTGCGGCCCGAGGCCGGCTTCCAGCCCAGGTCGGCGTCGCCCACCATGGCCAGCAGATCGTCGGTCGCCTTGTACGTTTCTTCGACCGATGCGTTCAGCAGGTTGGTCCAGTTCATGTCCGGTACTCCTTGAACGACGGGGGCCGGGCGGCCGTCTCGGGGCCCTGGCCCACGCCGGGGTGTTCTGGGGATTCGCCACCACCTTACCACAGCTCATGGCGAAAATAAAGCGAAAATTAACCGGCAATTCGCTTGCGCCCAGCCGCATCCGAGATGATCCTACCCCCCAAGAGATAACGACTTCGGGAAAAACGGCTATTATGACGGGCAGAGGGCCGGCCGATATCCGGAAACGGACCCCGCGCCCCGGCGCCAGGCGCCGCATCGTGAACCCAGGGAGACCGCCGCTTGTTCTGGACCGCCGTTTTCTGGCTCAGCCTGTTCGGCCTGGTGTACGTGTACGCCGGTTATCCCCTGGCCGCCCGGCTGCTGGGCGGTGCCCTGGACCGGCGCGTGCAGAAGGCGGCTGCCGGCAGGCACCAGCCGACGGTGACGGTGCTGATCGCGGCCTTCAACGAGGCCCGCCACATCGAGGCCACCGTCCGCAACAAGCTGGCGCAGAACTACCCGCCCGAGCGCCTGAACGTGATCGTGATCTCGGACGCGTCCGAGGACGGCACCGACGACCTGGTGCGGGCCATCGGCAGCGATCGCGTGCGCCTGATCCGCCAGGAACCGCGCGCCGGCAAGACCAGCGCCCTGAACCTGGCGATGCCGCAGGCCACCGGCGAGCTCATCGTTTTCTCGGACGCCAATTCCCTCTACGCGACCGACACCATCGCCCGGCTGGCCGAGTGCTTCGCCGACCTGGACGTGGGCTACGTGACCGGGCGCATGGTCTACAAGGCGCCCGACGGTTCGCTGACCGGCGAGGGCTGTTCGCTCTACATGCGCTACGAGAACCAGCTGCGCGCCTGGGAGACGAAGCTGGGATCCATTGTCGGCGTGGATGGCGGCGTGGATGCCATGCGGCGCAGCCTGTACCGGCCGATGCGCGCGGACCAGCTGCCGGACTTCGTGCAGCCGCTGCGCGTGCGCGAGCAGGGCTACCGTGTGGTCTACGAGCCCGAAGCGCTGCTCTACGAGGACGCCCTGGCCGCCACCGGCGACGAATACCGCATGCGCGTGCGTGTGGCGCTCCGCGCGTTCCACGCCCTGAAGGACATGGCCGTGCTGCTGGATCCCGCCCGCTTCGGGTTGTTCGCCTGGCAGCTGTGGTCGCACAAGGTCCTGCGCTACCTGGCCTTCGCGTTCATGATCGGCTGCCTGCTGGCGGCCTGGATCCTGGCCAGGCGCCCCGACGCCGTCTTCTGGCGACTGACCATGGTGGCGCAGATCGGCTTCTACGCCGCGGCCGTGTACGGACACGTGGCCGGTCGGAACGGACGCGGCGCGCCCCGCCTCGCCGGCCTGGCCACCTACCTGTGCGTGCTGAACCTGGCCAGCGCCCAGGCCTTCTGGCAGTTCCTGCGCGGGCGCAAGCAGGTCATCTGGAAGCCCCGGACGTGAACGCGCGCGTCGGCATGCCTCCGCCCGGAGAAGTCCGCCGGCTGTGGGCGCGCCTGACGCCGTGGCCGCGGTGCGAGCCGGCGCTGCCGATGCCGCGTCTGCTCCGCCACCGCTGGTTGTGGCTGACGTTGATGGCCCTGGTCATCATCCCGTTCTTCGTCCGGATCCCGATCGTCCTGCGTCGGCATCCCGCCATTTCCCCGCTCGGCGATCAGTTCCATGTGCTGCTGTTGGCGGTTGTCGCGCTGCTGATCTACTGGCGGGGTCCGCTGCGTGGCCGTTTATGGCCGGCGATGGCGGCGGCCGTCGTGGCCGGCGCCCTGGTCGAGTTCATCCAGCCGCTGTTCGGGCGCGCGGCCCTGTTGAAGGACTTCCTGCTCGATCTGGTCGGCATCGGCGTGATCGTGGGCCTGGTGCTCTGGAAGGGTCACCGGCGGCGGCTGGGCCTGGCGCTGATGAGCGTGCTGCTGCTGAGCGTGCCGGCCCAGCTCTACTACGTGCCGGGGATGGTCGCGGCCAGTTACCAGGCGCGGCAGACGTTTCCGCTGATCACGGACTTCGAGTCCGGTCTTGAGCACTGGATCTGGAGCGCGAACTACGAGACGCAGATGTCGTTCGTGCCGGTGCCGGACGGCAGGCACGGCCCCACCCGCGTGCTGCGGGTCGGCGGCGGTCCGCCCGACCACTGGCCGGGCGTCAAGATGCGACGGTTCCCGCACGACTGGTCCGCCTACCGCGCGATGGAATTCGACGTGCGCGTGGTGATGGCCGCCGGCGACAGCGTCCCGATGTCCATTCGCCTTGACGACTATCTGGGCACGCGCGAGAACCGGGGCGCCCGCCTGGGCTTCTTCGCCTCGAAGCAGTGGCGCACGGTGCGTTTCGACCTGCCCGGCGCCCAACTGACGGACGGAAGCCGGCCGCTGGACACCTCCGATCTGGAATTGATCCTGGTCTACCTGCCGCGGCCGTCGTCGCCGGTCATCTACGAACTGGACAACTTCCGGCTGACGCACTGACCGTCGCACGGGTGACGGACAAAGAACGGCGGCGGCCCCGGGGAGCCGCCGCCATCCGGATCAACAGGCATCACCTTCCGCGAACGGACTAGGCGAAGAGCCTGGCCGCCACGTTCCAGTCCACCAGATTCCACCAGGACTGGACGTAGGCGGCGCGCGCGTTGCGGCGGTCCACGTAGTAGGCGTGCTCCCACACGTCGACCGTCAGCAGCGGCTTGTTCGCCGTGCGCAGCGGCGTGTCGGCGTTGCTGGTGTTGACGATCTCGACGCCGCCGGACGCGTTCTTCACGAGCCAGGTCCAGCCGGAGCCGAAATTGCCCACGGCGCTGGCGCTGAACTTCTCCTGGAACGCCGCGAACGAACCGAACGCCGCGTTGATGGCGTCGGCCAGCGGGCCGGTGGGCTCGCCGCCGGCCTTGGGGGCCATGCCGGTGAAGTAGAAGGTGTGGTTCCAGACCTGGGCCGCATTGTTGAAGATGCCGCCGTTGGGCGCCTTGCGGACGATGTCCTCGAGCGAGGCGTTTTCGAACTCGGTGCCCTTGATCAGGTTGTTCAGGTTCGTCACGTACGTCTGGTGATGCTTGCCGTAGTGGAAGTCCAGCGTTTCGGCCGAAATGTGCGGCTCCAGACCGTTGCGCGGGTACGGCAGTTCGGGCAGCTTGTGCTCCATGATCCATCTCCTGGTTTATGGGGGCGGGCGCGCTCCGGACGGAGCCGGCGACCCGGTGTCGACGCAATGGGTGCAGGATAACGTTGCCCGCGGACCATCGCAACGATCGATGACGGTCAGTTTCGCGAAACGAAGACGCCCATGAAGATGCGCAGGCGGTCCTCGGCCAGGTTCCGGCGCAGGTTGCGCGACATCGCCGCGGCCTCGGGGCCGAGCAGCAGCCCCACGTTCAGCGCGGCGGCGGGATCACCTGCCGCGGCCAATGCGCGCTGAGCCGCCACCGCCTCGTCCAGCCAGACCACCGACTGCGCGGTGCGGTCCAGCCAGTGGACCGCGGTAAAGCCGGCCGCGTCCAGACCGTCCAGCCAGGCCTCCGGCGTGTCCAGCCGGCTGCCATCGGCGTCGGCGGCCCACGGCGTCGGGTACCACGGATCGCCGCCCGGACCGGCGAAGGTCTCGTGGAACGCGTAGCGCCCGCCCGGCTTCAGGTGCCGGCGCACGGCTTCCAGCCAGCGCGACTTGTCCCCCACGTTCATCTGCGCGTGCTGCGACCAGACCAGATCGAAGCGCGGGCCGGGCAGCGCGAGGTCCAGAATATCGGCTTGCTCGATGACGATGTCGGCGGTGGCCGCTCCGCGCGCGTTCAGGGCGCGCGCCACGCGGCAGTACTCGGCCACGGCGTCGACGCCGGCCACCGCGCCGTCCGGACCCAGGCGCCGGCGCAGCGCACGGGCTGGCCCGCCGATGCCGCAGCCGAGATCCAGAGCGCGCGCCCCGGGCGCCGGCGCCGCCAGGTCCATCAGCTCTTCGGTGGCGGCGCGGCCGCCGGGGTGGAATTCATCGGCGCGGGCCAGCGCCCTGTCCGCGGCTCCGGCGTCGGCCACGGTCGGCGCGCAGGCGGCCAACAGGGGTTCCAGCGACTCCAGCAGCCGCGCGCGCCCGTAGTGCGCCTGCAGATCGGGACGCGGGCCGGTCACGCGCCGGCTCCGGTAGTGCGGCGCGCGGTCACCACTGCCCCGCATAGCCGGTCGCGAACGGACCGGCGGTCTCCTGCAGGCGGCGCCAGTGCCAGCGGGCCATCTGGCGCAGGTGCAGCACGTCGTGCGCGCACCACGAAGCCAGCAGGTCGCCCGCGCGGATCACACCCAGTTTCGGATGCGTGTAAGCGGCGTCCCAGTCCGGATTCGACAGCCCGCGCAACCACTCCAGCGAGCGCCGGCGTTCCCGCGCGAAATCCTCCATGGTCAGCGCGAAATCGCGCGCCGAATAGTCGTGCGCCAGCACCCAGCCGTCCGGGTCGATGGTCGGCCAGGGCTCACCGGGGCGATGCAGCGTGAAGTCGAGGCGGACGCGGAAATCCTCACGCTCCTCGTCCAGCAGATGGCAGGCGATCTCCAGCAGCGACCACTGGCCGGGCTCCGGTCGCCACGCGGCCTGCGACGAGGACAGGCCCGCCGTCACGCCGGCCAGCGCCGCGGCGCCGGCATCCAGTTGTTCGATCAGCAGATGGGGATCCATGAACACCTCCGGCAGCGGGGACTGCTTCCACGGATAGACACAGGGGCCGGACGTCGCCAGCGGACGGACAGGCGCCGGCGGCACCACGTCAATCGTCACTTCCGGCGCGTCCCCGCGTCCGCTTGACCGCTCCGTGCCGCTTCTTCTGGTCCAGACGCTTCTGGCGCGACGACGCCGTCGGCCGCGTGGCCCGGCGCGGCCGCGGCGGCACCAGCGCGGCGCGGAGCAGCGCCGCCAGGCGCGCCGCCACCTCGTCGCGGTTGCGACGCTGGCTGCGGTGCGTGTCGCAGGCCAGGATCAGGTCGCCGCCGGTGGTCAACCGGGAGGCCAGGGCCGCCAGCACCCGCTGGCGCTGCAGGTCGGTCAGCGCCGCCGAGGCCACCGCGTTCCAGCGCAACTGGATGCGGGTGTCGGAGGTGTTCACGTGCTGGCCGCCGGGCCCCGAGGCCCGCGTGGCGGTGAACTCCAGTTCCGCGGCGGGGATGGTCACCCGCGCGTTGACGATCAGGTCCTCGGCCACGATCCGTGCCTCCGCGCCGTCCCGGCGCCCATCGTTTGTCGCCTGCTCCGGCGCCCACTCAGCCCGTGCACGCGTCCGCGCGCCGGGTTATCATTAGGTGCCGCGCCGGGTCCCGTCGCCCCGCGCGCCACCCGGAGGTACCGCATGATCATCCGCAGGCTGGCCGATGTGCCCGCAACCGCCGTCGACATGGACGGGGTGCGCGACATCACCAAGCAACTGGTCGTCGGCAGCGCCGACGGCGCCCCCACGTTCTCGTTCCGCGTGTTCACCGTGGCGCCGGGCGGCCATTCGCCGCACCACCAGCACGAGGTGGAACACCTCAACTACATCATCAGCGGACAGGGCGCGCTGGTCGACGGCCAGGGTCGGTTGAACCCGCTGGCCCCCGGCGATTTCGCCTTCGTGGCGCCCGGCGACGTCCACCAGTTCTGCAATACGGGCGCCGAACCGTTCGTTTTCATCTGCGCCGTCCCGAAATCGTACGAATAGGCCCAACTTGTTGTCGCCAAACAGCCTGCGGTGGAGGCAGGCCGATTCCCCGGGAAGCAAAGACGGGTTAGCCCCGAAATTCTTGCACAAAATCACCCGACCGGTGCACAAAAAATGAAGTTGAGTGGCCTTACCAGATTGATCAGGGGACAGGAAGCGGTCCCGGATCCCGCGTCCGACCAGGAGGCGGGGGGTTCCGGCGCGTCCCGGCCCGGCTCCGATACGGTCGGCCCGGCAACCGGTGGTCCGCCCGAAGTCGGTCTGGAGCTCGAAAAGCGCTGGCTGCAGCTGGCCCGGGTCGATGCGGAACAGTTCCGGGAATTCTACGACCGCTACCATGACGGCCTGTTCCGGTTCCTGGCGTTGCGGACCGAAGACGAGGAGACGGCTCAGGACCTGACGCAGGACGTGTTCATGTTCGCGTTGGAACACCTGCAGCAGTTCAACTGGCAGGGTTATTCGTTCGACGCCTGGCTGTTCCATATCGCCCGCAAGCGCGTGCTGCCGCGGCACCGGCGAGCGGGCCGACGGAAATCCGAGGAGATGCACCTGCGTCGGCGGCCGGACGACGCCGGATCGCCGGACGCGGGCCTGGAGAGGGCGGAACTGCAGGCGCGGGTGCGCCGCCTGGTCGCGCGGTTCCCGGACGAACGGCACGACATCTTCGTGCTGCACGTGTTCATGGAACTGTCGGTGCGCGACACGGCGCTGGCCATGGGCCTGCCGCAGGAAACGGTGCGCTCGCACCTGCGGCGAGGCCGGGTCCAGCTGGCGGAATGGCTGCGCGACGATCAGGCTCTGACCGCGGACGAGCGGCGATGCCTGAGCGAGGAACTGGCCCGGGAGCAGGGGCTGAGCGTGCTGCCCGAATCCCGTCTGCGGCGGCAGACGCCGAAGACGGCAACCGGAAGCAGGGCGAAAGGCGGCGACGACGATGAGGGCGGTGATCACCATGACTGACCCGTTGGATCGGCTGCTGCGCGAGTCGGCGGGACCACGTCCCGACCCGGCAACCTCGCGGCGTGTCGTTCGCGCGGCGCTGGGCCCGGGTCTGTCGCGGCGGCGGCGGCGGGATGCGCGCGCGCGCGTGGTGCGCACCACGGCGCTCGCGGTGGCCATGACGGTCGTGTTGTGCGGTCAGTTGGGGAGTGATGATTTCGAGATCTCGGTCGAAACCGTGCGCATGGAGGATCGGCAATACAGGTCGGCCCGTCAGGGGCTGCGCGGAGAGGAGATCCGGACCGACCACAGGTGGACCGATGCCGGCCTGAACGACCAGCATGTCGAGGAGTTGTTCCAGCAGAGAGCGGCGGACCAGGGAGTCGTGGTCGGCCTGCTCGGCTGGCAGTTGGGGTCGAACCGCTATTTTCTGTATCAGAAGGAATATATCCTGAACGGGAAGTTCACCTCTGAGACCACGAGCGCAACCGGGGGAAGTGCCGGGATTCCCGCGTGGTTCAAGCAATATGCGGGTGCGCATCACGTCTCTGTCATCGTGGAGATCGACGAAACTTCGAGAAATCGGGCTCCGGACATGACGGTGCCCATGTCATTCGGAGACTTGCAGTGGATCGTCAAAGGCTGGCGAATCCGACTCCCGGGCAAGGAAGAGTTGATCTACTACCGGGGAGAGCGGGCGGACGGCGTCAGGTCCAAGGACCCTGATGGCATGTGACCGTCGCACCCGCCCCGGTGAACCGATACTGTGGCCAGCCGGCTACCCGTTGATGTCGTAGTGCACTTCGAGATTCACGGCAGTCTTGTTCCCTGCCGGCGCCTCGTCACCGTCCGCCGGGACCGGCTCCCCGCATGCGCAATCGCAGAGAACACGCGGCGCGGAATCCTCCACTCTGATCGAATCCGGCGCAACTTCCAGTTCCTGATACATCCACGCACCTCCAGTTGAAATTCCCGGTTGTTGACTGTCTTCAACCGAGCGTTAAGACACCTTCGTCGCTTCCAGCCACGCCCTCCTCTCGTCCGGCAATGCCAGCGTCCGCACCACTAGAGTCAGCGCCCGCTCCTGCGTCCGGCACAGCGCCTCGCAAAGTGCGGACGGCGGCACTTTGGCCCCTGTCCTGTCCGAACATGAAGCCTGCGCCGCGAAGCACAGGCCGCACAGCCGCAGGGCCCAGCAGTCCCGACAACGGTCCGTCAGCGCATCGTGGAACTCCCGCTGCAGCCGGCCCACGCGTGCCGGCACGATGCCGGCCTTCACATCCCCGATCGGCATGACGTTGCCCGTGCGCTCGCAGGGATGGAACGAACCGTCCGGCATCACGTGCAGTTTTCGGCGACCGGGCCGGCAATTGCCGCCTGGTGTCCAGGTCCGGCCGAGCGGCGCGCGGCCAGATCGATGACGCGGTCGTCGAGCAGGACGCCGTTGGAGTCGATCGCGAACGTCACGGCCGCCCCACGCGGATGCGCACGTGCCACATTGACGACCAGCTCGATCAGGTCGGGATCGAGCAACGCCTCGCCGCCATAGAAGGAAATCACCGGATCGGCGGCCGGATCAGCGCGGTCCAGGAAGTAGCGCACCGCCTGCAGCGCGACGTCGGGCGACATGCCCGCGGCGCCGTGGCCGCGGATCCAGCCCAGACCGGCGCCGTGCACGCAATACCGGCAGCGCAGATTGCAGCGCTCGGTGACCGTCAGCACCAGGTGCTGCAGGTTGCGGTCGCAGACGCCGGGCGCCGCGAGCGACACCGGCGGAGGCGCGAGCCGCGGCCGCCTAGCCAGGAACAGCCCGCGCTCGCGCCGCCCACGTTCGATGGCGGCGAAGGCCGCGCGCACCGTGGCGACGTCGAAACGCGGCGTCAAGGCGGCGATGATCCCGCGGCACGACAACGTGCCGTACAGGGGCAGCACGGCGGCCAGCACCGGCTCGACTTCGAGCAGACCGTTCGTATGGACATCGTAGACGTAGTGACGACCGTCGACCTCGAAGCCGTGGCAGAACGGCGCCTGTCTCTTCTTGTTCACCAGGGTCTCTCCCGACCAGGTGCGGTGTCGCGCCCTCGGCGACGGCTCTCTCACCTGGCGCCCCGCTTCAAGCGCGGCATCTACACTACCCGAGCACCGTTCCGTCCGGCGGAACGGCGCCTGCGAAAAATGCCGACAGGAAACTCCCTCCAGACGGCCCCCCACCCATCCGCCCCCCACCACTGGCCGAACCGCCCGGTTTTGCGTTCCTTCAGGGGGTGCTTCCGGCCCCGTGCCGCGGCAGGTCGGCTGTCGCGCATCTTGCGCATTCCCACCATCATGCCCGACGCGCCGGATCGGGCACGCGGCTTGCGGATGTCCGGACCGCGAGGTCGAACCTACCATCCGCCCGGGCAACGGCGAGAGCGCCGCCAGCGGGCGGATCCTGACGGGGGTCCAACATGATCGAGACCAGGAAGAACACGCTGCACAACCACCTGCTGGCGCTGAAGAACGGCGAGAAGGTGTTCGAGAACGCCTTCCAGTCGATCAGCCGCATGATCCTCGACGGACAGATCGAGAAGGTGGTGGTCAACGGCAAGACGACCTACGACTTCAAGATCTTCCGGGACGGGAAGAAGCACATCATCGGGATGTATGACGAAATCAACAGTTTCGTCTCATACGTCAAGGATGCGGCCGAGGGCGGGTCGTCGCAGGAGATGGCCTACGTGCTGGTCGGCGAGCCGGGCAACGGCAAGACGTACTTCGTCGAGTACGTCAGCCGTCTGTACCGCGAGTTCCTGGCCAAGGAGCCGAACCGGCGCTTCAGCTTCCGTTACACCGGTCTGGACAAAATCGGGTCATACGGAAAGATTGCGTCCATCGAGAGCCAGACCTACGAGGATCCGGCCATCCTCGCGATGAATCTCCTGGAGACCCCCGAGGAGAGCCGCGACCACCTGGCCCGCAAGGTCGGCTTCACCGATGCGCAGCTCCATGCCATGTACGAGAACTACCGGCCGCTGGGCGCCTGCAGCGGCTACATCTGGAGCGACCTGCGCCGCTTCCACGACGGCAACCTCGTCGAGATGCTCAAGCACATCGAGATCTTCCCGGTGCCGCTGACCGAAAGCCTGGGCACCGTCACCGGCAAGTACCCCGCGAAGGACAAGATCACCAGCAGCGCCGTCGACCTGCTGGGCGAGGAATCGATCCAGCGCCTGCTGCACATCACCGACACCAACAATCCCTACCGCTTCGACCTGCGGCGGGGCGCCCTGGCGCGCGTGGCGGGCGGCGGCATCCACTTCGCCGACGAGATGTTCAAGAACAAGAAGGACCTGGTGCAGGTCTATCTGGGCGTCATCCAGAACCGTACCATCGAGATGGACGGCTTCCGCTGGCCGATCGACATGCTGATCATCGCCACCAGCAACAACAGCGAATTCAACCGCTTCCTGGCCGAGAAGGAGGAAGCGCCGATCATCGACCGCTGCCGCATCTCCTACATCTCGCACAACACGAACTACCGGTTGCAGAGCCAGCTGACGCAGTACGCGATCGGCAGCGAGACCAAGACCACCATCAACCGCGAAGTGCTGCACCAGGACCCGAACCTGAACTACGCGGCGTCGGTGGCGGCCATCCTGACGCGCCTGCCGCGCAGCGAGAAACTGACCCCCATCGAGACGATGAAGCTGGCCGCCGGCGAAGTGGCGGGCGAGAAGAGCATCAAGGCCCTGGCCGAAGTCATCGACATGCTGAGCCAGGATACCGACATCACGAACCGCTTCGGCCAGAAGGGCCTGGGCCAGCGCA
Organism: bacterium; assembly: GCA_020049465.1. Taxonomy (GTDB): domain Bacteria; phylum Krumholzibacteriota; class Krumholzibacteriia; order LZORAL124-64-63; family LZORAL124-64-63; genus CAINDZ01. The sequence goes on along the minus strand of JAIFKS010000135.1, from coordinate 21,888 downwards.
ACCTGGGCCGCGCCATCCAGCTGATGGTGGAGAGTTCGGAGACCAACGAGGGCGAATGCATGTTCGCCTACGACGTGTTCAAGACGATCGAGCGTATCATCCTGGACTACGTCCACGACAACAACGACCGCATCAAGTACCTCGAGGACCTGAAAACCGCGCGCGGGCTGTACCGCGAGCGGATCATGACCGAGATGTTCAACGCGTACATGGACGAGCCGCAGGCCATCCGCAAGGACGTGCTGAACTACGTCAACATGATCATCGGCGTGGACGCCGAGCATCTGGGCCCGGACAAGATGTGGAAGTACAAGGATCCGCAGACCGGTGAACTGCGCGCGCTGAAGGTGGACGAACGCTTCATCAAGAGCATCGAGGAACGCCTGCAGCTGAAGACCGACGAGCAGCGCGAGACGTTCCGCACCTCGATCCGCAAGATCTACGGCCAGAAGATCTCGATGGATCCGAACTACGACTTCATGGACAACCTCGAACTGGTCAAGGCCGTGACCGATGTGCGCCTGAAGAGCGACATCGCCGGCGCCGGCAGCCTGATCGGCGCCCTGGCCAACCGCACCAACGAGGAGAACCAGAAGCTCTACGACCGCATGATCGACACCATGCTGAACAAGCTGGGCTACTGCCGGACCTGCGCCCAGAAGACGATCGAGTACTTCTGCACGCAGGAAGACGAGAGCTAGGCGCACCATGGACGAACGCGGGCGGGCATGGCTGGAACGGTTGCGGGCGGACGGGCTCACCCCCGAACGGGAGGCCCGGCTGCGCCGTGAACTGGAAGCCGACGGCAGCCACGGACTGCCCGAGGCGCCGGACCGGCCCGACTACACGCCCGGGGTGACGGTCCTGCCGGAGGTGCAGGACTCGGCCGCCGCGTTCGGCGACCTGGAACGGCTGCAGGCGCTGTCGCCGCCGACCGTGCCGCCGATCGCGCGCCTGGGATCTCTGGACGACCTGATGGCCCGGGACAACCAGCGTGAAGCCGACGGCTTCCCCCGCAAGATCCGCATCGGCAAACTGGTCAAGCCGGGCAAGGGCGGACGCAACAAGGTCGTGGTGGTTCCCACCACCGTCGAAGACAAGTTCGTGCACGACCCGAAGTTCAAGGAAGAGGGCGACGGCGGCGAGGTCGGCGGCAGCGGCCCCGGCGAAGAGGGCGAGGTCATCGGCGAGCAGCCGGTCCGCCCCCAGGACGGCGACGGCGGCGGTGCCGGGCCGGGCCAGGGCGAAGGCGCCGGCCACGAGCTCGAATCCAACGCCTACGATCTGGGGCGCATCCTGACCGAGCAGTTCAAGCTGCCCAACCTGAAGGACAAGGGCAAGAAGCGCTCGCTCACGCGCTACACCTACGACCTGACCGACCGCCATCGCGGATTCGGCCAGCTGCTGGACAAGAAGGCCACGCTGCGGCGCATCATCGAGACGAACGTGGCCCTGGGCCGCCTGATCCCCGGCGAGCAGGCGGACACCAGCGAGTTCATGGTCGCCCCACGCGACAAGACGTACCGCATCCTGTCGCGCGAGAAGGACTTCGAGTCGCAGGCGGTCATCTTCTTCCTGCGCGACTACTCGGGGTCGATGAGCGGCAAGCCCACCGAACTGGTGGTCAGCCAGCACGTCATGATCTACAGCTGGATCCTGTACCAGTACGCGGGCCAGGTCACCTCACGCTTCGTGCTGCACGACACCGAAGCCAAGGAAGTGGGCGACTTCTACACCTACTACAACAGCCGGGTGGCCGGCGGCACCAAGGTCGCCTCGGCCTTCAAGCTGGTGAACGAGATCGTGGCCCGGGAGAACCTGGCCCAGGACTACAACATCTACGTCTTCCACGGCACCGACGGCGACGACTGGGACAGCGAAGGCAAGGAATGCCTGCCGGAGCTGGAGAAGATGATGACCTACGCCGCGCGCATCGGGGTGACCGTGGCCGAAACCTCGTTCGGCACTTCGGGCCGGACCGAGGTCGAGAAGTACCTTAAGGACTCCGGCCTTCTCGAGAGCCGTCGCAAGCAACTGCGCCTGGACGTCATGTCGGAGAACGCCGAGGAAACGCGCATCATCGAGGGCATCAAGTCCCTGATCAGCGAATAGGCGGGCACGAATGCAGCTGATCGACCAGCACGCCAAAGCCATCATGGAAGGCTGCAAAGAGCGGGCCCGCGACGCCGGTCTGCGCTTCGACGACGAATCGCTGGAATATGTCGTGACCAACCGCGACCTGCTGGAACTGTCGCCCAAGGTCATGATCCCCACGATGTACGACTACTGGGTGCACGACGTCGAGGTGCTGCAGGGCAAGGGCCGCTACGAGCTCTATCCGCACAACCCGTACGAGACCGTGATCAACACGCGGCCGGCCATCAGCTTCTACAACGACAACAACCCGGACTGGCTGAACGTGATGATCTTCTATCACGTCATCGGCCACATCGACTTCTTCCAGAACAACCTCTACTTCCAGCACACCTGGGACGACGACTTCACGGGCCAGGCCCTGGCCGACAAGCGCGCCATCACGAAGCTGCGCTCGGAGAAGGGCCGCTGGGTCGACTACGTGATCGAGTTCGCCCGTTCGCTGGACAACCTGGTCGACTACCACGGACTGCTGGCCGAACGCTTCCGGCCGCGGGGCGTCGATTTCAGCGCGCGCGTGGACTACTACTTCGACGTCTTCCTGCAGGACGAGAAGAAGGCGCGCATCAGCGAGTACGTGAAGGAGATGGAGCGGTTCAACGAGGCCCGGCGCCAGTCCGGCGAGGCCGGCGAGGACAACTTCTTCAAGGCCGTCCAGTCGCGGTACCCCGAGTTTCGCGCCATGTTCGAGAAGGCGCGCCAGCCCCGGGACCGGCGCGGCCGGGACGTCATGCGGTTCCTGATGGAGCACTCGGAGTTCCTGAACCGTGAAGAGAACAAGTGGATGAAGACGGTCATGGAGATCGTCCGCAACACCTCGCTCTATTTCCAGCCCCAGATCCGCACCAAGATCATGAACGAGGGCTGGGCCAGCTACTGGCACGAGACGCTTTTCATGCGGGACGACCGCATCTCCGGTCACGAGGTCGACTTCGCGCGCGTGAACGCCGCCGTAACAGCCATGCCGCGCGTGGGCCTGAACCCCTACGCCCTGGGCATGCGCCTGTTCTACTTCATCGAGGAGGCCGCCGACAAGGGCCGCTACAGCCGCTCGTTCCTGTCGCTCCTGGACGCGGGCCAGAGGCGCCGCTTCGACCAGTCCACCGGTCTGGGCCGCGAGTACATCTTCAAGGTGCGCGAGAACCTGAACGACTTCCTGTTCGTCAGCAACTTCGTCGAGCAGGACTTCGTCGACCGCAACGGCCTGTTCGTGGCCGACCGCGTCCTGGACGAGAAGCGCATGGTCTGGCGGTGGTTCGTCAAGAGCCGGGATGCCGGCGCCTACAAGCAGATGGTGCTGGACGGCCTGTACCACCCGCCCCTGGTGACCGTGGACACGGCGGCCACCGGCGCCGACGGGCTCTGCCTGCAGCACGCGTTCGAAGGGAAGCCCCTGGTCAGGGATTTCGTGCAGAACACGATGCTGGGCCTGGAATTCCTGTGGGGCGACAAGGTCCAGCTGGAGACCACCGAGGTCAAGACCATCAGGAAGCCCGATCAGAAGCAACCGACCCTGCCGGGGTTGGCCCCGACCGTCGAGGCCCCCGGCGAAGCGGAGATCGAATGGCAACGCATCCGGTACACCATGAAGGACCGCAAGCTCAGCCGGAGCCTGGTGTGAGCCGCGATCCGATCACCCAGGCCATGGCCGCGCTGCACGCCAGCCAGCGGGGGTTCGACCAGTCGCAGGCCGTGCCGTTCACCGACTTCCTGCAACTGCTGCGGGCTCATCCCGAGCGCCTGATCCGCAACGTCCACCAGGTCTTCCACGACATGGTGACGACCTATGTGGGCCAGGGTTTCGACGAATACCCCGAAGACCCCGAGTCCATCAACTTCATCGGCTACGATTTCCGCCGGCTGTTCGTCGAGAACACCGACCAGCCCTTCTTCGCCGACCGCATCTTCGCCAACCGGTTCATGAACATGATCGACGCCTTCCGCGGCGGCGCCCAGCAGAACAAGATCTTCATGTTCGAAGGCCCCCCGGGTTGCGGCAAGTCGATCTTCCTCAACAACCTGCTGCGGCGATTCGAGGACTATGCCGCCAGCGAGGCCGGGCAGCGCTACGAAGTGGTCTGGCGGCTTGACCGTCAGGTCCTGGGCGAACACTTCGATGCCGACGGACAGCCCGTGCTGGACCGCCTGGCTGCACTTCTGGAAAACGCGAGCGAGTCCGGCGGACTGCGCGACGTGGCCGATGCCCACCGCTTCGCGCCCCGGCAGACCTTCGTCGAAGTGCCGTGCCCCAGTCACGACAACCCGATCCTGATGGTGCCCAAGGACCAGCGGCCCGCCTTCTTCGACCTGCTGTTCGAGAACGACGAGTTCAAGTGGAACCTGTCGTACAACAAGGAGTACGACTGGGTCTTCCGCGACACGCCCTGCACCATCTGCAGTTCGCTGTACCAGGCCCTGCTGCACAAGCTCGGCGATCCCGACCGTGTGTTCTCCATGATCCACGCCCGGCCCTACCAGATGGATCGCCGCCTGGGCGAAGGCATCAGCGTGTTCAATCCCGGCGACCGCACGGCGCGTACGACCGTGGTCTCGAATCCGCTTCTGCAGCGGCGGATCAGCGCCCTGCTGCAGGACAGCAACCAGGTGCGCTACCTGTTCTCGCGCTATGCGCGCACCAACAACGGCATCTATGCGCTGATGGACCTCAAGGGCCACAACAAGGACCGGTTGTTCGAGCTGCACAACATCATCAGCGACGGCGTGCACAAGGTGGACGAGATCGAGGAGCGCGTGAACTCCCTGTTCCTGGGTGTCATGAACCCCGAGGACAACAAGAATGTCCACGGATTCCAGTCGCTGACCGACCGCATCGAGTTCATCAGCATCTCGTACGTCCTGGACTCGGCCACCGAGGTCGAGATCTACAAGAACATCTTCGGCAACCACATCGAGGACAATTTCCTGCCGCGGGTTCTGGAGAATTTCGCGCGCGTGATCATCTCCAGCCGGCTGAACGAGAAGTCCCCGGCGCTGCTGGAATGGATCGGCGACCCGAGGAAGTACCGGCTCTACTGCGACGAGAACCTGCACCTGCTGAAGATGACGATCTACACCGGCCTGATCCCGGCCTGGCTGGACGAGGATGACCGCCGCAATTTCACGGCCAAGCGTCGCCGCAAGATCATCGCCGAGGCCGAGACCGAGGGACATGTCGGCTTCAGCGGGCGCGACGCCATCGACATCTTCCACGACTTGTACTCGGCCCATGCCCGCGACGACCAGTTCATCACGATGGACACCCTGTGCGGCTATTTCGTGAAGGCGCGACCGGACCTGGCCAAGCAGCTGCCGGCCGGGTTCCTGGATTCGCTGCGGCGCATGTACAACTACCAGATCCTCCAGGAAGTGAAGGAGTCGCTCTACTACTACAACGAGGACCAGATCGCGCGCGACCTCATGAACTACATGTTCGCCCTGAACTACGAGACCGGCACCACGGCGGTCTGCGGTTTCACCGGCGAGAAGCTGGAGATCACCGGCGCGTTCCTGTCCGCCATCGAGGACCGCCTTCTGGGCACCGGGGCGCGCGAGACGCGTCGTCAGGAGTTCCGCGACGCCACCCAGCGCGAGTACACGTCGCGCACGCTGACCCAGGAGATCATGGTCGAGGGCCGGGATATCCGCGAAACACAGCTCTTCGCCGACCTGCACAAGCGCTATGTGTTCCACCTGAAGGAAAAGGTGCTGGAACCGTTCCTGAAGAACGCCAACTTCAGGCGCGCCCTGAAGGACTACGGCACCGAAGACTTCCGCACCTATGACAAACGCATCCGCGGCGACGTGACCTTCCTGATCACGAACCTGAGCGACCGTTTCGGCTACACCGAGATGGGCGCCCGCGAAATGTGCATCTACGTCGTGGACAACGATATCGCGGCCGAGTTCCACGCGTGAGCCCGGCGGACGGGCAGCGGCCTCAGTAGATCGCGATGTAGCGGTTGTTGAAGCGCGGACGGCACTGCTCGGGGTCGTCCACCACGCCATCGCAGTTGTCGTCGCGACCGTTGCCGCAGATCTCCAGGGCGTCCGGATGCACTGAAGGATCCTGGTCGTCGCAGTCGCGCTTCAGCCGGCTGCAGAACGCGCTGCCGGGCGACCCGTAGAGATCGCCATCGGCGTCCGGGCAGGGACCGGCCGGCTCATCCACCAGACCGTTGCAGTTGTCGTCCACGCCGTTGGCCACTTCGCCGGCGCCCGGGTGCACGTTCTCGGCGCCCACCCAGGGACAGTCCAGCGGCGCGATGGGCTGCTCCTCGAGCGTGCCGTCGTCGTGGAACCTCAGCATGCGGAAACGCAGGTCGCGCAGCGTTTCCTTCACGTAGCCCAGCATCACCCAACTGCCCATGTCCAGGATCTCGGGCGCCACCTGCAGGCCCGCGACCGAGCCGGGCACGATCGTGGGCTCGGTCCAATCGCCGGTTTCGAATCCGCCGGCTGTGGAGTGGCCAATGCCGCCGTCGTCCCCCAGCGTCCACATCAGATGCAGGCGGCCTTCGCGCAGGAACAGACAGGGCGATTCCGCTTTCTGGCCCCTGGTCACGGACAGCGGGCCCAGGTCCGTCCAGTGGACCAGGTCCTCGGAACGGGCCATCGCGACGACTCCGGTCCAATCGAACGGACCTGGTGCGGTCGTGTAGACCATGTACCACAAACCGGTGATCGGGTCCGCCATGACGAACGGGTCGCGGCACTGGCGCGACCAGTAGCCGGGATCATCCCAGGACGTCCAGTCCCAGTCGGCGTCCAGCAGGCAACCCGGGCCGACGATGCCGTCGCAACCGCCGGCGGTCACGCGCGTCCAGGTCACCAGATCGCTGCTGGTCGCGGCGCCGATGCGCTCCTCGTGCCAACCGGACACGGGACTGCGGATGACGCCCGTATAGAACATCCAGTACAGGCCGTCGTCCGGATTGAACACGATGCCCGGCGCCCAGACATGGTCGCGGTCCCAGTCCGAGGCGGGATTGACCGTGAGCGCGTCGTCCAGGGTCTGCCAGGACACGCCGTCGGCGGACGTCTGATGCCCGAAGCTCTTGCCGTGCGTGGCCGGGTACCAGGTCCACAGCGGGCCTTCGATATAGAAGACGTGCAGCAGGCCGTCCTCGCGCAGCAGGGCGAAATCGCCGGCCAGCACATCATCGGGCGGGTCGCAGATCAGATCGCTCGCCTGGGCGCACCAGCCGGTATCCGGGTCGGCGAAGTGCAGGGTCTCGTTGCAGTCGGGAATGTTGCAACCGGAACTCTGCGACCAGTTGTCGCGGTCGAAGTCCGGGCACCATGATTTGTCGGCGGATGCCGGCGCCGACGTCGGAGCGGGCGGCGGCGTTCCCTCAGGTTCACCGGGCTGCAGCGGGGACAAACGCTGGCATCCGGCCAGCAGCAGCAGGCCGGCGGCGCACGCGGCACGCAACCGGAAAGCGAACAAGGAGACCCCGCTCCATTCCCGGACTCGGGCGGCGCCCCGCGGATCGGGGCGGACCGAAGGAATCCGGCGGTGATGATACCACAAAAAAGGGCAGGAGGGCGCGGCGTCAGTCGTCGGTTTCGCGGTACCCGTCGGGGTTGTCCGACTGCCAGCGCCAGTGGTCGGCGCACATCTGTTCGATGTCGCGGCCGGCCCGCCAACCCAGCAGTTCAGCGGCCTGGGCCGGATCGGCGTAGCAGGTGGCCACGTCGCCCGGGCGGCGAGGGACCACGCGGTACGGCACCGGACGGCCGGAGGCCTTCCCGGCCGCAGCCACCATCTCCAGCACGGAGTACCCGCGGCCGGTACCCAGGTTGACCGGCACGCAGCCTTCCAGTCCATCCAGCCGGTCGAGCGCCGCCAGATGCCCCAACGCCAGGTCCACGACGTGAATGTAGTCGCGCACACCGGTGCCGTCGGGCGTCGGGTAGTCGTCGCCGAACACGCTCAACTCCGCCAGGCGGCCGATGGCCACCTGCATCACATACGGCATCAGATTGTTGGGCAGGCCGCGCGGGTCTTCGCCCAGTCGGCCGCTGGCATGCGCGCCGACCGGATTGAAATAGCGCAGCAGCAGACAGGTCCACCGCGGATCGGCGGCGCACACGTCGCGCAGGATCTCTTCGATGAACAGCTTCGTGCGTCCATAGGGGTTGGTCGCCGAGAGCGGAAATGCTTCGGTGATGGGCACCCGCGCCGGATCGCCGTACACGGTGGCCGACGAACTGAAGACCAGTCGGCGGCAGTCGTGCTCGTCCATCACCTTGAGCAGTTCGAGCGTACCGGTGATGTTGTTGCGGTAGTAGCGCAGCGGGATGCGGCTGCTCTCGCCCACGGCCTTCAGCCCGGCGAAGTGCACCACGGCGTCGAAGGTCCGTCCGGCAAAGACGCGGCGCAACGCCTCGGTGTCACAGATATCAACGGCATGGAACTCGAGCTCGCGCCCGGTCAGCGCGCGGACGCGGCGCAGGCTTTCTTCGCTGGAGTTGTCGAGATTGTCGACGACCGTGACCCGGTGACCGGCGCTCAGCAGTTCCAGACAGGTGTGGCTGCCGATGTAGCCGGCGCCGCCGGTGACGAGGAAGGAACGGGAAGAGGCGGTGGCGCTGGGTTCGATGGCATCGGACATGGGGTCAACTCCCGGCCGGGACGGTGCGGCCGCACGGCGACGCCCCGGAAATTGTGCACGGCAAACGACCTGATGGCTGTCAAGTGATGTACCAAGACCGTAGCGGGAATGAAAGTCCAAACCCAACCATGCACAATTTCCAGAGCGCCGAAATGGCCATTTTCGAGATGGCGGAAGCCGCAAATCAAACCCAAGGCAAGAGCCAGACCCGAGGCGGCCGGACGCGAACGCCTCTCGACCGGCGCGCGTGCCTGCTCCCCCGCCAGGCGCCTCAGCCAGTCTAGCGTCGCGGACGTCTGCCGGCAAGCCACCAACGGGAGCACGCCCGCGTCTCAGCTTGCTGTTCGATCAGATGATCTCACGTTTGCGCGCATCTGGCCACCACTTTTTTGCCGTTGTTCACGGCCAGCCCCGGGAGACCGCCATCGCCAACTGGTAGTGAGGCAAGTGCTTGTCTCGGATCGCCCCCCATCACCCACCGCCATATTTCACCAATCGGCCCAATAATTATCATACGACGTTTATTATTGACTCATTGTGCTTTATGGCCTACAATCGTCATATTCAACCTGGACCAGGCGTCCGGGCCATCCTGACCGGCCGGAGGCGACACGTGCGCACATTGAAATCGTTGATCATGATGAGTCTGGCGCTGGCCCTGCCGGCCATGGCGGGGGAAAAGGGCGTTGATACCGTCGACGTCAAGCCGAAGCTGGCCAGCTTTCAGACCTTTTCCGGCGTGCTGGACAGCAGCAGCCCCGTCTATGATCGCATCTACAGCACGTCCGTGGACGGCGACTGCGGCGCCCCGACGTTCGACTCGGTGAACGACGGCATGGCGTTCGACATCCAGTGCATCGAGGTCACGGACGCCAACCCGATCGAGATCGTCCTGGACCCCGCGCTGACCGGCATCACGGACACGGTGTTGACCCTCTACTGCGATCCTTTCGACCCGCTGGCCCCGTCGCAGAACGTGGTGGCGTTCGACGACGACGACGGCATGGGCACTCTGAGCGCCCTGTCGACGGCCGATGACATCCGCCTGGTTCCCGGCCGTGAATACTGGGTCGTGATCAGCACCTACGGGGCCGGCATGGTCGGCGCCTACACGGTGCAGCTGGGCGACAACGTGTTCCCGTGCGGAGGCGTGGCAGTCGAAGGCGCCACTTGGGGCGACCTCAAGGGCATGTACCGCTGATCCTGACGGTGACCGAAACGACGGAAAGACAAAAGGCGGCCTGCCGATTCTCGCCCCGGCAGGTCGCCTGCTTTCTTGGGCGCCGCGGCGCCGGCGCGCCCGCTCAGCCGCCTTGCGCCCAGCGGACCAGTGTTTCCCGCTGCGCCGCGGTGAGACGCGCCTCGGGGTGACCCCAGCGGTAGCTTGCCAGCGGCATCTTGTCCTCGCCCACTTCCTTGGCCACGTCACGCAGGAGTTCGTCCTGCACCGTGTAGTCGAAGGCAGGCCAGTCCGAGAAATCCAGTTCGCGGCGACCTTCTTCGACATGATGGGCGATGAACCACGACAACGGCGCCACCCGGCTGTACCACGGCCAGCGCGTCTCGCGCGAGTGGCAGTCGTAGCAGGCGGCCCGCAGCACGACGGCCACCTCGGGCGGCGCATCGATATCGCGGGTCACCGGCGGGTTCGCCCGGTCCACGGGCACGAACTGCAGGACCACGAACACCGCGATCACGCCCACGGCCACCCAGCCGGATATCCGACGCCAGGATCTCTTCATCAACCCCCACCCTTCACTGGTCGAGCTTCTGCTTCAGGCGAAGCGCCTGGCGGTGTGCGGGTTCGAGTTTCAGCGCCTCGTTCACCGCCGCCAGCGCACCGGCCTTATCCTGCTTCATCTCGAGGATCTGCGCCACCACGACGTGGCCGTCGGCGAACGACGGGTTCATCTCCACGTTCAGCCGACCGATGGCCAGCGCGGCATCCAGGCCGGTCGGGTCGGCCGCCAGCGTCTCGGTCACCGTCTGCAGGCTCCGGGGCCCGAAGTCGTACGAACCGCTGCCGTAATAGCGGTCGCGCAGCTCGCGGTACTTCTTCACGCCGGCGTCGCCGCCCTGTTCACGAGCCACAACCAGAACGACGCGGTCCAGCGTGGCCGGGTTCTTCAGCCCGCGATGGCAGGTGACGCAGCTGACGGCGGCGTCCTCTTCGCCCGCGGCGCGCGGCAGCGGGCCGGCGTTCAGTTCCTGGACCATGGTGAACATGCGGCGCGCGGCCGCCTTGTGCCCCAGTTTGTCGCTGGCGAAGTCGATGCTCTGGGAATCGCCCGGCACCTTCTGTTCGTGACAGAAATCACAGCGCACGCCCAGGGCCTGGTTCCATTCCTTCATGGTCTCGACCAGCTCGCGCTTGGAGATGGTCTGCGGGAAGACCTTCAGGTTCTTCAGCTCGTCTTCGGCGCGCGCTGCCGGAATACCCGACAACAGGCTACCGGCCAGCGCGCCGGCCGCGACCATGCGGGTCAAGGTGCCGATCGTCATGCGGCCTCCGTTCAAAGCGGATGTGAAAGGGGAACGCCCTTCGTCGGCGCTCGAGACACCGGGTTATGATACGGCTTATCCGGTTTCCGGCCATCCGGTTCCGGGTCGGGGTGGACAGAAACGCCGGCCTTTGCGATGCTTCGCCGACCCCCAGGACCCGAGGAGAGCCCGTGCCCGCCGACCATGACTCCCCCAACCATGACTCCGCCGCCATCCGCGTGCTGATGATGCCGCGTGACACCAACCACCACGGCACCATTTTCGGCGGGGTCATCCTCAGCCACATCGACCAGGCCGGCGCCGTGGCCGCCCTGCGCCTGGGCTGCACCCGGCTGGTGACCGTGGCCATGGACCGCGTCGTGTTCAAACACCCCGTGCTCGTGGGCGACCTGGTGTCGTTCTACACCGAGCCCCTGGAGCGCGGCCATACGTCGATCCGCGTGCGCGTTCTGGTCGAAGCCGAACGCCGGGGCGGCGGGGAGCGGGTCCAGGTCACCGAGGCGGAGGTCACGTACGTGCACATCGACGCCCAGGGGCGCCCCCTCGCCCTGCCGCCAGTCCTGCCGCCAGTCGTCTGAACAGCAGCCCGCTGGCCGGGTTGCTCCCTGCCCGAATGCCTGATTTTGAGTCGGATTTTCTATTCAACTCATTGCGTGACTTATAATTGCAATCTCCGACCACTTTCATATGTCAATTAATTAACATTCCATTTGACTTCCCGATATCACATCTCCAACATGATCGCTGTGAGCGCCCGGTGCGCCCGCCTCGCCTGTCCGGCGAGCCTCCAGGAGGACATGCATGGTTACCAGACGCGAATTCCTGAAATTCTCCGGCGCCACCGCCGGCACGGCGGCCCTGACCTCGGCCACCGCCCTGGCTTCGCCCTACGTCTCGCCGCTCGATCCGGCCCGGATCGGGGTCCTGACCGACCTGACGGTCTGCATCGGCTGCCGCAGCTGCGAGTGGGCCTGCGCCGAGGAGAACAAGCTGCCGCACGGCACACTCGATACCTACAACGACCAGGCCGTGCTGGAGAAGCGCCGTCGTCCGGATGCCGAAGCCTTCACCGTGGTGAACCGCTACGCGGAGACGGCGGAACGCCCGCAGTTGGACGCCAAGGTGCAGTGCATGCATTGCGAGCATCCGGCCTGCGTCTCGGCCTGCATCGTCGGCGCGCTGGAAAAATCGCTGATGGGCCCGGTGACCTACGACGCCTGGAAATGCATCGGCTGCCGCTACTGCATGATCGCCTGCCCGTTCCAGATCCCGGCCTACGAATACGAGAACGCGCTGACCCCGCGCGTGATGAAGTGCACCATGTGCGCCGAGCGCACGCTCGAGCAGGGCCGCCCGCCCGCCTGTGTGGAAATGTGTCCGGTCGAGGCCCTGCTGTTCGGCCGCCGCGACGAACTGCTGAAGATCGCGCACGAACGGATCGACCAGAATCCGGACCGCTACCACCCGGAAGTGCAGGGCGAACACACGGTCGGCGGCACCTCTTGGCTGTTGCTGGCCGACCGGCCGGCCACCGAATTCGGCATTCCCAAACTGGCGAATGAAAGCCCGGCCGTGCTGACCGAGACGATCCAGCACGGCATCTTCCGCGGCTTCAGTGGGCCGCTGATGCTCTTCGGACTGCTGAGCGTGTTGATGAAATCTTCAACCGACAAACGCCACGGCAAGGGCTGGGACGAGTCGGAAGACCAGGAAGACCAGAACCAGGACAACCGGAACCATGACGGGGAGGATCACCATGGCTAGCCGCCAGCGCGTTGACGGCAGCGCCGCATTGGCGATGCGCGGCAACGCATCGCCCACCGGACCCGCCATCCATCCCGCCGCCCACCACGAGCGGCCGGCGCCCCTGTTCGGGCGCGCCGCGGTCCCGTTCTTCACCCCCGGTGTGATCGTCATCGCCGCGATCGCGGCGCTGGGGTTGATCGTCCTGGGCGTCCGGCTCTTCTTCGGACTGGGAGCGGTCACCAACCTGAACGACCAGTACCCCTGGGGCATCTGGATCGGCATCGACGTGGCCACGGGCGTCGCCCTCGCCGCGGGCGGATTCACGACAGCGTTCATCGCGCACGTGCTGCACAACGGACGCTACGAGGTGCTGGTGCGCCCGGCCCTGCTGACCGCGATGCTGGGCTACACCTTCGTGGCGCTGGGCGTCTGCGTCGACCTGGGCCGCTACTACAACATCTGGCACGTGCTGATGCCTTCGATGTGGCAGGGCAATTCGGCGCTGTTCGAAGTCGGCATGTGCGTCTGCATCTACCTGACGGTTCTGTACATCGAGTTCGCGCCGATCGTCTGCGAGCGCTTCCGCGGCCATGTGAACCTGCCGGGCGCGCTGCGCGGCCTGAACGGCGCGGTCGAAGTGCTGCTGCGCCTGGTCGACAACACGCTGGGCAAGGTGATGAACTTCTTCATCATCATGGGCGTTGTGCTCTCCTGCGCCCACCAGTCGTCCCTGGGCACGTTGATGGTGATCGCGCCGAGCAAGCTGCACCCGCTGTGGCACACGGCGATCCTGCCGCTGCAGTTCCTGCTGTCGGCCTTCGCGGTGGGCCTGTCGATGGTGGTGTTCGAGTCGATGCTGGCCTCGCGCGCGCTGAAGCGGAAACCCGAGATGCCGGTGCTCAGTCCCCTGGCCCGGCTCATCCCCTTCCTGCTGACGGTCTACTTCGGTTCCAAGGTCGTGGACATGGCCAACCGCGGCTCCTGGGTGTACCTGCAGGATTTCTCGCTGCGGACGTTCAGCTGGGGCGTGGAGAACATCGTCGGCATCTTCATCCCGATCGCCATCCTGCTGAGCCACCAGCTGCGCCGTCGCCCGGCCTGGCTGTTCAGCGCCGCCGCCATGGTGGTCTTCGGCGTGGCGCTCAACCGGGTCAACATCTTCATCATCGGCTACACGCCGCCTTTCGGTGAAGGACCGTATATCCCGGCCTGGACCGAAGTGCTGCTGACGGTGGGCTTCATCTCGCTGCTGATCCTGATCTACCGTCTGTTCATCTTCATGTTCCCCATCCTGCCGGACGAAGAAGGAGTCAAGCATGCGTAGCCTGAGAGGGGTCCTGATCGTCCTGCTGTGTCTGGCCGCCGCCGCGGCTACGGCCCAGGTGGCGGACCCGGCGCACAAGACCCCGACCGCGTCCCGCCCCGCGGCCAAGGCCGCCGCCATGCAGGGCGAGTGCGCCAACTGCCACAGCTGCACCTCGCCGTCCCACGAGAACCCCTGCCTGCAGTCGTGCAGGCGCCACGGCGCCCAGTTCCAGGGCAAGCACACGACGGACGAGGGGCCGGAAATCGTCATCATCGACCAGCTGGCGGAACTGTACGGACCGGTTGTGTTCGCTCACCAGCTGCACGCACGCATGTCGGCGATGACCGGCGGCTGCACGAACTGCCACCACTACTCGCCGCCCACCGGCAAGGTGCCCGCCTGCCGCGAATGCCACGAGCCGAAGCGCGAGACGGCCAATCTGCGGCAACCAGCGCTCAAGGGCGCCTACCACCGGCAGTGCATCAACTGCCATCTGGACTGGAGCCACGAGAACGCCTGCGGCTTCTGCCACATCCAGGCCGGCGACAAGACCGGCACGACGGAGAAGCCCAAGTCCGGTGCTGGTTCGCACGACCCGACGGATATCGTCGGTGCGCGGCATCCGCTGATCAAGGCGACGCCGACCTACACCTACCAGACGAGTGAACCCACCGGCCCCGTGGTCACGTTCCATCACGAGGACCATGTCGAGCAGTTCGGCCTGAGTTGCGTGGACTGCCACCGCGGCGACACCTGCAGCAGCTGCCATGATACGGGCGGCACCAGGGTGAAGAAGCGGCTGGACCATGTGACCACCTGCGGCGCCTGCCACGCCGAGCGCGACTGCGCGTTCTGCCATTCAAGCGGTTCGAAGCCGCAGTTCGACCATCGCGTGTCGACCGGCTGGGCGCTGGAGCCCTTCCACAAGCACGTGGCCTGCGCCACCTGCCACGGCAAACCGGAGGACTTCCGGAAGCCCAGCAACACGTGCACCTCGTGCCACATCCACTGGGAGGTCGGCTCGTTCGACCATGCGGCGACGGGTCTGAAACTGAGCGAAAACCACATCGACCTGGAATGCGCGAGCTGCCATCTGGAGATGAATTTCGCGGTGAAGCCGTCGTGCACCGACTGCCATGACGAACCGATGCTTCCCGGGAAGCTTCCGGGAACGAAGGTGCCGCGGCGCTGAGTCACGGGTGGTGCGGGGAGGATGGTGCGGGCCCGGTCTTCGGACCGGGCCCGCGTGTTTTTGCCGGCAGGTCGGGGCTAGTCGGCGTACTTGACGCTGCAGCCGTAGGGCTTGGTGACGGGCTCCGGCACCGCGCGTCCATCCAGCACGCCGCGCAACGCCGAGATGATATGGTTCCGGGTACCGTACTCGGTCGGCGACGCATTGTCGTCGATGGCCCCGCTGTAGGCCAGCTTGCCGTCCTTGCCGATGATGAACATGTGCGGCGTCGTCTTGGCGCCGTAGGCGCGCCCCACGGCCCCGTTCTCGTCCAGCAGCACCGGGAAGGTCATCCGGTACTCTTCACGCGCCTTCTTGTTGCGCTCGAGTCCGGCGCCCTGTTTGCCGGCGGCGCCCGAATTGACGGCCAGCCAGACCACGCCCTTGTGCTTCAGCGTGGCGTAGGTCTCGTCCATCGTCCGGTTGGTCTTGTGATGCTTGATGATGAACGGGCAATCGGGATTGAACCATTCCAGCACCACAACCTGACCTTCGGCCAGGTACTGCGCCAGCGAGTGCTCGACGCCGTCGGTGTCGGTCAGCTTGAAATCGGGGGCCTTGTCGCCGACGGCCGCCGGGGTGGACGTGGCCGTGGCCGGATGTTCGGCTTTCGGATGCTCAGCCTTCGGGTGTTCGGCTTTCGGATGTTCAGCTGTCGCCGGGGTCGGCGCGAGCGTCGGCGCGACCAGCAGCAGGAACAGGGCGACGGGGGCGAAACGGGACGTCTTCATGGTCATCCTCCGGCGGGAGTGTCGTTGACGGGAACGGCGGCCAGGCGCGCCGCGGGAACATCGAGAACGAAGGAGCGGGCCGGTCCGGCCGCGCCTTCCAGAACGAGCAGACCGCGCACGGGACCAACCTGGCCGTCGCGCGGGGCCAGGCGGAGCGCCAGGCTCTGCCCCACGCCGTCGTGCAGAAGATCGGCCAGGTCGCCGCAGTCGTCGGCCGGCATGAACGTCATCCGTCCCGCAGCGGTTCCCGCATCGGGTCCTTCGCGGCGGATATGCAGGACGACGCCTTCCCAGGCCGTGGTGACCACGTCGGGCGGCAGAGGTCGGGGCAGGCGGGCGCGGGCCGCCAGCAGCGCGGGCGACGGGTCGGAGGCGATCGGCGCGGCCGCCGCGAGATCGACGGACACCCGCAGCGAATCACGGCCCGGCACGCAGCTGTCTCGACAGGCCAGCCACTGCCACGCGGCCCGCAGCTCCACCCTGCGGCCCGGCGCCTCGTCCCGGGGCACGGTGATCTCCTGCAGCAGCACCAGTTCGCCGTGGTAGACATGGTCGAGAATGTCTCCGGCCGACACGTAGCGGGCCGGCGTCGGCCACTGCAGCGGGCCGGCGCTCCATCCGGGCGGCAGGTCCAGTTTCACACGCGGGGCGAAGCCCGAATCGTTGCGGCCGGACCAGTACAGATGCCAGTCGGCCGCCGGAAGCAAGCGCCACAGCACGGTCACCGTGCCGCCGGGAGCGATCGTGGAAGGTTCGAAGCCTGCGGTCAGGATGACCGGGGGTGCGGCTTCGGCGGCGGCGCCGGATCCGACCGCCGGCGACGCCTCTGGTTTGGGCGCGCTCTCCGCAGCGGGTTCGGAGCGGCAGCCGGCCGCGGTCAGGGCCGCGCTGATCATCGCCAGGACGAGGAAACGCCCCGGTTTGGTTTGTGCGTGGTGCGAAAGCATGGGGGCCACGATACCCGTGGCCCCCCGCGGCCGCAACCCCGGCCGATCCGGCAGGGATGCTCCGAAAACCGCGCCCTTCAGGACCGCGGCGTGCTGACGACCTCGATTTCACCCAGGTCCAGGCCGCGCAGGTCGTCGGCGATGACCGCCCAGTCGCCCACGATGACCCACACCACGCGTGCGGGGTCCAGATGCCGCTCGACGATGCCGGCAACCTCGCTTTCGCCCATCGCTTCGATGCGGCGGACGTAGATCAGCCATTCGTCCAGCGGCAGTCCGGTCTGGATCAGATCGGCCAGCTGCCGGGCGATGCCGCCGTACGTCGTGAACCGCTGCGGAAAGCCCTGCACCAGGCGGTTCCGGCTGTCGGCCAGCTCGCCGCCGACCAGCGGCCTGGTGCCGCGCATCAGTGTCATTTCGTTCAGCAGTTCGGAGATCGACGCGGCCGTGGCGCTGGTCTGCACCGGCGCGCTCATCGCGAACAGGCCGCCGTGGCGGTAGCCCGCCAGCTGCGAGCGCACGCCGTACGTGCGCAGGTTCAGGTTGATGCGCGAAGCGAACTGGGCACCGAAGGCCGAATTCAGCACTTCGAATCCCGGATAGTCGGGGTCACCGCGCGCCATACCCACGTAACCGCCCAGGATCTGGCTCTGCTCCGCGCCGGGACGGTCGATGACCACCAGGCGCGGGCCCCGGTACGCGGGCTCCGGCAGCGGCGTGCGGTCCGGAAGCGGGACGGCCTTCCAGGCGCCGAACACGCGACTCACGGCCGCCATGGCTTCGTCCGGCGTCACGTCGCCGACGACGACGATGCTCGCGTTGTTGGGCACGAACCACGATCCGTGGAAGGACAGCAGGTCGTTCCGGGTCAGCGCGTCCAGCGTCCGGCGCGTGCCGAGGCCCGAGCCGGGCTGGGCGTAGGGATGCTTATCGCCGAAGAGGCGACGGCGGAACTCGTTCTGGCCCTGCGCCTGCGGCTGCACCGATTCCTGCTGCTGACGTCCGCGGTAGCTCTGGCGGATGCGTTCGAACTCGTCGGCCGGGAACGTCGGCCGCAGCACCACATCCGCCATCAGGTCCAGGCCGGCGTCGAGCTGCCCGCGCAGCACGTTCAGGGACACCTGCGTGCCGTCGAAGCCGCTGCCGGCGGTCAGTTCGGCGCCCAGGGACTCGACCGCCTCGGACAGGGCCAGCGCGCTGCGCCCCTTGACGCCCTCGTCCAGCATCTCGGCCGTCAGCGCCGCGGCGCCCTGCCTGTCGAGGGGATCGTCGGCCCAGCCCGCCTTGACCACCAGCCGCACTTCGACCAGCGGCAGGTCGTGCTTCTGGACCACGCACAGTTCGAGGCCGTTGCCCAGGGTGGCCAGCCGCACCGGGGGCGGCGTGAATGAAGTCGGCTCGGCGCCGGCCGGAAGCTGCGAGCGGTCCACGTCGGCGGTGGCGGCCAGTTTGCCCTGCGGCACGATCCACAGCACGCCGCGGCGCTCCGGGTCGACATGCCGGCGCAGCCAGCGGTTGACCGAGGCCGCGTCGGCGACGGCGTAGCGGGCCAGATCCTCCTGCAGCCAGCCCGGGTCGCCCACCAGCACGTTGTAGCGGTTCAGCCGGTCGGCCTTGCCGCCGAAGCCGCCGATCTGCTGCAGTTCGCGGACGGCGTTCGCCTCGAAGCGTGTGCGGGCCAGATCCACTTCGCGCTCGGTCACGCCCTTGGCCAGCAGCACGGCCAGTTCGGCGTCGATGGCCGCCTCCAGCTCCGCCAGGTCATGACCCGGCGCCGCCGTGGCCGTCAGGCTGAAGATGCCGCTCATCTCGCGGGAGGACTGCGCGGCCGCGATGTCCTGCGCGATCCGCTTCTCGTAGACCAGCGACTTGTACAGGCGCGAGGTCTTGCCGGAAGCCACGATGTCGGCCAACAGGTCGAACTCGGCGTCGCCCGCCTGGTACCAGCCCGGCGAGTGCCACTGCATGTACAGGCGGGGCAGTTCGACGGCGTCCTCGGCCAGGATGCGGCGCTCGCCCTCGAGCTGCGGGATCCACGCTTCCAGGCGGTCGACCGGGCGGCCCGGCGGGATGGGGCCGAAGTATTTGGCGATCCACTCCTTCGCCTGGGCCGGGTCGAAGTCGCCCGCCACGCACAGCGAGGCATTGTTCGGCGCGTAGTAGAGCTTGAAGAATTCGGAGACATCCTCGCGCGAGGCCGCCGACAGATCGTCCATGCTGCCGATGACCGGCCACCGGTAAGGGTGGCCCACGGGATACATCAGTTCGAGCAGAAGGTCGCGGCTCTTGGCGTAGGGCCGGTTCTCGCCCTGGCGCTTCTCGTTCTTCACGACGTCGCGCTGGTTGTCGAGCTTCTCCTGTGTCATGGCCGGCACCAGCCAGCCCATGCGGTCCGCCTCCAGGAACAGGGCCAGCTCGAGCTGGTCGGCGGGCACGTTTTCCCAGTAGTTGGTGCGGTCGTTGTTGGTCGAGCCGTTGACCTGCCCGCCGACCTTCTGGAGCGGCAGGAAGTAGTCGCTGTCGTGGTTCCGGGAGCCCTGGAACATCATGTGCTCGAAGAGATGCGCGAAGCCGGTGCGGCCGGGCTTCTCGTTCTTCGAACCGACGTGGTACCAGATGTTCACCGCCGCGGTGGGCAGGCTGTGGTCCTCGTGCAGGATGACCTGCAACCCGTTGTCCAGGATATACTTCTCGAATTTCAGATCGGGAAGGTCGGCCGCCGCGGCGGCGCCGGCGACAGCCAGCAGCGCCACCAGGCCGGGTACGGACAGGATGCGACGGAGATTCACGACGGTTTCCCTTCGCGGCTGCGGGAGGTGGACTTCGGGTGCTGCGGGCGCTTGGTTCCGCGCGCGGATCGCGGGCCCGTCAGGGAAGTACGGCCGGGCACCGGCTCCGGTTTCAGCTTAACGGGCGCGGGGCCGCGGCGCAATGGGCTCGCGAGCCGCCGAATTGGCGTGCGCCGGGCCCGGGCCGATGTTAAGGTCGTCCCATGGTGCGCTATACGCTGCTGCGAACGGCCCTGGACCCGCTGCTGGCGGTGGCCGGCCCCTGCGGGCTGGCCCGGCTCGAGTTCCTGCCCTGTGCCTGGGAGTACCACACCCACGCGCACGCCGCCGCGCGGCACCAGTTCGGTCCCGAGGTCCAGGTGAAAGAGGACGACGGCGCCTTCGGCGAACTGCGCGACCAGCTGGCCGAATACTTCGTCGGCGCCCGCAGCGTGTTCACCATCGAACTGGATCCGCACGGCACCGAATTCGACCGGCGTGTGTGGGCCTATCTGCAGAAGATCCCCTACGGCAAGCTGCGCACGTACGGAGAGGTCGCGCGCGGGCTGCGAAAGCCGCAGGCCACGCGCGCGGTGGGCCAGGCCGCCGGGCGCAACCCGCTGCCCATCCTGATCCCCTGCCATCGCGTGGTCGGCCGCGGCGGCTCGCTGGTGGGCTTCGCCGGCGGCATCGACACCAAGGCGCGCCTGCTGCGCCTGGAAGGCCACACGCTCGGCGATTCACCCCGCCTCGAGGAGCCGCGTCTGTTTTGACCCCGCTCGACTGGTCCATCGTCCTGGTCATGTACGCGGTCATCATGGGCTCGATGTTCGCCACGCGCCGTTACATGCGCGGCGTGGCCGACTACCTGGCGGCCGGCCGCAGCGCCGGCCGCTACCTGCTGACGGTCTCGGCGGGCATCGCCGCGATCGGCGCCATCACCATCGTCGCCAACCTGGAGATGGGTTACGAGGCGGGCTTCGCCATGGGCTGGTGGGGCCTGAGCATGTCGCTGTTCATGACCATCGTGACGGTGACCGGCTGGGTGAACTACCGGTTCCGGCGCACGCGCGCCCTGACCCTGTCCGAGTTCTTCGAGCGCCGCTACAGCCGCCGCTTCCGCATCTTCGCCGGCAGCGTCGCCTTCGGCGCCGGCCTGATCAACTTCGGCATCTTCCCGGCCGTCGAAGCGCGGTTCTTCATCCACTATCTGGGCCTGCCCGAGGTGTGGCACCTGGGACCGCTGGGCATCCCCCTGTACCCGCTGATGATGCTGATCACCCTCGGCTCGGCCGTCTGGTTCGTGCTGGCGGGCGGCCACGTGTCGGTGCTGGTGACCGAGTTCATCCAGGGCGTCTTCGCCTACATCGTCTTCCTGGTGCTGGCCGCCTGGCTGCTGCGCGCGGTCGGCTGGGACGATGTCTCGACGGTGATGATGCAGTCCCCTCCGGGGCTTTCCAAGATCAACCCCTTCGACACGGGCTACGTCGCCGATTTCAACGTCACCTACTTCCTGATCGGCGTGGTCGGCCTGTTCTACGGGGCGATGTCCTGGCAGGGCACCCAGGCCTACAACACCTCGGCACGCTCGGCCCACGAGGGCAAGATGGGCAACGTGCTGGGCCTGTGGCGCGGCATCGGGCAGGGCATGTTCATGACGTTCGTGCCCATCCTGATCTACACCGTGCTGCATCATCCCGACTGGAGCGGCCTGGCCGGCGGCGTGCAGGTGAAACTCGACGCCATCCCCAACGAGGCGGTGCGCTCGCAGATGCGCGGCCCGCTGACCCTGGCGGCTCTCCTGCCGACCGGTCTGCTGGGCGCCTTCGCGGCGCTGATGCTCTGCGCCTCGATCAGCACGCTCGCCACCTACATGCACTCGTGGAGCA
>JAIFKS010000033.1 GCA_020049465.1 bacterium | reverse complement strand
ATGCCCCAGTACAGCGCGCGGTGCTGCAGCGCCGCCGGCAACTGGAAGTACCGGAAAATCATGGCGATGACGAAAATGTTGTCGAGGCTGAGCGACTTCTCGACGACGTACCCGGTCAGGTACTGCAGCGCGGCCTGGGAGCCGGTGAGCGGTTCGCCCACCGTCAACCCGACTCCGAGCCAGTGGCGGTCGTACAGGAAGTACACCGCCACCCCGAAAGTCAGACCCAGGCCGATCCAGAACGCCGACCAGCGCAGCGCCTCGGGAACGGCGATCACATGGGCACGCCGGTGAAAGACGCCCAGATCCAGCGCCAGCAGCCCGATGATGAGCGCCAGGAAAAGGAACCAGACGAGCAAACCTTCACCGTCTTCCCGCAGCCGCTACATGGGCGAAAAGCCCTGGTCGGCCCAGTACGCGTCCTGGTAGATTTTCTCCAGCTCCAGCAGCTGCGTCAGATGGCCGTCTTCCCACTCGAGAAGCCAGGTGAACAACTGCTTGAGGTCGGCATCATCCGTGCGGGCGGCATGGTCGCGGTAGTAGGCGATCGCCTTGTTCTCCAGGTCGCAGCCGATGCTGATGACCGCCATCTCGAAGCTGCCCTTGCGCACGGCGCGCCTGAATTCGTCGGAGATCACGGTCTGCGAGCCGTGATCGACCTCGGCCGGGTTCAGCCCGGTCAGGTCCAGGTGGCCGTCCGCCAGCAGGTGGCGGTACTGCGTGGTCAGGATCCGCACGTGATCGTCCTCGTCGCGCGCGAGCATCTCGAACATGGCGCGCGCGGCCGGATCGGTGGCCTGCTCCGCGGCGTGGCTGTACAGCTGCTGCCCCTTGACCTCGACCATCACCGCATCCTTGATGGCCTTCAGCAGCAGTTCCTTCCTCTGACCCTCGTTCATCCCGTTCCTCCCCTGTGTCCGGCCGGCAGCCGGCCGCCGTTCGCCCGGTTCCCGCCTAGAAATCGATGATGTTCAGCTTGAAGTACTTCTTCGGATTGCGCCGCAGGTCGTCCAGCAGGCGCTGCACCGCCGTCAGCGTCGAGTCCGTGCGCATGTAGAGCGCCGGATCGTTGATGAGCATCGCCGCCGTGCCTTCGCCCTCGTCCAGCTTGGCCAGCAGCGCGTCGAAACGCCTCGTGGTCGCGCCCAGACCCGTCATCAGCGAGTCGGCCGCTTCGGCCGCCGCCTTCGTGCCCGCCAGCGTCTCGTCCAGGCGGCCCGATTCCATCAACCGGCGCAGGCCGGTGGTCGAGGCGCGCAGGTCGTCCAGGATGACGGTCACGTCCTCGTGGTTCTGTTCCACCATGCGATCGACCTTGTTCAGGGTCTCGTTCGCCTGCTCCAGCGTGGCGACGATCTTGCCCTCGCTGCGCACCTCTTCCAGAAGCGAGGTCACCTTGCCCGTCAACACGCGCATCTCGGCGAGGGCCGCGCCCGCGGCGTCGGTCATGGCGGCGATGGTGCCGGCCGAGCGCCCGGCGAAGATGTGCCCTTCCTGCACCGGCGTGCCCACGCCCGGGTCGATCTCGATGACCACTTCGCCGACGATGCCCTTTTCGCCCAGGATGACCACGGCGTCGTCGCACAACCGGACCGTGTCGTCGAGCTGCAACTGCACGCGGACGGCCTGGGGCATGATCTGCATGCCGGTGACTTCGCCCATGCGGATGCCGCGAACCTGGACCTTGTCGCCCTCGCGCAGGCCTTCGACCTTGGCGAAGTCGGCCTGGTACAGGCTCGACCCCTTGCCCAGGTCGATGCGCTTGAGCCACAGCATGCCGGAAATCAGCATCGCGATGGCGACGATGGTGACCAACCCGACCTGGACCTCGTTCAATCTGGATCGCATCGGCGTCTCCCCGGCCGGCGGCTGGCGATGCCGCGGCCTTCTGCGGTCAAAATGTGCCCAGTGGTCCCTGGGACCGGCCCTCGATGAACTGGCGCACCATCGGGTGCGCGGTCGTCCGCACCTCGTCGACGGTGCCGGTGAACACGATGCGGCCCCGGCTCAACATCGCCATCCGGTCGGCGATCTTGAAGGCGCTCGGCATGTCGTGCGTCACCACGATGCTGGTGACCCCCAGATCCTTCTGGAGCTCGATGATCAGGTCGTTGATGGTGTCGCTGGTGATCGGGTCCAGCCCCGTCGTCGGCTCGTCGTACAGGATGTACCGGGGCTCCATGACGATGGCGCGCGCCAGTCCCGCCCGCTTCTTCATGCCGCCGGACAACTCGCTGGGCAGCTTGTCCTCGGCCCCGACCAGTCCCACCTGCGCCAGGCATTCGCAGGCCCGCGCGCGGATCTTCGCCGCCGGCCAGTCGGTGTGTTCCTCGAGCGCGAGGCCGATATTCCTGCAGATCGTCATGGAGTCGAACAGAGCCGCACCCTGGAACAGGAAGCCGAACTTCCGGCGCAGTTCCATCAGGGGCCCGTCCTCGAGCGTCTGCACGTCGGAGCCCTCGACCCAGATGCGACCGGCGTCCGGCTCCAGCAACCGGACGATGTGCTTCAGCAGAACCGATTTGCCTTCGCCGCTGCGCCCGATGATGACGATGGTCTCGCCCTTGTGGATCAGCAGATCGGCGCCGTCCAGCACGACCTTGGTGCCGAAGCTCTTGCTGACGCCCTCGACGACGATGCCGCTGAACGACGCCGGGTCGGCGACGCTCTGGTCCGGCGGCGGGGGGATGTCCCATTCCTGCTGCATGCTCACGTCGACTCGAACACGATCTGGAACAACACGATGGCCAGCAGGTAGTCGGCCACCAGGACACTCAGGCAGCTGCCCACGACGGCGGTCATCGTCGAGCGTCCCACGCCCTCGGCGCCGCCCCGGGTATTGAATCCGTAGTAGATGCCGCTCATGGCGATGATGCCGCCGAAGACGAACGACTTGATCAGGCCGCCGAGCAGATCGCTGTGCTTGTAGAACATCTGCAGCCCCTCGATGAACACGCCGCTCGAGACATCGAGCGTCAGCACCGAGGTCGCATACCCGCCCAGCACGGCGATCAGGTCGCAGAAGACGGTCAGCACCGGCATCATGAGCACCGCCGCCCAGAACCGCGGCATGGCCAGGAAACGGTTGGGATCGATGGCCATGATGGTCATGGCGTCCAGCTGCTCGGTCACCTTCATCGAGCCCAGTTCGGCCGCGTAGTTGGCGCAGAGCCGGCTGCCCACCACCAGCGCCATCAGCACCGGACCCAGTTCGATGAACACGGACTTGGAGATGACCGTGCCCAGGAACTTCATGGGCACGTAGGCCTGCATCTGGTAGACGCCCTGCACGGCGGTGACGGCGCCCACGAAGATCGAGGTCACCACCACCACGGGCAGGGACCCGATCGCCACGATCTGCATCTGCTCGATGATCTCGCGCCGCATCCGCCAGACGTGCGGGGTCTGAAACAGGATGGCGCGCAGAAGCAGGACGCCCCTGCCCGCGCCGTCGAGACCGTCGGTGACGGCCCTGCCTATGCTTGCCAGAAGTGACTTCATCGTCGGGCCAATATAGGAGCAGGGTCCGGGGAAGTCTACAACCGCCGGGGCGCCCGTCCGCGACCGGTCAGGATCGGCCGTCGTCCACCTCGTCCGTCAACAGGTGCCCGAGCATCCCGCGCAGCGACTGGCGCGTGAATTCCCGTTCCCGCTCCCGGATATCCGGCGGCAGCGTCTGTCCCCGGGCGTAATGGGGGTCGGCGCGACGCGCCAGGTCGGCGATGGCGGCAAGGAACTCGTCCTCGCTCCCGGGTTCGGTGTGCGGCAGTCCCCGCTGGGCGGCCAGCGCCTGCCGGCAGGCCTCCAGCCACAGGTCGATCTGGCCCCTCGCGGCCAGGAGCAGCCCGCGCACGTCGCCGGCGAACCAGCCGTGGTGCGCGAAGCGCAGCCTCCGGGGCAGGGGATCCAAAGCCAGCAACCGGTCCAGCGAGGCCTGCGCCACCGACGGGTGGAACCGCGGCGGGGTGGCGGGCCGCAGGTAGTATGCCTCGGAGTCCGGCCCCAGCCCCAGCGACGAGAAAGTGCCCGCCGCCTCGCCCACGAACACATCGTCACCGTCGCGGAACGCCACGTGGTGCGGCGCATGGCCCGGCGTGGGGATCACTTCGATTCCGCGCGCCGCCGCCGCCGCGTCGTCCGCCAGTGCGCCGGGCGGCACCGGCCGCGGCTCGCCGTACACCTCGGCCTTGGCGCCGAGCACCTTGCGTGAACCGGCCCACAGCCGGCCCGGGTCGATCAGATGCGGCCGACCCGCCGGATGACAGACCACTTTCGCTTCGGGCCACGCCTCCAGCAGGCGCGCCGTACAGCCGCCGTGATCCAGGTGGACGTGGGTCAACAGGATGAAGTCCAGTCGGGCGAGCCCCAGCCCGCGCAGGGCTTCCAGAAGCACCCCGGCCGAACTCGGCGGCCCCGGGTCGACCACGTATGAAAACGCGTCGTCGATCCGCGCCCAGCACGAAATGAACCGGCGCTGGCCGGGCAGCGGCTGGTCGAGGTCGATGAGGTGCAGCGGTCCGGACATCACACGGGTTCCTCAGCGCGCCAGATCCGAGAAACGCGTGAATTCCTTGTGGAAATGCAGGTCGAACTGCCCGATCGGGCCGTTTCGCTGCTTGCCGATGATGACGGTGGCCATGTTGTGCACCGACTCGTCGTCCGGCTTGTAGACTTCCTCGCGGAAGATGAACAGCACGACGTCGGCGTCCTGCTCGATGGCGCCCGACTCGCGAAGATCGCTCAGCATCGGCTTGTGGTCGCCGCGCGCCTCGACCCCGCGCGACAGCTGGCTGAGCGCCACCACCGGCACGCCCAGGTCCTTCGCCAGGCCCTTCAGGTTGCGGCTGATCTGCGAGATCTCCTGCTGCCGGTTCTCGATGCGCGCGCCGCCGCTCATCAGCTGCAGGTAATCGATCACGATCAGGCCCAGCCCGTGCTGCTGCTTGAGCCGCCGCGCCTTGGCCTTCATCTCCAGCACCGAGATGCCGCTGTTGTCGTCGATGAAGATGGGCGCCCGCGACAACTGCTCGCAGGCCTGGGTCAGCCGCGGCCAGTCCTCGGCCCGCAGCTTGCCGCGCCGCAGGTTGTGCAGGTTGAACGAGCCGCTGCTGCCGAGCATGCGCATGACCAGCTGTTCGCGCGACATTTCCAGCGAGAAGACGCCGACCGGCTTCTTCTCGTGCACCGCCACGTGGTAGGCCAGGTTCAGCGCCAGACTCGTCTTTCCCATCGACGGGCGCGCCGCCAGGATGATCAGGTCGCCCTTCTGCAGGCCGCCCGTGCGCCGGTCCATCTCGCGGAAGCCGGTGCGCAGACCCGTCACGTCGTCGCCGCTCTGGAACGCCTCTTCGATCGACTTGAACGTGCCCGGGACGATCGACTCGACGGACTCGAACCCGCCGCTGCGCGACTGCTCGCTCACCTCGAAGATCTTGCCCTGCGCCCGGTCGAGAATGGCGGCCGCCTCGTCCGCGCCCTCGAATGCCTCGCTGGCGATGGCTCCCGACACGCTGATCAGCTGCCTGAGCACCGCCTTTTCCCGCACGATGCCGGCGTGGTGCACGACATTGGCGGCCGAACCCATCATGCCGGCCAGGTCGATCAGGAAATCCATGCCGCCGACCAGATCCAGCAGGCTGCGCCCCTGCAGCGCCTTGAGCTGCCCCTTGTCCAGGAACGCCTCGGCCGATTTCTCGAGCATGTCGGCGATGGTGATGGGGTCGACGGCCTGATCATTCTCGTACAGGCGGCACATCGCGCGGAAAATGAGCTGATGCTCCAGCCGGTAGAAGTCGGCGTGGTCGATGCGCTCGCGCGCCAGACCGACGGCCTCCTTGTCCACCAGCGCGGCGCCCAGGACGGCCTGCTCGGCCTCCTCCGAGAAGGGGGGGCGGCGGTCGCCGGGCAGGCGGTCGTACCCGAAGGTCGATCGGGAGGCGGACGGGGTCCCCGCGGAGCGCTCGGGCTTCATTTCCATGTGCGGGCACCCTCGGCGGTTAAGGGAAGCTGTCAGGCTGGACATATTACCACCTGGCCGCCCGGCCCCCAAATCCGCGCTGAGCCCCGGCGCACAAACCCGGGGACAGGCTGCGGAAAACCCGGGGCAAGACTCCTCCGGACCGGTGGATAACCTGCGGACAGCGTCACCTTCGCAGTGGCCGATTGCGGCGCGGGCGGGGATAATCACCCCAACGGCCCCCTCCAGGCCCGCCCTGGCGTCGCCTGGGCCGGGCTGGAAGTTATCCACAGCCCCGGGGACAACCCGACACCGAAAGCCGACCCAGTGAGTGACACTTCGTCCCCCCGCGGTCCCCTGCGGCGCATCCTCGAGGCCTCCCGCCCGGCCCGCCCCTGGCAGGACGGCGACCAGTTGCCCTGGTCCGACCCGGCCTTCAGCCGCCGGATGCTGGATGTGCACCTGGACCCGGCCACCCACATGGCCAGCCGGGCGCCGGACGTGATCCGCGCCCACGTCGACTGGCTGCTGGAACAGTTGAAGGCGCGCGCCGGAACGCCCGGCCCCTGGCGCGTGCTGGACGTGGGCTGTGGCCCCGGACTGTACGTCCATGAACTGGCCGCCCGCGGCCATGCCGGTTGCGGCTTCGACTTCGCGCCGGCACCGCTGCGCTGGGCCCGCGACCACGCTGTCGCGAACAGCCTGGACGCCGTGTTTCTCGAAGCCGACCTGACCGCGCTGCCCGGCGATTTCGCGGCGCTCGCCGGCGCGCCCTTCGACGCGGTCACCTTCTGGTTCGGCGAGTTCCATTCCTTTCGCCCTGAGCAGGCGCGCGCGTTCCTGCCCCGCCTGGCGTCGCTGCTGCGCCCAGGCGGCCTGTTCGTGCTGGAGTACCAGCCGTGGGACCTGTTCGTGAAGGAGGACGCCGCCACCTGGTCGGCCGTCGACAGTTCGCCGTTCGGCGCGCGGCCCCACCTGTGGCTCGAGGAGTTCGCCTGGGACGAGGACGCCCGCGCGGAGATCCATGTGCACTGGATCGTCGACGCCGACACCGGCGAGACCAGCCGCTTCGCGCAGTGCAACCAGGCCTGGCAGGACGATGAACTGCTGGACGCGCTGGCGGCCGCCGGCATCGCCGACGTGCGGACGCACCCGCCCATCACGGGCGTGGCGGACGAGTTCGAGTTTCCGGTGCTGGTGGGGAAGCGGTCCTGAGTCGACGGTGTCGGCACCAGGCCCGCTTCACTTCACCGACCGCAGGGATCTACCGTCCGCCCGGCGCCAATCCCATCATGAACGCGAACCCCAGCGCCGTTTCCTCCAGCGACCGGAATCGTCCCGACCGGCCGCCGTGTCCGGCGTCCATGTTGGTCCTCAGCAACAGCGGGTTGGCGTCGGTCTTCAGGGCGCGCAGCTTCGCCACCCACTTGGCCGGCTCCCAGTACTGCACCTGGCTGTCGTGCAGACCGGTCGTCACCAGCATCGCCGGGTAGGCCCTCGCCTCGACCTGGTCGTACGGCGAATAGGCGAGCATCGCGTCGTAGTACGTCCTGTCGTTGGGATTGCCCCACTCGTCGTATTCGCCGGTCGTCAGCGGAATCGAGGCGTCGAGCATCGTCGTGACCACATCGACGAACGGCACCTGGGCGATGACCCCGCGCCACAGCTCGGGCGCCTGGTTCACGATGACTCCCATGAGCAGGCCGCCGGCCGAACCGCCCATGGCGAACAGACGGTCCGGCGACGTGTACCGCCGGTCCACCAGCGCACGCCCGCAGTCGATGAAGTCCGTGAACGTGTTCATCTTCTTCAGCAGCTTGCCGTCCTCGTACCACTGCCGGCCCATCTCCTGGCCGCCGCGGACATGGGCGATGGCGTAGACGAAGCCGCGATCCAGCAGGGACAGGGCAGCGCTGTTGAAGCGCGCGTCCTGGCTGTAGCCGTACGACCCGTAGCCGTACAGCAGCAGCGGCGCCGAGCCGTCGCGCGCCGTTCCCTTGCGCTGGACCAGCGAAACCGGCACCTGGGTTCCGTCGCGCGCGGTCACGTGCAGGTACTCGGCTTCGTAGTTCGCCGGATCGAACCCGCCGAGCACCTCCTGCCGCTTCAGCAGGCTCTGCACATGGGAGCGCATGTCGAACGCATAAACCGTCGACGGCGTGGTCAGGGACGCGTAGCGGTAACGCAGCGCGTCGGTGTCCATCTCGGGATTGGCTTCGCCGCCTACCGACCAGGTGGGGTCGGCGAAAGCCAGCGTGTGGTCGGGGCCGCCGGCCACCGGAACGACGCGCAGGTGGGTCAGGCCGTCGTAGCGCTCGGCCAGCACCAGCCAGTTCGTGAAGACCTCGAATTGTTCCAGCAGCACGTCGTCGCGGTGCGGCACCACGTCACGCCAGTCGGCTTCGCCGGTGCGGTCCAGCGGGCATTCCATCAGCCGGAAATTCCGCGCGTCCAGGTTGGTGCGCACCAGGAAGCGGTCGCCCTGGTGCTCGATGCCGTACTCCAGGTCGCGACGCCGCGGCTGGAAGACGCGGAACGCGCCGGTCGGGTTGTCGGCCTCCAGCACGCGCCATTCGTCGCTGAGCGTCTGCGAACTGGCGATCATCAGGTAGCGGTCGGATTTCGAACGCATGACCTCGCACTCGAAGGTCTCGTCGTCCTCCTGGAAGACCAGCGCGTCGTCCGCCACCGGCGTCCCCAGTTCGTGGCGCCAGATCTGCCACGAACGCAGCGTGGCCGGATCCTGCTTCGCGTAGAACAGCGTGCGGTTGTCCAGGGCCCAGGTCACGTTGCCGGTCACGTCGGGGATCACGTCGTCCAGCACGCGGCCGGTCGCCAGTTCCTTCACCCGCAGGGTGTAGAAGCGCCGGCCCACCGTGTCGACGCCGTAGACCGCCAGACGGGAGTCGGGGCTGACCTCGACCGCTCCCAGCGAGAAGTAGTCCAGTCCGACCGCCATCGCGTTGCCGTCGAACATGACCTCTTCCGCGCCGTCGGGGCCGCCCGGTCGCCGGCACCAGAGGGGGTACTCGCCGCCCTCGACGAAGCGTACGGAATACCACCAGCCGTTCAGTTCGTACGGGGCCGTGGAGTCGTCCTGCTTGATGCGCCCCTTCATCTCGGCGAGCAGCGTGTCGCGCAGCGCGGCCGAACCGGCGAGCATCGCCTCGGTGTAGGCATTCTCGGCTTCCAGATAGGCGATGACCTCGGGGTTCTCGCGCTCGCGCAGCCAGTAGTAGTTGTCCACGCGCGTCTGGCCGTGGATGGTCATCTCGTGCGGGGCGATGCGGGGCGTCGGCGGCGGCGGCGTCTGGCCCGACACGGGCGTCCCGACCGCGGCCAGCAGCAGGATCGGCAACCAGCGAAACACGCACTTGAGCATGGCATTTCCTTTCACGCGACCGCGAGTCCGTCCTGGCCGGCCCGCTTTTCCGATTGATGCCTCTGGTGTATATTCGTTCCATGAATGACGACAATCAAGAGCGGGACGATGTCCCGACGGATCCTGCCGAACAGGCCGCCCTCGAGCGTGAGATCCGGCGCCAGCGCGCCTTCGACCTGGCGTCCGCCGTCGGGCGCGCCGGCGCCGGCAACCTCAAGGGAGCCTCCCCGGTGCCCGCCACGCGCCAGGCCCTGCTGGCCATCGGCGCCCTGCTTTCGGCCCGACTGCACGACCCCGAAGGCTCGCTGACCCGCACTTTGCTGGTCCGACTGGAAGACAACCCGCCGCTGCTGGCCCGCCACCTCGGACACCCCGCCATGGCCCTGGCGGAACTGCTGGACCGTGTGCTGGCGGTGCCGGTGGAACTGGAAGACCTGGTGCGCGAGGCGGACGCGCGCTGGGGCCGCGACTACGACGAACGGCCGCGGTTCGAGGCTGCCGGTCGACCGGCCGCCGTGGATGATCCCTACACCCTCGACGCGGTGCGGAAGCTGTTGGCGGACCTGCGGCGGGCCCTCTGAAGCTCGCGGCAGGGCCGACGCGCGCCGCCGGAACGACGATGGCGCGCGACCGGAGCCGCGCGCCATCGATGGTGAACCCCGCCGCCGGGCTACGGGTTCCGGTTTCGCCTACTGCAGGTACGTGTAGTCCTCGAACACCTCGTCGTACTGGCGCTGCAGCACCGCCGACTCGGGCGCGGTGATGAGCCCGTTGGCCACCGCCGCCTCCAGCGCGTGGCGCCAGCGTTCCATCAGGTCGGACTTCTCGTACGAGACGTAGCGCAGCACCTGGGCCACGGTGTCCCCGCGCAGGACGTTGGCGAACCTCATGCCGCCGTCCGCGGTGACGTCCACATGCACGGCGTTGGTGTCGCCGAACAGGTTGTGCAGGTCACCCAGGATCTCCTGGTAGGCGCCCACCAGGAACACGGCGAAGCAGTAGCGTTCGTTCGCCTTCAGTTCGTGGGCCGGCAGGTAGTGCTTGATGTCGCGCAGATCGGCGAATCGCTCGACCTTGCCGTCCGAATCGCAGGTGATGTCCGCCAGCACGACGCGGCGAGTCGGCTCCTCGTTCAGGCGCGAAATGGGCGTGATCGGGAAGATCTGGTCGATGGCCCAGCTGTCGGGCATCGACTGGAAGATCGACAGGTTGCAGAAATACGTGTCCGTCAGCAGGGCCGGCAGCCGGCGCAGGTCTTCCGGCACGTAGTGCAGTTCGCGCGTCGCGGCGTTGATCGCGTTCAACAGGGCCCAGTAGCACTGGTCGCCGAGGGCGCGATCCTCGATCGACATCTGGCCCAGGCTGAACTGCTGCAGCATCGTCTGCCGGAGTTCCACCGCGTCGTGCAGCGTCTCCTGGCAGTTCTTCGAAGTCAGCGACTGCAGCATCAGCACCATGTTCAGGACGGTGTCTTCCTCGGTCGACTTGGCCAGGGCTTCGGCGTCGATCGTGGTGGTGAAGGTGTTGGCCAGGCTCAGCACCTCGGTCACCAGCACCGAGCCGTAGGCGACCATCGCGCGGCCGCATTCGGTGACGATGTACGGATGCGCCACCTGCGCGTTCTCGCAGGCGTCCTTCAGGATCCACACCACGTCGCGCGCGTACTCCTCGACCGTGTAGTTCATCGATGATTCGAAAGCGGTCTTGGACCCGTCGTAGTCCACGGCCAGGCCGCCGCCCACGTCGAAGTACCGGAGCTTCGGACAGAACCGGGCCACCTGCACGTACACCTGCGCGGCCTCGCGCACGGCCTGCTTCAGCGACGAGATGTTCGTCAGCTGGCTGCCGTTGTGGAAGTGCACGAGCCGCACCCAGTCCTGCTTGCCGTGCTCGGTCAGAAGCTTGATGGCCGTCACGATCTCGGCCACGTTCAGGCCGAACTTGGCCCGCTCGCCGCCGCTGCGCTCCCAGCGCCCGGCGCCGCGTCCGGCCAGCCGCAGCCGGAACCCGATGTTCGGCTCGATCTTCTGCTCGCGGCTGATCGCCAGCAGCAGGTCCACTTCCGACGGCTTCTCGACCACGACGATGACCTCGCGGCCGACCCGCTGCGCCATCATCGCCAGTTCGAGGTACTGGCGGTCCTTGTAGCCGTTGCAGACCAGCAGCGCGTCCTGGTTGTCCGGCAGCGCCAGGGCGGCCACCAGTTCGGGCTTGCTGCCGACTTCCAGGCCCAGGCTCAGGTCCTTGCCGGCGCGGATCAGTTCGGTCACCACGTGCCGCTGCTGGTTCACCTTGATCGGATAGACCGGACGGTAGGCGCCCTGGTAATCGTATTCGGTCATGGCGGCGGTGAAGGCACGGTGCAGGGTCCGCAGGCGATGCCGCAGGATGCCGCTGAACCGGAACAGGATGGGCAGGCGGATGTCGCGCTGGCGCGCGGCTTCGACCAGTTCGTTCAGGTCGAATTCCGGACCGCCGGGACCTTCCGGACGCACGCAGACATTGCCCTGCGGATTGACGCCGAAATAACCGGCGCCCCAGTACTCGAACCCGTACAGATGCTCGCTCTTGGCGATGGCCCAGGGGGAACCCGGCAGCATGGCGGCCCTCCGCGACACGAAAAAGTGACACCCTCACAGGACCGGCCGCGGCCCGCGCCCTCACGAAAAGACGGCGCCCCTGCGGGGCACCGGCCCGCGCAATTTAGCGCACCGGGGCCAAAAGGACAAACCGGAGTGCGAAGCACCCGATCGGACCCGGTCGGAACCGCCGCATCATACTCCCGGCAGGCGTCCGCCGTCGAGCGCGTGGACGCCGACCGCCGCCCCGGCCGGACATTGTCGCCCGGGCGCCAGCGCTCTATGCTCACCCCGCACACGCCCCGACCGAACCTGACCGACCACCGCGGGAGACGCCGATGACCCCGGAATCCACGACCTGGACGATCCCCCGGCTGCTGCAGCTGTCGGGCGGCTACTGGGCCACCTGCGCCCTGCACGCCGCGGTGCGGCTCGACGTCTTCACGCCCCTGGCCGAGCGCCCCCACGCGCCGGCCGACCTGGCGGCCCGCCTGCGCCTGGACCCGCGCGGCGCGCTGCGGCTGCTCGAGGCGCTGGCGGCGCTGGGACTGGCCGCCCGCGACGGCGATGCCTGGACCGCCACCCCGTTCGCCGCCCGCCACCTGGCGCGCACCTCGCCGGACTACCTGGGCCACATCATCAACCACCACCATCTGCTCATGGACGGCTGGTCGCGCCTGCACGAAGCCGTGGCCGACGGCACGCCGGTGCGCGAACGCTCGTCGCACGCGGACGACGATCTGTCGCGCGAGAGCTTCCTGATGGGCATGTACAATCTCGCCAGCCAGCAGGGGCCCCACATCGCCGCCGCGGTGGATCTGGGCGGTCGCCGCCGCCTGCTGGACCTGGGCGGCGGCCCGGGGACCTACGCCATCCACTTCTGCCTGGCGAACCCGGAGCTGACGGCCGTGGTCTGCGACCTGCCGACGACGCGCGCCTTCGCCGAACGCACCGTCGCCGCGCACGGCCTGACGGACCGCATCACGTTCGCCCCGGCCGACTACGACAGCGATCCGTTGCCCGGCGGCTTCGACGCCGCCTGGCTTTCGCATGTGCTGCACGGAGAGAGTCCGACCGCGGCGGCGACCCTGTTGCGTAAGGCGGCGGCGGCGCTGAAGCCCGGCGGCCTGCTGCTGGTTCAGGAATTCATCCTTGATGACTCGCGGGATGGTCCGCTGTTCCCGGCGCTGTTCTCGCTGAACATGCTGGTGGGCACGCCGGGAGGCCAGGCCTACAGCGGCGCCGAAATTGCGGGCATGCTGGAAGCCGCCGGCGCCGTCGGTGCGCGACGTCTGCCGCTGGAACTGCCCAACGGCGCGGGCATCATGGCAGCGACAATGGGATCGGCGATCTAGAGACCGGCGAGAAAGCGCACAAGGGCGACGAACGCCCACAAGGCCAGCCCGCAGACGGCGGTCAGCAGCGCCAGCGCCAGCGCCGGAGGCGCGATCAGGGCCACCTTCGAGCGCCGGGTGGCCGCCCGGGGATTCTCCAGCCACTGATCCAGCAGGCGGCGGTTGCGCGTGTGCGCCTTGAAGGCGATGTCCAGGATGTCGCCGACCAGCGGCACCGTTCCGGCCAGCACGTCGAGCGCGATATGGAGCAGCATGCGCGTCTGCACCACCAGCGGCGCGCCGACCCGGCGCGCCACCCAGATGCCGTAGAGAGCGAACACGGCACCGGCGATGTCGCCCACGCCCGGCACCAGCCCGAGCACCGCGTCGACACCGAAACGCCAGCGCGTGCCGGGAATGCGCACCGCACTGTCGAAGAGCGCAGCCAGCCGGCGGAACCGCTCCAGTTCCGCCGCGCGGGGCCCGGTGTATGCCGTCGGGGGTTTCACTGCCCTTGGCCGGGACAACATCAGGAGTCTGTAGCGGCCGACCGCGACCGGAGCGCGTCGACCAGCGCGCGCAGCCGCCGCACGTCGTCCCAGGTGTCGCGCTTCCACGCCGGATTGCGCAGCAGCGCCGCCGGGTGGAAGGTGACGGTCACCGGAATGCCGGCATAGAAGTGGGCCGACTGCCGCAGTTTGCCCAGCGAGGCGTCGGTGCCCAGCAGCGTCTGCGCCGCCACGCGGCCCAGGCAGCAGATGGCGCGCGGCCGCAGGATCGCCAGCTGGCGCCTGAGGTGCGGCTCGCACTGTTCGACCTCGGCCGGCAGCGGGTCGCGGTTGTTCGGCGGACGGCACTTGAGGATGTTGCAGATGTAGACATCTTCGCGCGCGTAGCCGATCGCTCCCAGGATCTTCGTCAGCAGCTGCCCGCTGCGCCCGACGAACGGTTCGCCCTGCAGGTCCTCGTCCTGTCCCGGCGCTTCACCGATGAAGACGATTTCCGCGTCGGGGCTGCCCGCGCCGAACACCGTGTGCTGGCGGGTCGCGTGCAGCGCGCACTTCGTGCACGGCAGCACTTCGGCGCCGAGCGCGGCCAGCGCGGCGGCCTTGTCGCCGCCGTGTTGCGCCAGCAGAGGGTCGGGCGGCTGCGTCCCGCCGGCCGGCACACCTTCGCGGTCGATCAGGGCCAGGGTCCCGGCCACGAACGCGGCGCAGGCGGCCTCGAAGGCCGGATCGCCGGCGGCCGGTTCGGCGGATTCGGGCACGGTCGCGGCGACGGCTGCGGCGGCCGCCGTGGCGCGCGGAGTCGGCGCTGCCGGCGCTGACGCTTCGGCGGTCGGCGCTTCGGCGGTCGGCATCTGGCCCACGCCCGCCAGTTCCGGCGCCGCGGAGCCGTCGTCCAGGAACCAGGCCGGCGCCAGGTTCTCGTTCTGGCGGATCCAGGTCAGAAGGTCGGCGGCGATGGCCGCCTGGTCGGCGCCGGGTTCGCTCATGGCGTCACGGCCCCACGCCGGCGGCGGCCTGCGCCAGCCGCTGCAGCAGCAACGGCGCGAGCGCCTCCTTGGCCCGCGAGCCGCTGCGCCACAACTCGCCGCCGGGACCCAGCAGGATCAATTCGTGGGCCACGTTGCCGAAACCCGAGCCGCTGGCGGCCGGGTTGTTGGCGACGATGAAATCCAGTCCCTTGGCGCGCAGCTTGCCCATGGCGCGGGCGACGACATCCTCGGTCTCGAGCGCGAAGCCCACGACCTTGACGCCTGAGGCGCGGTGGGCCGGCACGACTTCGCCCAGGATGTCGGGGTTGCGGACCATGCGCAGCATCCAGGTGTCGCCCAGCACATCCTTCTTGAGCTTGCCCGGCGCGAACTCGGCCGGCGTGAAGTCGGCCACCGCCGCACACATGATCAGCCAGTCGGCGCCACCGCTCAGCGCGGCCTCGACCGCGTCGGCCATCTGCCGGCCCGTTTCCACCGACACCAGGCGCTCGAGTCCGCGCGGCGGCGGCAGCGCGACCGGACCGGTGATCAGCGTCACCGAGGCGCCGGCATGCGCGGCGGCGGCGGCCAGCGCGTAGCCCATGGCGCCGGTGCTGCGGTTGGCCACGAAGCGCACGGGGTCGATGGGTTCGCAGGTCGGACCGGCGGTCACCACCACGCGGCAGCCCGCCCAGGAAGTGGCTCCCGTGATCGCGGCGCGTTCGGGCAGTTCTTCGGCGTCCGCCGGACGCGGCGGCAGACTGCCGGCCAGGTGACGCACCGCGGCCAGGATCTGTTCCGGCTCGGCCATCCGGCCTTCATCGGTGGTGCCGCAGGCCAGGAAGCCTTCACCCGGGCCCACGAATTCCACGCCTCGTTCGGACAGCACGCGCTGCGCCGCGCGCGTGGCCGGGTGGCGCCACATGTTGTCGTTCATGGCCGGCGCCATCACGACCGGGCCGGGGAACGCGAGCAGCAGCGTCGAGACCATGTTGTCGGCCAGCCCGGCGGCCGCCTTGGCCATCGTGTTGGCGGTGGCCGGAGCCACGACCGCGATGTCGGCCCAGCGCGCGTACTGGATGTGGTCGAGCGCCTCGGTCGCGCCCTCGCCCCACAGATCGGTGGCCACGGGCGCGCCGGTCAGCACCTCGAAGGTCATCGGGCTGACGAAGCGCGCGCCGGCTTCGGTCATGGCGCAGCGCACGGAAAAGCCCGCCTGCACGAGCAGGCGGGCCAGATAGCAACTCTTGTAGGCGGCGATGCCGCCGGTCACCAGCAGCAGGACGCGAGGACGCGTGCCGGACAGGCCGGCCATGGTCTAGACCTCGACCTCAGGTTCCTTCTCCAGGCGGGCCAGACGGGCGCGCTCCTTGGAGTCGTAGAACTCGACCTTGCCGTCCATCAACCGCTGGACCGCCAGCGTGGTGATCTTGCCGGGCAGCGCGACGTTGAACATCCGGGCCCGCTCGTTCAACCGGCGGGCTTCCATGGCCACCACTTTGATGGCTGCGAACTTGTTCGGAATGATGGCAGTGACTTTTTGACGCGGAATGTAGGTCATACACCCTGTCCTCACGGCTGGGGGTCCGCGGCCCGGCGACACGCCGGCGTGTCCCGTTCTGTCCGGGCAGGCGACAAGCGTTATAAGATAGCCCATTCAGGGGCTCTGGCAAGGACGCAATGCCGGCCGACGGCTCCGGACCGCATCCAAGTTGTTTCACCTTAACGAGATGGATGATTCGAAAGGCCGGGACGATGCCTGCCCCGACGCGGCCCGCAGCCGTCACTTGATCCCCAGCAGACGCAGCGCCAGCGCCGGCTGCCGTTGCGCCTGCGCCAGGATGGCCACCGCCATCTGCTGCAGGATCTGCGCGCTGGTCAGTTCGCTGAGTTCGGCGGCGTAGTCGACATCGCGGATGCGGCTGTCGGCGGCGGCCAGGTTCTCCCGCTGGTTCTGCACCATCCGGATCGTGGATTCCAGCCGGTTCTGCGAGGCGCCGAACGACGCGCGCCCGGCGCTGACCTTCTGCCGCGCTGCCGCCAGCGCCGTCAACGGCTGCACGGTCCACGAGGCCGGATCGCCTGTCAGGCTCAGACCGTCCAGCCCCAGCGACGCCGCGGAGAACGAACCCGACAATCCCAACGGGATCTGCGATCCCTCGTCGCTGCCGGTGCCCACCTGCACGCCCGGATTGCCGCCCGAACCGTCCAGGAGGCGCACGCCGTTGAACGTCACGGCGACAGAGATGCGGTCGATCTCGTCGACCAGCGCCTGGAACTCGATGTCCAGGAACCCGCGCTGCTCATCGGAAACCGTGCCGGTCATCGCCTGCTCGGCCAGTTCGTTCAGGCGGATCAGCAGATCGCCGACCGACTCGAGGCCGCCGTCGGCCACCTGCAGAAGCGAGATGCCGTCCGCCGCGTTGCGCCCGGCGACATCCAGGGCCCGCATCTGGCCGCGCAACCTTTCGGAGATGGCGAGCCCGGCCGGATCATCGGCAGCCCGGTTGATGCGCAGTCCGCTGCTGAGCCGTTCCATCGAACGGGTCACGCGCGCCGTCGCGTTGGCGAGATGACGCTGGGCCGTCATCGCTGCCACATTGGTGCCGATCCTGATGCCCAAGCCGACGGTTCCTTCCGTCAGGTCAGCCGGGTGCCGTCCCGGCTGGGGATTCCCCCGCATCTCCGGTTATCGACCGGCGGCCGGAAAAACTTGATGAGTGGCTGTTGAACGGCGGAGGTGCCGACCCGAACGGTGGGTGAGGCAGAAGCCGGGTCCATCTCCGCAACACTCGCCCAATGCTGCATCGACGTCCCCGGCTTCCCAGCCTCGCTCGCAGGAAAGCGTGCCACGGCCATCGCAACGAATGGGCCAGATCCGCTTTCGTCGGCGCATGAGGCAAGTCATTGCTGATCATCGGGTTGACGACCCAGGACCGGGATTCCGCCTGTCCGGTGTGATCCCCCGGTCACATCCCGCTTGTCGCCCGGGCGAGCCGACGGGGCGTACCGCCCCACATGGTCACGGCGCCGGCGCCGAACGGCCGCGTGACGCTGCGTTCACGCTCCGGGCATCAAATTCAGCGGGCGCACGTCAATTCGCGGCCCCGTCGGCGGAACCCGGCTTCACCGGGGCGACGGCCCGCGGCAGGTGCAGCCTCATGGTCGTGCCCCGGCCGGGAACGGTCGCCGCGACGGTGAGCGCGCCTCCGTACTTCTCCAGCCGCTGGCGGCTGCCCGGCAACCCGCTGCCGCCGCCCTCGCGCTTGCCCGGCCCGGCGCGCAGCGCGGCCTCGCTCTCGTCCGGCGACATGCCGCAACCGGTATCGGCCACGTCGATCGCGACGAGGCCGCCCTCCGGGCGCCAGGTGACGGTCAGACGCCGCTCGGCCGTTCCCTGCATCGCGCGGATGGCGTTCTCGACCAGGTTGTCGACGACGAACGCCATCTCCTCCTCGTCGATGAGACAGCCGGGCGCCGGCTGTTCGTCAACGCTCACCGCAATGCCCAGCCGCGCGATGTCGTCCGCGTGCGCGGCCAGCGACCGCTCGCAGATGGCGCGGGGATCGGCCTGGAAATCCTGTTCGACGGCGTGGCGCAGCTGCCGGAACAGGTCGTCGGTCTGCGCGATGGCGTCCCGCAGTTCGTTCGCCCGATCGGCTCCCGCAACCGTGTCCGCCGGAAGGCCCGGCATTCTTTCCAGCAGCGCGCGCAGCCGGTCCAGGGCCGAACGCGCGGAGCGGACCAGCTCGGGATCCAGTCCCGCCAGAGCGGCCACTTCGGCCGCCGCCGCCAGGTTGGGCAGCCCGGACCCGAGGAAGTCCCCGCCCAGTTCCCGCAGACGGTCGGCGACCTCGTCGGCGGGCACCAGGCCGCCCTCGGCCGCACTCAGGATCATCACCAGCCGGCGCGGCGACGACAGCGCTCCGATGCGGCCGTGGTCGGCGGCGCGCAGCCGATCCAGCAACTGCAGCCGCAGTTCCCGGACAGCCGCGTCCGACGGTCGGCGCGTACGGCGGAACCAGGCC
This sequence comes from bacterium, assembly GCA_020049465.1. Classification (GTDB taxonomy): domain Bacteria; phylum Krumholzibacteriota; class Krumholzibacteriia; order LZORAL124-64-63; family LZORAL124-64-63; genus CAINDZ01. Next base: position 12,418 of record JAIFKS010000033.1, on the reverse strand, counting down.
AGGCCGGCGCCGCCGGCGACGCCGGCGCCCGCCAGCATCAGGGCCCAGGGAAAGGAGCCCTCGATCCTTTCCACCGCGAAGACCGCGCCGGTGTGGCGCTCGTTGCCCAGGCTCAGGATCCGCAGGTCGCCGGCGGGCGAGCGGATGGCGCTCACCCCCCAGGCCCAGAACAGGAAGTCGCGTTCCGGCAGCAACGCCAGCGGCCGCAGGTCGGCGCTCAGCATCCAGTTCCAACCGCCGGGAGCGCCGGCGAAGATCTCCTGGCCGGGCTCGCCGACGACATCGGCGGCCAGCGCCAGGCTGGCGGGGCCGTCGGTCAGCGCCTCGGCCTCGAGCGTGATGCGATCGGTCGCCACCTTGTACCTGAGCAATCGCCCCGGCGTGACCAGGTAGAGCCGGGCGCCTGCGACTTTGTCCTCCTTGACGACGATCCCCGCGCCCGCGGCATCGATCTCCTTCGCCGTCAACAGCGCGCCGTCGGCGTCCAGCACCGCCAGCGCGTCACGGCCCAGCTCCGGCGCGTGCGCCGAAAGGATGAACTCCTGCCTGCCGTCGCCGTCCAGATCGACCACGTCCAACCAGCCCGACGCCGGCGCCGGACCCAGGTCCCTGGACCAGCGCAACGTGCCCGCGGCGGACAGCACGAACAGCATCGCCTTGTCGTCGGAGGTGCCGTTGCGCAGGCTGCCGCCGAGATTCGAAACGCCCGCTCCCAGGAAACTGACTTCCTCCTGGCCGTCGCCGTCCAGATCGCCGACGTGGACGGTCGAAGCCGTCGGCTTCGGCCCCGTCAGGTAGCGCCACAGGACTTCACCCGTCTCGACGTCGAGCGCCTGCATGCCCCGCGGCTCCAGGTCGAAGCCGGGGTCCGAGCCCACGACGATCGCCGCGCGGCGCCCGGCGGCGGTGACCGCCTGCAGCGGGCCGAACACGCGGTAGTGCCCGTCCCAGCGCCCATCGGGCCGGTGGTCGGGTCCGCCGGGCAGTTCGAAGGCCGCCCGCAGGCGGCCGTCGGCGGCGTCCAGGATCGAGATGCGCCACAGGGCGCCGTCGGCGGTGCTGGCCGTCGCCACCACCTCGAAGCGACCGTCGCCGTCCAGGTCCCAGACACCGTCGATGGAGGCACACGGACCCCGGCCGGTGAACGGGACCGGCAGGTTGGTCTGCCAGTCGACCGACGGTCCGTCGCGGCGCGGCAGCGAACCGATGATGCCGGAGTCGTTGGCCCGGAAGGTCTCGAAGGCGCCGTCGCCGTCCAGATCGAGGCGGAGGTGGCGGGTGATCCAGCCCGCGTCGCGGCACAGGCCGACCTCCAGCGTTTCGACGATGCGGAATTCGTACGGCAGGCGGTCGGGGCGGCCCCGCAGGTCCACCGACGCCGGGGCGCCCGCGGCTGCGAGGGCGGCGGGCATCAGCATGAAGGCGAGCAGGGGCGACAGGTTGGTCATAGACCCCGCGGACCGGCAGGATGACCCGGCTCAGGATAACCCGGCTTCTGGGAAGATCACCTGCCGCAGGATACCACGGCAGGAAGCCGTCTGGCGACCGGCTTCCTGCCTTCGCGTACTTTCAGGCCAGGTCGAAGACCAGAAACTCGACCTCATCGAGACCGGTAAACTCCAGCGCCTGCTCATCGCTGATGGCGGCGCCGTCACCGGTCACCAATTCCTCGCCGTTGACCGCGACCCGCCCCCGGACCACCTGCACCCAGGCGTGGCGCCCGGGCTCCAAGGCAAGCCGCGCTTCGTCATTCCGGTCCAGCAGGCCCGCGTACAGGCGAACGTCCTGATGAATGCTCAGCGCATCGCCGGCGCCGTCGGGCGCCACGATCAGGCGCAGCCGCCCCTGCCGGTCCGCCGCCGGAAAATGCTTTTCCTCGTAGCCGGGCTCGAGGCCCGCCGACGCGGGCAGCACCCAGATCTGCAGCAACCGCAGATCGCCGGTGCGCGAATGGTTGAATTCGCTGTGCGTCACTCCCGAGCCGGCGCTCATCCGCTGGACATCGCCCGGACGCAGCACCGAGCCCGTGCCCAGGCTGTCCTTGTGTTCGAGCGCGCCCTCGATCACGTAGGTGATGATCTCCATGTCGCGGTGGCCGTGGGTGCCGAATCCCTGCCCCGGACGGACGATGTCGTCGTTGATCACGCGCAGGCTGCGGAAGCCCATGTGCGCGGGGTCGTGGTAGTGCGCGAACGAGAATGTATGGTGCGTGACGAGCCAGCCGTGGTCGGCATGGCCGCGTTCGTGGGCCGGTCGTTTGATAATCATGACTCAACCTCCTTGTCTACACAATAATTGTTTAAACAAGTATTCGCAAGACCCCGAAAGGAACGGGGCCGGTCACGGCGGCCCCGCAGGAATGCAAGTGTCTGATGTCAGGTTGGTTGAGCGATCCGCACGTGCGCCGGCGCAAGTTCGTCGGCCCGGCCGAAGGACTTCCGCCCCGCCCGCGTCAGATCAGCGGCGGCTCTCCACGCGCCCGGCAGCCCTCGGCCGTGACGATGGCGGCCAGTTGCCCCACGGCAACGTCGACCTCGCCGTTGACGACCCAATACCCGTAGTGCCCGGCGAACCCCACTTCGTGCCGGGCGTTGCGCAGGCGGGTGGCGACGGCCACCTCGTTCTCGGTGCCGCGCGCGCGCAGGCGCCGCTCCAGTTCGTCCCACGAGGGCGGGAACAGGAACACCGACACCAGTTCGTCGCCGAACCGCTTCAGCACGTTGAGCCCGCCCTGCACGTCGATGTCCAGTACCGGGATCCTTCCGGCGGCTTCCATCTCCGCCAGGCGCGAACGGCGCGTGCCGTAGCGGTGCAGGTGCACGTTCGCCCACTCGACGAAGGCGTCTTCGGCAACCAGGCGGTCGAACGTCGCGTCGTCGACGAAGTCGTACTCGCGGCCGTCCGTTTCACCGGAGCGGATCGGCCGCGTGGTGGTCGAGACGGAAAACGCCAGCCGCGGCTCGCGCGCCAGCAGTCCGTTGATGACGGTGCCCTTGCCCGCTCCCGACGGCCCGGTGATCAGCAGGATCATGCCGCTACTCCAGGTTCTGGATCTGCTCGCGCAGCGACTCGACCTCGTCCTTCATGACGATGACCGCCTGGGTGATGTCCATCAGGTTCGTCTTGCTGCCCATGGTGTTGACCTCGCGGTGCATCTCCTGCAGCAGGAAATTGATGCGCTTGGCCACCTGGCCGCCTTCGACGAACGCGGCGCGGAAATGTTCGATGTGGATGCCCAGCCGCTCGCATTCCTCGTTGATGTTCGAGCGGTCGGCCAGCAGGGCCACTTCCTGGGCCAGGCGCTGCGGCTCGAGCGGTTCGCTGAGCAGCTTCTCCAGGCGTTCGTTCAGCTTGCGCTGGATCTCGGCCGCGGCCAGCGGCGACAGCCGGCGCACATCGGCCAGCTTCGCTTCGACGATGTCCAGCCGGCCGTTCATCTCGCGCATCAGGGCGGCGCCCTCGGCCTTCTTCATCTCCTGCAGGCTGCGGGCGGCGCCGGTCAGCGCCTGCATCAGCGCCGTGTGCAGATCCTCGGGATCCAGGTCGGGCTCTTCGACGCGGAACAGGTCCGGCAGCATCAGCAGATGTTTCAGCTTCACCGTCTCGGCGGGTTCGCCGGTCGCGCGGGAAAGCTCGGCCGCCGCGGTCTGGACCATGCGGATGCCCTGCGCCAGGCGCGCCGGATCGGCGCCCGAGGCCGCCGCGCCGCTGGCCATCTCGACCTGCACGCTGACGGTCACCCGTCCGCGCGCGATGTTGTCCTTCAGGAAATTGCGCACTTCCAGTTCGTACGCGGCCAGCAGGGAAGGCAGCTTCAGGCTGACATCCAGGAAGCGGTGGTTCACCGAGCGGAACTCCACCGTGATCGTGACGGGGCCCGCGGCGCCCTCGCCCGTTCCGAAACCGGTCATGCTCAGCATATCCACCACTGGACCTCCGCGGTCACACTGCCTTGTTCCCTCGATTCCATGCGCCGTAGTGTAGGCCAGCGTCCGGGCGCGGGCAAGGCGGCGTTGGCCGGCGCGCCGCACCGGCGGGAACCACTGGCGCCGTCGGTGCGTACGATGCTAGGATGCCCCCGCGCGATTCCGCCCCGAAGTTTCCCGGGAGTCCCAAGGAAAGGATGCCGACATGACCCGTGGACGCCTCAGCACGCTCATTGCCCTCGTCACCTGCACCACCCTGCTGGCCGCCGGCGGCGCCGCCGCCCAGATCGGCTACAACGAGACCGAAGCGACCTATCCGATCGGCGTGCGGCTCGGCTACACGTCCTGGGAGAACGTCGGCCAGATGCATTTCGGCGCCCAGGTGCAGATGGGCGAGATCATGGAGAATCTCTCCTTCACGCCGAACCTCGAAATCGGTCTCGGCGACAACCTGACGGTGGCCGCGCTGAACGGCGACGTCACCTGGTCCTTCAGCGAGATGGTGTCCGCGCCCTGGGGCCTGTACGGCGGCGGCTCGCTGGCCCTGATCTGGGTCGATGCCGAAGGCGCCGACGCCAACTCCGACCTGGGACTCAGCGCGCTGGGCGGGTTGACCCGCCGCTTCGACAACGGCCACGACGCGTTCCTCGAGTTGCGCGTCGGCCTGCTCGACAGCCCCGGCCTGAAGGTCACCCTCGGCTACAGCCTCTTTTGACCATGAGCGCGCCCGGCGCCTTCGCTGATCCCGCCGCGCTGGCCGAAAGGCTGGCGCGGTGGCGCGTTCCCTACGGCGACCGCCCGCTGTTCCGCGTCGCCGCCGGCCCGCGCTGGGTGCGCCTGCACCTGGCCGGCGACGAGCGCTTCTGCCTGCTGCTGACCACCATCCCCGGCGCCACGCTGCTGCTCGGCCTGACCGGCCGCCTGCCCGACGCGCTGGCCGCCGCCCTGCCGGCCGAGCGCGACCACCCGCTGCCCGCGCTGCTGTCCGGCGCCCGCCTGACGGGCCTGGCGGCGCTGCCCGGCGAGCGGGTGGCCTGCCTGCGCTTCGTGCGGCCCGACGGTTCGCCCATGCACCTGCTCCACCAGCTGTTCGGCTCGCCCGGCAACACCGTGCTGCTGGACGGCGGCGGCCGCTGTCTGTGGGCGACGCGGCGACCGCCCCACGCGCTGCTGACGGAGGTGCCCGAGCGGTCCGTGTACGGGTCGGCGGGGCGGCACGGCGCAGTCGCCGATGTTGCCGACGATGAAGGCACCGCCGAGGTCCCGGACGACAACGCCGCCGCCGCCCTCGACCACCTGGCCGCGGTCCTCGCCGCCGAACTGCGCGCCCGCGCCGGCGCCGCGCTGGGCCGCCGTCTGCGCGCCGCGGACAAGCTGTGCGCGCACCGTCAGCGCGATCTCGAAGGCGCCGGCAGCGGCGACGAACACCGGCGCCGCGCCGAAGCGCTGGCCGCCCACCTGCACGAGCTGAAGCCCGGCACCGCCCGCTGCGAACTGGCCGACCTGCGCGACGGCGCGCCGCTGGTCATCGACCTGGACCCGGCGCAGAGCCCGGCCGCGAACCTCAATGCCCTGTTCCACCGGGCGCGCAAGGCCGAGCGCGGCCGCGAGATCATCGCCGCCAACCTCGCCAACGCGCGGTCCGACGCCGCGGCCCTGCGCGCCGCCCTCGAGGAACTGGAGTCGTTGCCCGCCCCGGCCGTTGCGGAGACGTCGGGCCTTGAAGCCCTGGCCACGCTGCAGGTCTGGCTGAGCGAGCGCGCGGACCTGGCGACAGACGGCGGCGACCACGCCGGCGCCGCCCGCCGCGCCGGCGCGCCGGAAGAGGCGGCGCGCCCGTTCCGCCGTTATCTCATCGACGGTCGCTGGGAAGTCTGGGTGGGCCGCAGCAGCCGCGAGAACGACGAACTGACGCACGGCGCCGCGCACAGCCGCGACCTGTGGCTGCACGCCCACGGATCCGCCGGCAGCCACGTCATCGTGCGCACGGGCGGGCGGCCCGACCTGGTGCCGCGCGCCGTCGTCGAGAAGGCCGCCGCGCTGGCCGCGCTGCACAGCAAGGCGCGCAACGCCTCGCTGGTGTCGGTGATCTGGACCGAGAAGCGCTATGTGCGCAAGCCGCGCAAGGCGCCGCCGGGCCTGGCTGTGTGCCTGCAGGACCACACGGTGATGGTGGCACCGGGGATCGCGCCGGGGGTCGAGCCGGCGTGAGCTTCGAACCGTCCTTAACGGAACATTGCCTTCAAATCTCCCCGCGACGAGGATCCGGTCGGGACCTCCCGCGCGCTGAACGGCGGGAATATGACCGCTCCCCGGTTCGCAGAGCTGTCGCAACTGTTCCGGGACCAGCCACTACACGCCCGCTACGCCGCCAGCGCGGTACGCTGCGACTTGTGCCGGCGCAAGTCGGAGGCCAATGGGCTCCCCATTCTGCGGAGTGTATCGTGCCAATACGAGCACGCCACAAAGCATTAACATATATATTTAAATAGCCTTTATGCTTGTGTTGCGCTATATTTTCGCTATTGAATTCCTCTCACTATTCTCCCGGAAAAGCGAGAGCCCGATGGCCACCTTGACCCTGCCCGATTTCGCTTCCGATCTGCCCGCCGCGCTGGTCGATGCTTCGTTGCGCCAAGCCGTGGCCGCCTGCGACCGGGCCCACGAAAGCGCGGTGCTGTGGTTCGCCGAGGTCCAGCGGCGCGGTCTGTACCGTCAGCTCGGCCACGCCAGTCTCCAACTGTACGCGACTCAGGCGCTGGGCTTCAGCGACAACCGCTACTACCAGTTCAAGCGGCTGGCCGATGACCTCGATCGGTTGCCTGTCCTGCGCGTAGCTCTTGAATCGGGGACGATCGGCTGGACAAAGGCCCGGCAGGTGGCGCGCGTAGCGACCGAGGCGACCCAGGGCGCGTGGGTGGCGAAGGCGGCAGTCACCGGTCGGCGTGAGCTCGAGTCGCAGGTGCGGCAGGCGCGCCAGCGGCGACCCGTTGCGTCAACGGCGCAAATGGTCTTCGACACGCCAGCGCAGCCGGTCTTCGGTGCTGCCTCCCAGCCCGTTGCCGATCCGCCGACCAACATCAGCCTGCGAGCCGATGGCGTCCAACTGGCCCGGTTCGAGGCACTGGTCGAGAAGGCGCACAAGCTCGGCCTGGTGCCGACCGGCGGCGACCGGCTGGACCTGGTGCTTGCCGCGCTGGAATCGCTGGTTTCGACTGCGGGGTGCGAGCGGCCGCAGGCGGCGGGCCCCGCAGCCCGAATCGTCATCCAGCAGTGTCCCGAATGCGAACGTGCAGCCGTCACGACCAGTCGCGGCGAGAAGCGGCTTGCGCCGGCGCAACTGTCGGCGCTGGCCTGTGACGCGCGCGTGCAACGGGCGGACGGGCCGAGTCGCGCAACCATCAAGCCCTCGGTACGGGCTGCGGTGTTGGCGCGCGACCGGCACCGCTGCGCGACGCCGGGATGTCGGTCAGCGCACTTTCTCGAAGTCCATCACGTGAAGCCGCGCTCTCAGGGTGGTTCGAACCGGGCGGAGAACCTGGTCACATTGTGCGGCCGGTGCCACCGGTTCGCGCATGAAGGCGGCGGTACCGTTCAGGCACTTGCGCCGGCGCAAGTCGACGCGGGCTGACGCGGAGTGCGCGTATCTATTCGACGGTCCCACGCGGCCATGGCGACGCCGCTGTGCCGGTACGACATGAACAACATCATCAGCCCTCGTTGCGGTGACGCGTTCCCTCACACGGCCCAAGATGAGCGGATCCACTTGAGCGGATCCACTTGCGCCGGCGCAAGCGTGCCATTCGCCCGCAGGCGCCAAGCGGTGGCCTCGAACTCGCGGGCTAGCGCCTCCACGTCCGGCAAGCGGCCTGCGCGACAACCCCGCCGCGCAACGAAACCGGCCGCGCCCTCTCGAGCGGCCGGTCCCCTGTCTGCGATGCGTCGGCCGCGACTACGGCAGCATCGGCTGCAGCGTGATCGTCCCGAGGTCGGTCACCTGCTGCGGCGCCACCGACACACCGGTCAGCACCGAATCCTCATAAGCGCCGGCGGTCGGGGCGATGGTCACCTGCCACAGGCCCCCGCGGATCACCGGGAACATGAACGAGCCGTCCAGCGTGTCGGCCCAGGCGGTCAGCGTGTCGACACCGGACACGGCCGCGATCCAGGCGCGCGCGTCGAGCGGCAGCGCCACGCCGCGCAGGCCGCCGGACACGACATGGGCCATCGTGCCGATCACCGGGCGCAGCATGTACCGGTCGTTGCCGGTCACGTGCACCGAGCGCGCGGCGTCGAAGTCGAGCGTGATCTCGTAGAGCTCGCCGCCTTCAATGGTGAACGGATGATTGAGCTTCAGGCCGCTCTGCATGCCGCTGGGCACCGTCAGATCGTGCGACACGCCGTCGACGACCACGCTGTTGTCCGCGCCCAGCATCAGGCGGATCTGGGTGTAGGCGCCGGCCGGCAGCTGCTCGTCGACCAGCAGCGCGGACAGGCCGTTGCGCAGCGTCAGCAAGTCGTAGATGCCGGGCGTCGCGTTCACGACGCGCCAGCCGCCGTTGGAGTCGGCGCCGGCGGCGTGGACCGCGACGCTCTCGATCTCGACGAAAACGTGATCATAATCGGCGGGGCTGTCGATCATATTGATCTTCAGTGTGCCGTTGGCCGGGGTGGTGGCATCGTCCGAACAGGCCGCCACGATCAGCAGACCGCACAGGGCCACAAGCAGGAAGGTTGCGCGAATTTTCATGGAGTGTCTCCTCGAGTTGGGGTGCAGACCCTCGATTCGGGCCCGGAATCGACCTTTCACGCTGCTTTCGGCATCGTGCGGAAAAGCAGGCGTGGCCCGGGCCCCCTGGGATCCGAAAGGACCGGAGGCGTTCGCAGAAGACCGCGTGCGGGCGCAGGGCGGTCCAGCCGTGATATGGCCGGGACTATTCGGTGATGCTTCTGCAATGATCGTACCGAAATGGTTATTTGTCATCCTGGCGGATCCGCGCCAGGTCCTGGTGGTGGGACAGGAAGATCTGCAGCAGTTCGGGATCGAAGTGCCGGCCGGAGTCGGCCTGCATGGTCCGGGCGGTCTCTTCGTGCGTCCAGGCGTCCTTGTAGACGCGGCGGCTGGTCAGGGCGTCGTAGACATCGGCGATGGCCACGATGCGCGCCGACAGCGGGATGTCCCGACCCTTCAGGCCGGCGGGATAGCCGGAGCCGTCCCAGCGCTCGTGGTGGCAGCGCGCCACTTCGGCGCCCATCGAGATCATCGAGTAGGTGCCGTAGTCCTGGATCAGCCCTTCGAGCAGTTCGGCGCCCAGTTCGGTGTGCGACTTCATGACCGCGAACTCGGCTTCGGTCAGCTTGCCCGGCTTCAGCAGGATGGCGTCGGGAATGCCGACCTTGCCCACGTCGTGCAGGGCGGCCGCGCGGGCGATCGTCTCGATGAACTGCGGCGTGACCTCGGGATACCCCGGGCGCTCCGGCAACAGCCCGGCCAGGAAGCCGCAGTAGGCGCAGATGCGGCGCAGATGTTCGCGGATGTGGCTGTCGCGGATCTCCGCCAGCAGCGCCATGCCGCGGATGACCGCGTCCCGGCTGCGGCTCAGTTCGTTGACCAGCCGGATGTTCTCCAGCGAATAGGACATCTGGTCGACCAGCATGGTGCACATGCCGATCTCCGTCGCCGTGAACGCCCCGGACCGGCGGCTGCCGAAATCGAACACGCCGACCGGTCCGCGGTACGAGATGATGGGCAGCGCCAGGGCGGAAGCCACGCCCGCGGCCAGAGGCTGCAATCCTTCGAGGCCGGCCACGTCCGCCACGTGCACCAGGTATTCCTCGCTGAAGGCCTGCGCGTGCATGCTGTTCGGATGGCGCACCGGAACGCGCAGCCCCGGCTGCAGGCCGCGGTAGCCGTCGGCCGCCCGCAGCACCAGTTCGCCGGTGGCGCGGTCGGCCAGAAAGAGGGCGCAGGCGTCGCAACCGATCACGCGGCGCGCGCCGGCCACGACGTCGGCGTAGGACGCTTCGTCGACCGGCATGCAGACCAGGCGCGCGTTGAACGCCTGCAGTGCGCGCAGGCGATCGACGTTCGCGCCGAAATCCCCGGGTTCCACCGACTCGGCGGCGTCCGGGCGCATCAGCGTGGGGTATCCGGTATCATCGGCCATTGACAGCCTTGTGTGTTCACGGCCCCGGGGCCAGCCGGCGGCGGCTGGGACGACCTCTCGGGGCGGGGATCGGCCGGCGCGGCGCCGACTTGAACCAATTCGGAGCCCTAACTCATCGCAGGCGCTCGATTTCCTCGATCAGGACCTGCTCCAGATCAGCCTTGTCGATGTTGCGGTGGAGCTCGCCCTTGCGGTAGATCGCCACCTTGGTGCGGCCGGCCGCGATGCCCAGATCGGCCGTTTTGGCCTCTCCCGGCCCGTTCACGATGCACCCCATCACGGAAATGACCCGATCCGGCGGCAGGTCGCGGGCCAGTTCCTCCACGCGGGTGGCCAGGGCCACCACGTCGACCTCGACCCGGCCGCAGGTCGGACAGGCTACCACACGGGCGTAGCCTTCGCGCAGGCCAAGTGCCTGCAGCATGTGGAAGGCGGCCTTGATCTCGTAGACCGGGTCGTCGGCCAGGCTGATGCGGACCGTGTCGCCGATGCCCTCGCTCAGCAGCACCGACATGGCCGCCACCGACAGCGAGGTGCCCGCCAGCAGCGTGCCCGCTTCGGTCACGCCCAGGTGCTGCGGCACGTCCGACTGTGCCGCGAAGCGCCGGCAGGCGTCGACCACCTCGCCGGGGTTGCTGCTCTTGAGGCTGACCGCCACGTCGTGGAAGCCGAAGGCGGCCAGCGCCTCGATCTCGTCCTGCGCGCACTGCACCAGCGCGCCGGCGGGGTCGCGCTTCACCAGTTCGTCGTAGCGGCGGTGCAGGCTGCCGCGGTTGACCCCGATGCGGATGGGCACGCCGCAGTCCTGCGCCGCGCGGGCCACCTCGCGCACGTGGTCGCGCGAGCCGATGTTGCCGGGGTTGATCCGCAGCTTCGCCACGCCCGCCTTGAGGGCGGCGAGCGCCATGGTGTGGTCGTAGTGGATGTCCGCGATCAGAGGCAGATTCGCCTCGCGCACCAGCTGCGGCATGGCGTCGGCCGCGGCCTGGTCGTTGACCGTCACGCGCACGTACTCCGCGCCGGCCGTGGCCAGTTCGCGGATCTGCTCCAGCGTGGCCTGCACCTCGCCGGTGCGCGTGGTGGTCATGCTCTGCACGCGCACGGGGGCGCCGCCGCCCATCGGCAGGCCGCCGACGTTGATCTGCCGCGTCACGCGCCGCGGCGCGCAGACCGGGCGCGGCGCCACGCGGCGCGTATCCAGATTCTGGGGTTCGTTCATCGGTTGCCATCCGCAAGGGCCGGGCCGGCACGACGCAGGTCGCCGTCACGCGCGGTCACGCCCGTCTGGTCCAGGTGTTCGAGCATCGGGATCCCGAGCTTGCGGGTCAGCCCGCTCAGCTCACGGAAACCACTGAAGGTCAGCTCCGGCTCGCGCGCAAAGTGCGCGCGCAGGCGTTCCACCAGGTTCGCCCGCGCTCCGGTCGCGACAAGGTAGTCGCCGCCCACGGCCACCGCCCGTCCGTGGTCGACGAGCCAGCGGGCGACTTCGGCCGGCTTGCAGTCGCGCAGCGCGGCGTCGGCCTGTGCCCGCAGGAACAGGGGCGACTGCGCCGCCCAGTGGTCCAGTCCGGGCCACTCCAGGCCCATCGCCTTGAGCTCGTCGGTGGCCAGGTCGACCGCCGTCTGAAGACGCACGTTCAGTTTCGGCCCCTCGGGCGAGGCGGCGATGCGGTCGCCGACCACGACCCACGCCCCGGGCGCCGCCAGCGCGGCGCAGACGGCGTTCCATTCGTTCGCGCCGCCCTGGAATTCGCAGCGCCGCCGGACCTCTTCCTTCGACACGCCCAGCCGCAGCGGAAACCGTCGCGCGTGCTCAGTGACCTGCTCGCCGATGGCCCCGGCCAGCGCCGCCAGCACCTCGCGGTGGTAGGCGCGGCCGCCGACGGCTTGCAGAAGCGGGTGGTCCGCCCAGGCCGCCGTCGCCTCCAGCGCCAGCCCGGCCGTGCCCGTGTCGAACAGCTTCTTGAGGAACAGGTCCTCCGGCGAGCCGGTCTCCAGCACCGCGAGCTGCGCCAGCACCTCTTCATCGAACCGCTTGTGCAGGTCGGGCGCGGTGTCCAGAACCACGGCGCCGGCCAGGCTGACCAGCGGCGAATAGAACCGCAGCACCAGCCGGTCGCCGTGAGCGGCTACCAGTTCCTGCTCCAGGTGGAGCTGCGCCAGGGCCGTGCGCACGCCTTTGGTCCCCTGCGTTTCGACGCCCAGTTCCTGCGCGTCCAGCAGCACGATGCGCGCGAGCACCTCGCGCCCCGCATGGTGCACGTGCAGCCGCTGCCGGTTCTTCACCGCGCGCCGGCAGTGCTTCATCAGGTCCAGGCGGATGTC
>JAIFKS010000048.1 GCA_020049465.1 bacterium | reverse complement strand
CTGCCGATGGCCACGGTCGCCACCGGCACGCCCGGCGGCATCTGGACGATGGACAACAGGGCGTCCACCCCCGCGAGCGGGCCGCTGGCGACCGGAACACCGATCACGGGCCGGCCGGTCAGGGAAGCGACGACGCCCGGCAGATGGGCGGCCATGCCGGCCACCGCGACGAACACCTGGGTTCCGCCGCGATCGGCTTCGAGCACCAGCTCACGCAGCCGTTCGGGTTGACGATGGGCCGAGGCCACCGCCACCGCGTGCGTGACGCCGAACCGGTCCAGCAGGGCCGGCATCTTCTCGATCACGGGCAGATCGCTCTCGCTGCCCAGCAGGATCAGCACCTGCGCCGCTTTGTTTCCGGAAGCGTTGAACCCGGTCATGTCAGTCCTTTCCCTGGGCGATGTCCCGCCGGTAGGTCAATCCTTCGAAGTGGGTCGCGGCCAGCAGACTGTACGCCAGTTCGCGGGCCGACTCCAGCCGCGGCGCCAGGCCCACGGCTCCCAGCACGCGCCCGCCGACGGTGACGAGTCCGCCTTCGGTCTCGCGCGTCCCGGCGTGGACGATCCAGGCGTCATCGCGATCGGCCGGCACTTCGATCGGCCGGCCGGTCAGGTACGCGCCCGGATAGCCGTCCGCCGCGCCGACCACGACCACGCAATGACGGCGCCATTCCGAAAGGCCGGCGCCGGTCCAGTCGACCGGATCGCCTTCGCCGACCGGGAATTCCTGCAGATAGGAACCGAGTTCGCCGGCGGCCGTCGCCGCGCACAGATCCAGCAGATCGCCGCGCAGCAGCGGCAGCACGACCTGGGTTTCGGGGTCGCCGAAACGGCAGTTGAATTCCAGCACCTGCGGACCGTTCGCCGTCAGCATGATCCCGGCGTAGAGCACGCCGCGGTACGGGATGTCGCGGCGGCGCAGCTCGGCCAGGACCGGCAGCACCACGCGCGCATCGATCTCCGCCTGCGTCGCCGCCGACAGCTCCACGGGCGCGAAGGCCCCCATGCCGCCGGTGTTCGGGCCGGTGTCGCCTTCGCCGATGCGCTTGTGGTCGCGGCTGGGCGCCAGCAGGCAGTAGTCCTGTCCGTCGGTGACGATGAGCACAGAGAGCTCGGGCCCGAAGATGCATTCCTCGAGCAGGATCCTCAGCCCGGAACGCCCGAAGCGCTGGTCGTCCAGACACTCGCGGATGAAGGCCTCGGCTTCGTCGCGCGTGGCGCACACGGCCACGCCTTTTCCCTGGGCGGCGCCGCAGGCCTTGACGACCACCGGCAGGTCCATGGTGTCCAGATGGCCGAGAGCCGATTCGCTGGTGCTGAAGGCGTGGTAGCGGGGCGTCGGCACGCCGGCCGACTGCAGCACTTCCTTGGCGAACTCCTTGTCGCCCTCCAGCCGCGCTCCCATGGCGCCGGGACCGAAGACGCTGATGCCGCCGTGGCGCAGGTGGTCGGCCAGCCCGTCGATCAACGGGTCTTCCGGACCGATGATCACCAGTTCGATGCCCTCGTTCTGGCAGAAGCGAACGACGGCCGGCGCGTCGGTCAGGTCGAGCGCGAGGTTCCGCGCGTCCGCGGCCGTGCCGGGATTGCCCGGCGCCGCGTACACGACCGGCCGCTGGGACGAGCGGGCCAGTTGACGGACGATGGCATGCTCACGGCCGCCGCCGCCGATGACCAGTACGGATCTGGGCATGGTCGAGCCTCCTGACACGGGCCGGGCCGTGGCTGGCGTCGCCCTTGCGGCGCTCAGGGTACGATGCGCGTGCCGCCGCGGCCCTCGAGGGCCTCGAGCAGCATTTCTGGTGAGGTGATGATCACCTCGCGGCCGCCGCCGTTCAGGAACGACAGGGCCGCCTCGATCTTCGGTCCCATGCTGCCGGCGGGAAACTCGCCGGCCTTCAGCATGGCCGCGGCCCTGGCCGCCGGCAGTTCGTCCAGTTCTTCCTGATCGGGCTGGCCGTAACGCGTGCAGACCTTCGCCACCTGCGTGATGATCACCAGCGTGTCGGCTTCGATCAGCCGGCCGAGCAGATCGCTGGCGCGGTCCTTGTCGATGACGGCATCGACCCCTTCGAGGTCGCCGTCCGGCCGCCTGATCACCGGCACGCCGCCGCCGCCGACGGCGATGGTCAGCACGCCGCCGGCGACCAGCGTGCGGATGGCCTCCCACTCGATGACTTCGACCGGCTGCGGGCTCGCCACCACGCGCCGCCAGCCGCGCCCGGCGTCCTTCACCATCGCCCAGCCGTTCTCCAGGCGCAGGCGCTCGGCCTCGGCTTCGGTGTAGAACGGTCCGATGGGCTTGGTCGGACGCGACATGGCAGGGTCGTCGGCGTCGACACGCACCTGCGTGACCACCGACGCGACCGGCTGGTTGATGCCGCGCCGTCGCAACGCGTTCTGCAGCGCCTGCTGCAGCATGAATCCCAGGCCACCCTGGCTGTCGGCGCCGCAGACGAACATCGGCATGGGCGGAATGCCGTGCACCGACATGCCGGCGTCGCAGCGCAGCACGATGTTGCCGACGACCGGACCGTTGCCGTGGGTCATGACGATCTGGTGGCCGTCGACCGCAAGTTGCGCGACCAGATCCATCGTCTGGCGGGTGATCGCCGACTGCTGTTCCCAGGTGCCTTCCTGGCCCACGGGAATGATGGCGTTGCCGCCGAAGGCGATCACGATCCGGCGCTTAGCTGACATGCCGCACTCCTGCCACGAAATCGGCGAAGCGCTCGAGGGCCTTGCGCAGGTTCGCCTGGTTGTTCGCATAGCTGAAGCGCAGATAGCCTTCGCCGTACTTGCCGAAGGATGTGCCCGACAGCGTGGCGACGCCATGCTCGTCCAGCAGGCGCGCCTCTATTTCCCGGCTGGGAAGGCCCAGCGACGACACGTTTGGGAACGCGTAGAAGGCGCCGTGCGGACGCCGGCAGGTGATGCCGTCGATCGCGTTCAGGCCGTCGACCACCAGGTCGCGCCGCGCCCTGAATTCGGCCACCATCGCCGTGACTGCGTCCTGGGGACCGGTCAGCGCCTCGGCCGCGGCGATCTGCGTGAACGTCGCCGTACAACTGGTGCAGTTGGTCTGCAGCCGCGCCACGGCCAGCGCCAGTTCGACCGGCATGACGCCGTAGCCGAAACGCCAGCCGGTCATGGCATAAGTTTTCGAATGCCCGTCCAGGAGGATCGTCCGCTCGGCCATGCCCGGCCGCGTGGCGATCGATTCGTGCCGGCCTTCGTAGATGATCCGGCTGTAGATCTCGTCGCTGAGCACCCAGAAGTCGTGTTCGACGGCCAGCGCGGCGATCGCGTCGAGCAGCGCGCGGTCCAGCACGCCCCCGGTCGGGTTGTGCGGCGAGTTGAGGATCAGCACTTTCGTGCGCGGGCTGATCAGCCTGCGCAGGTCGTCCACGTCGAACCCGAAGTCGTGCTCTTCGCGCAGGGGCAAAGGCACCGCCACGCCGCCGAGGAAGTTGATGACCGACTCGTAGATGGGGAAACCCGGGTTCGGGTAGATGACCTCGTCCCCGCGATCGACCAGCGCCGTCAGCGGGTAGGTGATCATGGGCTTGCCGCCCGGCACGACCACGACGTTGTCCGGGCCCGCGGCAAGCCCGCGATCGCGGGACACGAAATCCGCGATCACCCGCCGCACGTCCGGCAAGCCCGCCGCCGGTCCGTAATGGGTGTAGCCGGCGCGCAGCGCCTCGACCGCCTTGTCGACGATGTTGGCCGGCGTGTCGAAATCGGGCTCACCGATCTCGAGGTGCACGATGTCGCGCCCCTGGGCCTCCAGGGCCCGGGCCCGCGCCAGGACCTCGAAAGCCGATTCGGTGCCGAGCCGGCTCATGCGTTTGGCGAGCATGTTCCACTTTCCACGTCGGCCGTAAACGGCCGGAGCCGCGGCCAAACCGGCGAAACGACCACCGGGACACTCCGTGCGAAGTGCCGGGCGGCGGCCTTTCAACATGTTACAAGGGCTAACCTAGAGTCGGCGCGCGGGCAAGTCAACAGCAGTGCAACCGGCGGCCGCGGCGGAGTCCGCCGGAAGCATCGGACCTGGGCTCAGGTGAGCGATTCCAGGTATTTCGTGATCTCCTGCGCAACTTCGCGGCGGGTGCCGGTGCGGTCATTGGCCAGGCGCTTGAGATCGACCTTCGACACGTATTTCACGTGCATGAACTTGCGCAGCGATTTGATCGAGACATTGACGGGGCTGCGCAGGATGGCCAGCGGCACCCCCTTGTTGGCGAAGCCGGTGTGCAGGGAGCGGTTGATGATGACGGTCTCGATGACCTGGGGATTGCGCGTCCGGACGACCACCTCGGCCACCAGGCCGGGAATCGAAGTGACCTTCGCGTCGCGCAGGAACTCCAGCAGGACGCTGGTGGACATGATGTTGTCGAGCACCAGTTTTCGCAGGCGCACGCGATCCATGGCTTGGGCGTCCGCATCCGGCTCGACGGCGGTGTCGGCCGCCGCCGTCGAAGGCAGTTCGCCGCCCAGGGCGGCCCGGCCGCCGTCGATCAGGACGGGAAAGCCGTGCGGGAAGAACTGCTCGCCATCCTCCAGGTCGATCAGCACCAGACCGGGAATCAGTTCGATGCCGTCCAGGTTGCCCGCGAAGCCGCCACGGAAGGGCCGGGGCTCGCTCAACAGGCCCGCCAGGACGATCGCCAGCTCCCGGTCGACCGGCAGGGCCACCTGGCCGTTGCCGTGGTTCGCCTGCACCAGCGTCGCGGCCGTCACCAGATCGAAACCGTTGGTCCGCAGACCCGCCTGACAGAGCTGGTCTGCGAGCGAGACCAGTCGCCGCGTGCCGCCGGCCAGCGGTGGCAGGTCCAGCGCGCCCGTCTCGCGGGCGGCGACCAGCGCGGCCAGAGGCTCCAGCGCCGGATCGGTCGCCAGACAGCGCGCCAGCCCGGCATGATCCGGCTGCGTCCAGAAGGCAGCCAGCAGCCGCGCGCCGATGGCGCCGCCCACGGCCGCGAGCATCTGCAGCGCACCCAGACGCTCGGCCAGCCTGTCCGCTGAACCGTCGGCGGACAACAGCGCGTCGAGCGCCCCCGTCCATTCGAACGGATCATCCGTCCCCTGGACCAGGGCGCTCAGTTCTTCGAGCACCTCGTCCGAGGGAGAGGCCAGATCGTCGCCGAAATTCGGCTGCAGCAGGGAACATGCGGGGGCCTGCATCAGCACAGCGGGCATCCTTCATTGGTGGGCGAGGCCGACACGGCCGGACCGGAACCCGGTCAGCTGGTTTTCGGCAGATTGCCCAGCGGGTTTACCCCTGCCGTGCCCGATGCCGTTTCCGGACTCGGGCGACGCCGCGCCGCGACGGGGCACGAGGGCGCCTCACCAGGAAGCCGACGCCTCGAACCAGCCCTCCAGCGCCGGAACTTCCGGCTCCGGGGAACCGGACGTGCCCGGCTCGGGCAAACGGCGGGCCAACGCCAGCCTTATCGAAACGGGCCCCCAGGCACCGGCCAGGCCGGCCATGACTTCGGATTGCCAGCGGCCCCAATGCCTGGCGACGACGACACCCGGCAGCGGGGTCATCCCGCGCACCAGGTCGACCGGCTCGCCCCAGGCCGTGGCCGCCTCGGCCCAGCCTGTCCAGCGGTGCGACAGGCTCCGCCTGGCGGCGAACGAGATGAGCTGGCGGGTCCCGCCGCCGGAGTCGGTACCCAGTGAAAAGGACCGCCATTGCCCGGCCAGACGGGCCGGCTTCCCGTCCCATTCCAGCACGGCGGTGAAAACGGTGCGGGTGGCCGCGGGCATCACCTCGCCGGGCAGCCACGGGCTGCGCTCGGACCACGCCGTTTCGGCGCGGGCCGTGCGGCGGGCGCGCAGGGCGAGCGTCAGTCCGGGCCCGGCGCGGCGTTCCCAGGCGACCTCGACCACCTGCTGCGTGCGGCGGCGCGGCAGCGATGAGTCGGGCCAGAGCCGCGCACCCTGGAGCAACAGCTCCAGCGCCCCCTGCCCCCGGTCGCGCCAGCCCAGCCGGAACGCCCAGCCGCTGCGGGCGCCGGTCGGCAGCACGGCCGCCGGATCGGGCCAGGGACCGCCGCTGACACCCGACTGCAACTCCAGCCGCAGCCCCGGCGCCGCCAGCCACGACACGCCGGCCACAGCGGCCAGGTTCGGGGTTGCGGCTCCGGTCCGCCGTCCGGCCAGTTCCCACTGGACGGCCAGCGAAGGACGGACCAGGCGGCCGCTCCAACTCGAAGCGATCCCTGTCGTATCGCGCTGGACGAAGACCGCCCACTCTCCCGCGTCTCCGCTCCGGCCCACCCGCACGGAGACCGCTCCCGCCCCGTCCGCTGACGATCGCCACAGGGACGCCAGGCGCCACCGGCCGCCGATGGTCTCGAGGCCGGCCTGAAAGCCCTGGGCCGCCTCGCCTGCAGCTGTCCGCACGGCCAGCCCCCCGGAGACGCCCCCGAGCCCCTGGTCGGCCGCCAGGGACACGCGGCGCGCCGGATCGGCCGCCACCAGCCCGAAACCGTGCCGCAGCGTCAGGTGCCCCGCCCAGGCCTTCCAAGCGCCCAGCCGCAGATGCCCGCCACCGGCAGCGTCCACGGCGGCGTCCGGGCGCAACCTCAGCGCCGCCCGCCCGGCGATCCGGTCGCCGGCCAGTTCGAAGCGCCCATCCTGCCGCAGGCCTCCGGCCAGCGCCGCAGTGCGCCAGCGCAGTCGTCCGGTGCCCCAGCCGCTCCCGCCGCCGGCGGGAGCAGATTCCGGCAACAGGTCCCGCTGCGGCAAGGGCTGGTCGAGCGCATCCAGTTCCGCGATAACTTCCACCAGTTCGGGCGGCAGTTCCTCGCCGGCCATGGAATCGGCCGGAGCGACCGACAATGGCGAGGGCGGCGGGGCTTCCGTGGCCTCCGCCATCGCGGCAGCCAGGGCCAGCGGCAGGACGAACCACGCACGGCCGGTGGCGACGCGGATCGATCCCCGGTTCCGATGGCTGCCGATGGCACGCGTCGCTACCACGGCGACACCGCCGGTGCCCCGAGCGCCACTTCGAACCGGTGCGTCAGGCCGAGGTCGGGGTGCGCCAGATGGCTCGTGCGCAGGCGCACCGCACCCCGCTGCCACAGCAGCCCGGAGCCCATGGCTCCGCTCGCCAGATCGGCCCGCCAGGACAACCCGAAACCGTGCCCGAGCCCGCACAGGGCTTCCCAGCCGCCGGTGGGCCGTCCGTCCGCGGCCGTGTCGACCGTCAGGGAGACAGCCCGCCCCCGGGCCGCCGCGGCCAGACGCAGCCGCGTCTGCGGCTCCGGTGCCAGGGCCGGGTCGCCTGAGCGCAACAACGGCCAGTGGAGGCACAGATCGACCTGACCGAGAGGACCAGCCGCGGCGCCGAAGCCCAGAATCAGATCCCAGGCCTGTTCGCCCAGCCGCGGTCCGGGCCCCGGTTGCAGACGGCGCCAGCGGCAGTCAACCCCGAGCCGCCAGCGGCGGCCCATGACCATCCGGGCCCGCAGTCGGTCGTCGCGAAGAACGCCCGCTCCGGTCGTTTCCCATCCGCCTTCCAGGGCCCAGGATCGCCGGGATCCCCCCATTCCGGCGGCCAGGTGCCGAACCGGCAGCTCCGCAAGCCCGAACAGGCGCGTCTGGCCGGCGCGCACCCAGACGCCCCGCGCCGAATCAGCGGCCGCTCGATCCAAAGCCAACGCCGTCAAATACGCGGGCAGGACCCAGGCCGCATCGAGGCGCCGCAGACCTTCGGCGGACGCCGGAAGCGGTGCCTGCGTCGCCAGCAGACCCACCAGCGCGGAGAAGCCGATCCGGCGATCCAGGCGTCGCGATCGTCCATGCCGGGTACGGCGCATCAGCGCACCACCAGCAACAGCCGCGCGGGCGCCGAGGCATCCGCTCCCCCGACGATCAGACGCAGCGAGGCCACGTACCCTCCGGCCGCGACCGCGTCGCCGGCGTCGTCGCGCAGGTCCCAGAAGATCCGCCGCGGCCCGGCCCCCAGACGATCGCCACCCAGATCCCGAACACGGCGACCGTCGAGGTCGTAGAGTGCAAGGTCCCAGCCGTCGGCCGCCGCCGGCACCGTGAAGCTGAGGTGGATGGCGGCGTCACCCGCCTGTCGGTCGGCCACGGCGGGCACGGCGTCCAGCGGCACCCCGACGCCGGTATCGACGGCCGGTCCGGCCACACTGTTCACGCATCCCGGCGTGGCGCCCGCGGCCGCCAGCGACACGGCCCAGTTGCCCGCGCCGCCGAACGGCGGCAGGATGGCGCGGCGTTCCAGGGAACGGCCCTTGGCGTCGTCGAGTTCGCCCTCATCGAGCGTCACCTGGTCGATGACCGCACCGGTGCTGTCGGCCAGCAGCACGCGGTCGGCCCAGGTGCGGCTCTCGGGCGCCGTGTTGTTCAGGGACGGCCACGGGGCCAGGCGCCGAACGGCCACGCCACAACCGCGGGCCGTCGCCGGCCCATCCGCGTTGGCGTCAAGCCAGAGCCGCAGCGCCTGCGAATCCTGCGCCACGACCGCCAGCTCACCCGGCAGCAGCACGAGTTCCGGCAGCACCACCCAGCCGCCGTCCTCGTCGCGCACGCGGTAATCGGCCAGATTGACGGCGCCGGGCCCGCCGGCGGCCAGTTCCAGCCATTCCCCCTGTCCGGCGCGCGGCGCGGCCGACACCTCGTGCAGCACAAGTTCTGCAGGACCGACCTGAAGCGTACCGAGATCGACCCGCAGCGTATCGGCACCGTAGGGCGGAACGTGCACGAGCACCAGCGGCCATCGCCCGGCCCGGGTCGGTCGCAACGTCCAATCCACGCGCCGCTCGTCTCCCGGCGGCATGGCGTCCAGGATCGCTTCGACGGCGTCGGCGTCGATAGTCAGTCGCAGACGCGCGGTTGCCAGAGTTTCGAGGCCTTCGTTGCGCAGCCTGACGCCGACGGACACGGCCTGGCCGGCGCGTTCGAGGCTGGGCGGCTCGACCGAGGTTTCCACGGCGACCAACAGGCGGAGCGCGAAATTGGGTTCGCCCGGCGTCGGAGTCGCCGTCACGAAATCGGCGGCATTGTCGCCGGTGTCCTGCCCGTCCGGCCGCCGCGCGGTGGAAAGTCCCACGCCGATCGGGGCGGGCGCGGTTTCCATCAGCAGCGTGTCGGTCAACGCGCCGTAGCCGACCAGATCGACGGGCCGGCCATCATGCGTCAACCGGAGGGCGTCCGGACCATTCTGCAGCGACAGCGCCACTTCGGCGTCACCGGGTACGAGGCCCAACCAGTTGCGGTCGACGATCAGGAAGCGTTCGCCCGGGGAAACGGATTGGCCGGCCTGGCCGGTCCAGCGCGTCTGCCACACCGCGCCTTCGGCGCCGTTGGCGAACTGCAGTTGCCAGCCCGCCAGATCCACACTGCGGCCGCCGACGTTCAGGAGTTCGACGAACTCGTGACCGCCATCGCTGCCGGACGGGTCAGGCAGGAATTCGTTGATCACCAGGTCGGCGGATGCCGCCCCGGCAGCGCACACAAAAGCCGACAATGACAACCAGACGTGCGCGCGCGGACCCGAAAGGGACCGAGGCATGAGGGACCGGCTTTCCGGGAGGAAGTCGGTTCAGATCCTACAAGAGACCATGGCGGCGGCGCAGGAACCATTCGCCACCGAGCAGGACGACAACCAGAGTCAGGAACGGCCACCCCGACCAGAGATCGAAGCGGCGACGCTGGCGGTCTTCGGCACCCTGCCAATCCAGGGCCAGCAGACGTTCCGTCAGCGAGGCGATCGAGTCGGCATCGCCAAGATCGCTGTATGTTCCGGCAGCCCGCGACGCCAGTTGTTCGAGGCGGCGACGGTCCTGCCGCACCTGCGTGCGTTCGATCGACGTGTCGGTCACGACGAGGTCGGCCCGCGGACCGGACCCGACCGGTTCACCGGCCGCGCTCAGCTGCACCGTATAGCGCCCCGGCTCCAGAGGCGGCAGTTCAACCTCGCTGAACCCGGGCCGGTCCGGCAACGGCGCCAGCGTGAAGGTGCGGACCGCTCCCGAATCGCCGGCGGCGCCCGAAGCCCGCAGCGTCAGCGTCGGTCCACGATCAGCCACCGGTTCGCCGCGCATGTCGCGCCACCGCGCCCCCAGCCGGATCGGCTGGCCTTCCTGGTAGATGCCCGGACGCGCCGCGAAATCCAGACCCGCCTGCTCGGCGCCACCCGCCAGCCAGACCAGCAGATTGCGCAGCACCCGCCGCGCCGGCTGGCCATCGCCCGCCGCCATGCCGCCCGGAAGTTCCCAGAAGGCCCATTCCCACACGTGCCTCACGCCAAACCAGGCGACGCGCCCCTGGCCGCGTCCCGCCACGACCAGAGCCGGCAGAGCCGGAGCACCGGCGACGGTGCCGGCGGCCGCCTCCAGCAGTACGGTCGCGCCGACACGCGGCAGCACCCGCGCCGTCTGCTGCCACGGCGGCAGCACACCCAGTCCCGGACCGCCCCGCGGGTCGGCCACGCCGTCGAACACCGGATGGCCGGCCCCGGCGGCCGCGATCGTGGCAAAGCGCGGCCCGGCCTCCCAGCGCCACGGCGCTGTCTCCACCGGCAGCAGGGCCGCCAGCTGTGCGGGCGGCGCCGCGCCGGACGGTGCGCCAACCGGCGAAGCCGTGGCCGAGGGCAGCACCAGCAGGCCGAGGCCGCCGTCCACCGCGGCCGCCAGCGCGGCCCAGTCCAGACCCGCCTCCGCACCCAGCCAGCCGGTCAGGACAACGGCGTCCCAGGTTCCCCAGCCGGCGGCCGTGGTCGGCGGTTGCCACGGTGTCAGACTGTCGGCAAGAACCAGACCCCGCGCGGTGGGATGCACGACCGACAAGGCCAGCCGACGCTCGCCGGCGGCGGCCTGTGCCAGAAACCGCACGTCCCAGCCCGGCGTCGCGGCGAGGACCAGAACGCGGGCGCGGTCGCGGCGAACGTCCACCGCGAGCGTCGCCCGGTTGTTCGCCTGGTAACGCTCGGGGACAAGCGAAGAGACCTCCAACCTCAGGGCCTGCAGGCCTTCGCCGCGCGGACGAAACGTCAACTGTACCGGCACCACGGCGGCTGCGGCCGCCGTAGCCGAGAGTGTGTCGGCCGCGACCAGACCCTGTTCGTCGTGGAGGGTCACGATCAGCGGCGCCGTCGCGACGGCGGCCAGCGAGGTCTGCTCCACGGCCAGGTCCACCACCACCTCGTCGCCGGCGTAGACAACCGGCGGGAAGCGGACGTCCAGGACAGCGCGATCCGGCGGTCCGGTCAGCGGTCCGACGCCGACCACCTGCAAGGGCAGGGCAGCCGCCGCATTGGCCAGCGCTTCCTCGCCTTCGCCATGGGTGGTCTCGGCACCGTCGCTCAGGAGCACGACCGCACGCACAGGCCTTCCGGCCAGGCGGTCGCGCACCCGCCTCGCCAGTTGCGTCAGCGAGGTGCCGTGCCGGTCCGGCGCCGGTACGACGGCATCATCCGGTCGGAATTCCCGCAGCGGCTGCAGGCCATTGCCCCGCAGGAACAGGCGGCGAACTCCGGGCTCGCGCACGGCGAACGCCGAGTCCACCGCCGCGGCGGCAGACATGGCCTGTTGCCAGCGCGTGACGGCGGCGGAGCCGGGCTCACCGTCGCTCAGGGCCATGCTGGCGGAGTCCTCGAGCACGAAAACCAGTTCGGCGGGAACTTCGCGGGGTTGCAGACAGGAGACCACCGGTCCGGCCACCGCCAGCACCAGCAGCGCCAGCGCCGTTGAACGCAGCGCGATCAACAGCCGGCGCAAGCGCGCCGACGGCTGCGGTCGGGTCCGACCGTAGATCGCCACGGTCCAAACGACGGCCCCTGCCGCTACGACCAGCAGCAGGGGCCACATCCAGACCGGTACGGACCATTGGATGGCCACGTTCAGGTTCTCCGTCTACCGGCTCTTTTCCCGGACCACGACCTGCGCCGCGGCAAGCCGGGCGATGGGCACGCGGAAGGGAGAACAGCTCACATAGTCCAGGCCCACCTTGTGGCAGAACGCCACCGAGCTGGGATCGCCGCCGTGCTCGCCGCAGATGCCCAGGTGCAGTTTAGGATTGGCGGCACGGCCCTTGATCGCCGCCATCTCCACGAGCTGACCGACGCCGCTCTGGTCCAGTTGCTGGAACGGATCGCTGGGCAGGATGCCCTGCCTGACGTATTCCGGCAGAAAGACGCCGGCGTCGTCGCGGCTGTAGCCGAACGTCATCTGCGTCAGATCGTTGGTGCCGAAGCTGAAGAAGTCGGCGACTTCCGCCAGTTCGTGCGCCATGAGGGCCGCGCGCGGAACCTCGATCATCGTGCCCACCAGATACGGCACCGTCACGCCGGCGGCGGCCAGAACCGCGTCGGCCACGCGAACGGTCATCGTGCGCAGATCGGAAAGTTCACGCCGCGTGCCCACCAGCGGGATCATGATCTCGGGCCGCACATCCACGCCCGCCTTCTTCACGGCGGCGGCGGCGGCGATGATCGCCTCGACCTGCATCTCGTAGATCTCGGGGAAGGTGACGCCCAGACGGCAGCCGCGGTGGCCCAGCATCGGGTTCATCTCGTGCAGGCTGTCGGTCTTGCGCCGGATCGCCTCGAGGGTCACGCCCGTCGACTTGGCCAGGAACTTCATGTCCTCTTCGGCCTGCGGCAGGAACTCGTGCAGCGGCGGGTCGAGGAGCCGGATGGTGACCGGCAGACCGTCCATCGCGCGGAAGATGCCTTCGAAATCCTCCTGCTGCATGGGCTTGATCTTGACCAGCGCGGCGCGGCGGGCTTCCACGTTGTCGGCCAGGATCATCTCGCGCATCTTCATGATGCGGTCCTCGCCGAAGAACATGTGCTCGGTGCGGCACAGGCCGATGCCCTGGGCGCCGAACTCGCGCGCCTGCCGAGCGTCGTGCGGCGTGTCCGCGTTCGTGCGCACCTTCAGGCGCCGGGTGGCGTCGGCCCAATCCATGATCGTCTTCAGGTTGGGATCGTCCATGTGCGGCGGCACCAGGGCGGGCTGGCCCTCGATGACCGCGCCGGTCGTGCCGTTGATGGTGATCCAGTCGCCTTCGTGGTAGGCCTTGCCGGCGATCGTCATCTCGCCCTTCGCCGAGTCGACCGTCAGCGCGCCGCAGCCGGCGACGCAGGGCTTGCCCATGCCGCGCGCCACCACCGCCGCGTGGCTGGTCATGCCGCCGCGCGCCGTCAGGATGCCCTCGGCGACGTTCATGCCGGCGATGTCCTCGGGGCTGGTCTCCTTGCGAACCAGAAGCACCTTGGTGCCGGCGGCCGCGCGGGCCACGGCGTCCTCGGCCGTGAACACGACCTGGCCCTGCGCCGCGCCCGGCGAGGCCGGCAGCCCCGTGCCCAGCACGATCAACTTCGCCGACGGATCGATCTGGTCGTGCAGCATCTGGTCCAGGTGCTCGGGGTCGACCAGCAGCAGCGCCTCGTCCGTGGTGACCAGGCCCTCGGCATGCATCTCCGCGGCGACTCGGATGGCCGCCACGCCGGTGCGCTTGCCGTTGCGCGTCTGCAGCATCCACAGGCGCCCGTCCTGGATCGTGAATTCGATGTCCTGCATGTTCTTGTAGTGGGTCTCGAGGCGCGTGCGGATCGCATCCAGCTGCGCATACGCTTCGGGCATCAGTTCCTCGAGCGTCGGCAGATCGCGCGCTTCGTTGCCCTGGGGCAGACTCTCTCGACCGGCGACGTTGATCTGCTGCGGCGTACGCGTACCGGCCACCACGTCCTCGCCCTGCGCATTGACCAGGAACTCGCCGTAGAAGATCTTCCGGCCGGTCGACGGATCGCGCGTGAACGCCACGCCCGTAGCCGACGATTCGCCCAGGTTCCCGAACACCATCGCCTGCACGTTGACCGCCGTGCCCCAATCGCCGGGAATGGCGTGGATGCGACGGTACTCGATCGCGCGGTTGGCATTCCAGCTCTCGAAGACGGCCAGGATGCCGCCCCACAGCTGCTCGTACGGGTCGGTCGGGAACGGCTTGCCCGCGTGCTTCGCGATCAGCGCCTTGAAAGAGACGATCAGGGTCCGCAGATCGTCCACGCTCAGTTCGGTGTCCAACTGGACGCCGCGGCTGGCCTTCAGCGCATCGATCGCGTGCTCGAAATGCTCGCTGTCCACGCCCATCACCACGTCGCCGTACATCTGCAGCAGGCGCCGGTAGCTGTCATAGGCGAAACGGGGCTCGCCGCTGTGGGCCGCCAGACCCTCGACCGTCTCGTCGTTGAGGCCCAGGTTCAGCACCGTATCCATCATGCCGGGCATCGACACGCGCGCGCCGGAGCGGACCGAGAACAGCAGCGGGTGGGACGGATCGGCGAAGCGCCGGTCCATCACCTTCTCGACCCGCGCGATGGCGTCCTTCACGTCGGTCTTCAGCCCCGGCGAGAGCTCGCGGGTCTGCTGGTAGGCGATGCACTGTTCCGTGGTCACCGTGAAACCCGGCGGCACCGGCACGCCCAGATTGACCATCTCGGCCAGGTTGGCGCCCTTGCCGCCCAGGAGGTTCTTCATGCTGGCGTTGCCGTCAGCCTGGCCGTCACCGAAAAAATAGACCCTCTTGCTGCTCATGTTCTTCTCCAGAAGGAACGCTGTCGTGTGGGCACCGCGGCAGGAGCGGGATCGCCGCACCGGGACCATTTAGGGCCGGGCGGGCGCGCATCACGGTGGTGCCGGGGACCGATCCATGGCAGGCGGGGGCCGCCCCGGCTCACCCCCGCCGCCTTCAGCAGAAAACGCAATCAGCGGATAACGACGACCCGGCCCCAATAGGATTCGCGCTGGGGCATGTCGACCTTGTAGAGGTAGACGCCGGGCGCCACCGGTTCTCCGTCATGGTTGTCCGTGGCCCAGTAGATCTGACCGCCGACCTGGTTCTCCGGTCCCAGGTCGTTCACGTCGTCGCCGGCGGTCGTGAACACCCGCACCCGTGATCCCTCGGGAAGGTTCGTGAACGCGACACGTTCGCCTTCCTCGCCCGGGAATCCGGCGCCCCGGCGCACGGGATTCGGATAGGCGTAGATCTCGTCGCCACCGGTCGGCGCCGCTTCGGACTCGTTGATGGTGATGAAGCTGCGATTACCCGGTCCCGGGAACGGCGACGTCGCGTCGCCGAGCCAGCGGGGCGAGAACAGCAACGACGAGGAATTGTTCTCCGGCGTGTTGATCGCCGTGTTCCCGTAGTCGAAGCTGCTCACGGCGTAGTTGTAGCCGAACCCGTTGTAGATCTCGTCGTCGAAGAAGCGGATCGTATCGGGCGTGCTGAAATCGAAACACGCCGCGCGCTTGGCCGCGAAGCAGCGAGGCACCACCTCGTAGCTCTCGTTGCCGCAGTAGCCCACGATGCAATCCTCGGGATTGACGCGGTCATAGAGCCCCACGAGCGTCATGTTGTCGGGGTCGGCCGCCAATGAACGCCAGACCGCCCAGCCCTGGAACGTCTGCCCCACCACCCGGAAGACATCGCCATTGAGAACAGTGCCCGAACCAAACGCGATCTCCAGTCCCAGATCCAGGCTGCGCAGGCTGACCGGCGTCGTGTCGGTGGTATAGGTCTCGTACAACGACATCACGCCACCCGGCTGGTAGACGCCGCCGCCCCAGGTACCAAGGAGTAGATCACCGACGCCGTCACCCGGCAACATGTGCACGCTGCGCTGGATGATCGGCTGCGTCGACGCGTAAACCCAGGACGCACCGCCGTCATCGCTGCGCAACAGCCCATGCCCGTCCTCGAACACGGCCACTGAGCCATTCTGCCCCGGGACGTTGACGATGGCGAACTCCTGCAGTCCGACCGACTGTTCCGGCTGCACTCCGGGCTCCAGGGCCACCTTGTTCCAGATCAAGCCGCCGTCGGTCGAACGGTACAGTCCATCCTGGAGCAGGCCCAGGATCAACGTCGAAGGCGACCCGCTGACGATGGCCACGCTCATCGCGTTACGAAGCCAGAAGCCGGGGATCTCCGGATCGGGAACATTCAGGTTGCCGTACAGATCCCTCCAGGTCATTCCACCGTCCGTCGACTCGTAGCAGCCATGCGACCGCAGGGCCGCCACCAGTCGATCCGGATTCGCCGGATCCGAAGCCAGGTCTTCCACGGTCGGAATCGTCGGGGTGGAATTCTCCTCATCCAGATTGAACGGAACCCGGAACGAAGAAACCGCAAAGTCCGAGCCGTCATTCGTCGAGACGAACACGCCGAACTGCGAAAGAGCGGCCACCAGCCGCGTTGAAGTCCATTCCAGCGCCGAAACCCGGTAGCTGCTCTGGACAGCGGATCCCGGATCCAGAGCGGATGTCCACTGCGTGAACGTCTGCCCCCCGTCTGCGGTCACATACAGCCCGCGCGTGGCGGTGCCGACCGCGAAGCGGTTGTTGTTCGACGGCGAAATGGCGATTTCGGTGATCAGGTTGCTGCGGTCGAAAATGTTCGCCGCCAGCGGCACCCAGACGCCGTTCTCGTAGCGGAAGAGTCCCGTGGGGTCCGCCTGCAGCGCCGAGCCGCGGGTCAGGCCGGCCAACAGAAGGCCGCCGGCGCCCCGCGCCAGAGCGACTGTATTAACCTGCCGCCAGGTCAGGGGCAGACCGCCGTTCGCCTGCTGCCAAGTGCCGGCCGAACCGTCCCAGTTCCAGAACCCGCCGTTGTTCGAAAGGTTGAAGACCCCGGCCAGCCGCCCGTACGCGCTGGACCCTTCGGAGACCCAGTTGACCAGCAGGTTCTGGGATTGCACGGCGCCGACGCCGCCGCCCGAGGTCGCCGTGAACAGCAACTGTCGGTCCACCCTGTCGCCGAATCCGCCGGACACCGTCACCGGAAAGCCGAGCCCGGCCGTGTCGGTCAGCGAGAAACAGGTGACCTGCGCCGGATCCAGATCCGGCCAGCTGAGTTCCAGACCCGGCCGACCGGTGGTGGTCAGCGTCATCCCGATCGACTCCGGCGAATACAGGTAGAGAGAATCCGCGCCACAGGCCGCCGGCGGCGTCTGCGCCGGCACTGAAGAAGATACGGCCATACCTGCCGCCACCACAGCCACGCCGAGCCAGCGCCGCATCTTATCCCTGCCGAAGCTCATCGGATCCGCCTTTCAGGGGCGGGCGGGCCGCATCTGGCCCGCCCCTCCCGCTACTGATTGACCTGGCCCTACTGATGGACCTGGCCCTACTGATTGACCTGGAGGCCGAAGTACTGCAACACCCAGCGAATCGCCTTTTTGGTGCCGTCCGGGTCAAAGCGGTACGGATCGAAGCCCCAATACACGTCCGCGACCTGGAACTGCTTGCGCGGGACCATCTTGTAGGACAAGTACCCGAAGACCTTGCCGTTCGTCCGCGCACTCGTCCGGGGACGACCTTCGATGAACTCCGTCAGCGCCACGGGACCGCATCCGACATCGAGTACTTCGTCCTCGTACCGGCTCTGCGGCCAGTCGGTGCGTCCGCGGGCCCACTGCCGCTCGCGCATCCAGTCCATCCGGGCGATACCGGTGAACATCGGTTCGATGCACAGGCCATTCGGGACGTTCGCGTCGGAGTACGTCTCGTCGTCGCACTTCTGCGGAGCGATCGGCGTCGTGCGCGTCGTGATGTTGGCGTCGACGAACTCGTCCGTGTCGTACGAGAACGCCGCCTGGTCGAGCAGATTCAGGGTGTCCACGGCAGCGGCCGCCGGATCCCGCCAGTCGATTTCCGGATTGGTGTACATCGTGTCGGGAATGACGCCCGGCCCGATGAGGTGGGTCGATTTGAACTCCGGCGTCAGCACCAGGCCCTTCAAGCCGGAGCAAAGCCGATTCCGGTCGGAGCTGATGAAGGCCCGGCGACCGTAGACGTGCTTCGTCGACGACGAAGTCCAATCCAGGGCAGCGATGCCCGCGGTCGCGAACGGGTACATGCGCGGTCCGCGCTGCACGATCGTACCGTCGGGCAGCGTCAACGTGCCGAAGCTCGCCACGAACGACTCACCGAAGATGCTGTAGTTCGGATCCTCGCGCGTGTCGAAAACCATCGGCGTCATGTAGTCACTGCGGGACTGGATGAACGACTCCATGCTGGAAGCGCCCACCAGCATGAAGTTGCCGCCCTGCTGCTGATAAGGCGTCAGCCACACGAACTGCTCAATGGTACCGAGGGGGCGGAACTTGCTGAACATGGTCTGGTCCTGCGAGCTGCGCGCGTAGCACAGCACGGCCTTGTAACCGACAAGGTCCTCGTAGACCACGCTCTGGGAATGGTCCTTCCAGTCGCGCGTCCAGTTGAGATCGGCCACACCGCCCGCACCCTCGGCCAGGAAGTGCCAGTACGCGTTGCGATAGACCTGGTCGTTCAAGGGCCGGTTGTCGCGACTCGGCCAGGCGTTCGAATTCTTGTCGAACAGCTGATCGAGAACCAGCAGCGGCAACTGGAAATCGCGGTCGACGAACGGAATCACGCGGAGCGTCCAGGTCATCGTGCGCACGATGTTCGAATCATCCACGATACGCAGCACGAAGGTGTGAAGACCCTCGTTGAACGAACGCTCGTTCGCCCGCCGGTTCTGCTCGCTGAGGCCGGGCGGAACCGCCCAGCCCGGGTCGTTGGGATCGTTGACATCCACGATATCCCAGCCGTGCTGCATCGACACGATATTCCCGTTGTATGCCGTCGCGCTGGCGGTCCAGCTGAAATTGAGCGGCTGGCCGCCGGCGATGTCGCTGGTCTTTTCGGAACTGAGGGCCTGGCCCAGATAGGTTTCACTGACAACGAAACTGGGCCGGTAGATCCCCGCGCGAACCACGACGTTCGCGACTTCGGTCTGGTAGCCGAAGCCCACGCTCACCGCGCCGGCCGTGTCCTGTACCTGGGTGGCGAACAGGAAGTACTGGTTGAGCGGCTGGTTCTCGATCGAAACACGCCGATCCTCGGGATCCGCCCGGTACGGCAGCCAGGGCGACCAGCGCGGGTCGTCGTAACTGAGCACCTCGCTGTACGTCGTCTGGTACTGGTAGGCCGAGGTGATCCAGGCCCCGTTGTTGTCGATGGCCGGTATCCACAGGAAGCGCACCTTGGTGGGCACGCGGAGTTCGAAATCCGGATCCTCGCCGGTCCAACCGATGTTGACCGTCGCCGGCACGCTGTACGCGGACGCGCCGCCCAGACTGGGGAACTCCACTCGGCTGGTCGGCACGATCGTCGTCGAGGTGAACGAGATATAGGCCGGAGTCGGGTCCACGGAACCCTTGTCGTCGACAGCCCGCACGAACAGGGAATGGCTGCGGAAGCTCCGCGGGTTGGTCGTGTCCCCCGGGAAACCGGCCTGGTCGGCCAGAACCAGGAACGTCGAGTCGGTGCCCGCCGTGAAATTCCACGGATGCAGAAGGGCGCCGGTCAACGGATCGACCGTCAGCGTGTCCTGCGGACTGATGCCGTCGGTGCCGTTATCGCTCAGCTTCCACTGGAAGCCCCTGATCCGCCCGTCCGGGTCAGAGCCGGTCCAGCGGAACTCGACGGCGTAACTGGCTTCCAGCAGCGTCGGCGGCTGGCCGGTCACGCGCGTGTCAGGCGCCGCATTCGGAACCCTGACTCCGCTCATCTCAGTGTCGGTGGAACAGCCACCGGCGACCCCGAGCAGGAGCGCCACGGCCCAAAGGGCTCCGCCGCGGTTCAGCTTGCATCGCATGTGCATCGAGCCTCTCCTCGTCCTGTGGGTCACCATCGCGCCAACCTGCCCAAGCTCAGTCCGTGCAGACGATGTCCGCAGCATCGGCAAGCGTGTTGAGCGTCAGACGGAAGTACTTGCGAACCGGCGTGCCGCCGAGACTCGCCATCGCCCCCTGCGACAGGGGCAGCTTGTCCTTGATCGCCGTCGAACTGCTCAGACCGCAATCGCGCCAGGACTGCCCCGACGTCAGGGTTACCCCCGGCCTCACGTTGCGGAAGAAATTGAAGGTCGCCGGACGGATAGGCGTGGAGTCGCACTGGGTCTGGTCCAGTACGACCGCTTCGACCCACCCGTCGCCGAACTGCCGGATCACGGCGTTGTAGACCATGTCGGCCGCCTCGGCGCTGCCGCCTGTCACGGCGGCCGTCAGGAACAGCTTGAAGATCGACTCGCCCATGTTCAGCAGATCCGACGGCACGAAGACATCGACCTCGAGCTTCCACAAGCCGGTCGTGGGGTTGATGACCAGGCCCGTGCCGGTCCGCGGCTGACCCCAGGTGCTCACCCGGATGTCGTCGCTGCCGCCGCCATCCTTGATCTCGTTGAACGGGTCGCAGCCGTAGCCGACCTCGTACCGCACTCCGCCCACACGGCGGACAGCCTGGCTCCAGGCTTCGCCAGGATCGTCCTTGCCGTGCAGCAGCACCGCCATCTTGAAACGGCTCGCGTTGACAATGTAGTTCGCCACGGCATCCGCCGCCGTGGGAGCGGTGAGCATGTTCGTCACGAAGCCGGTATCGCGGTTCACCATGATCCAGGCATTGCCCGCCACCTGTTCCAGATCGCGTGTCGGATCGGCGTCGGGAGCGCCCAAAGGGCTGACCCGCACCTGGGTGACGCCGCTCAGACAAGGATGGGCCGCCAGATACGCTGCGGCGGTGTCCTCCACGCAGGCGACGTTGATATCAAAGCGGGACGTCGAACTGCTGGGCTTCGGCAGCACTTCGATGCACTGCAGACAGGGGTCGAAACCGACATCGAAGCTGAGCGCGGCAGGCGAGCCGTCACGGCGCGCATGCTCGTCCACCGACTGCATGTTGATCGTGAAACGGCTGTTCGGCGCCGTCAGGAAGCCGAGCGTGTCGCCGTACCAGCCGCCTTCGCCGGCACCCCAGGCGGGCTGTGTATTGAGCACGCTGGCTTCCGAAGTGAACGGGAAGACGCCACCCGTGAAGTTCTGGCGAACGCCCTGCAGGAAGCCCGTGAAACCGATCTTGTAGCTGGTGTTCAGCGGTACATCACGCGCGTCGTCGCGCGCCAGCGCCTTGACCACCACATAGGTGCGGTCAGGGATGCGGTCACCCGACCGGAACGGGTAGTGCGTGCGCGTCGAATCGTTCAACCGGATGTAGTACGGGTAGGTCTCCGTATCGGTCGGATGAGCCCAGTCCTGCTCTCCGTCCAGGATCAGCGTCTGCGGATCGAAGTTCACGATGAAGCTGAACGGACGCAGGTAGTTCGCCACTTCGACGCCGGCGATGTCCAGGGAGTTCACCTGCAGGCTGACCAGGCCGCTCGGCAGCAGTTTCCGGAACGCTCCGGAGCCCGATGCGTCGTTGGCGAAATACAGGCTCGTCACGGGGCCGAAATACGAAAAGCTGTCATTGGTCGCTTCGTTGAAACGGCGCGGACTCCAGCAATCCTCGATGGAAGGTTGGCATTCGCCGCCCAGGTCACCATCGAGCTTCCACTTGTAACCGAACAGCCCGTCGTTGAAAGGTGCGACCGTGTCCGCCAGCGCGAGCGCTTCGGCGCTGTAGCCCCGCACGTTCGGTGACTGTCCGCGCCACAGGACCCGATAGGGTCTGCCGAACCCGACGGTGTCGACCTGCCCGGCGGCCACTCGAATCGTGTCGGTGCCTTCGACACGGAAGAAACGAAGGTCCGGCGACCCGAGCGTGTTGGTGAAGAAATGCAGGCGCGCGGGCGTACGGTCGTAGTCGCCGAAATCGTCCACCGCCACCATGTGCAGCGTCTTGTGGGTGGACGTGTTGACGCCCTGGTCGATCGTGAAGTTGAAGACCGAGTCCGTACGCGTGGTCCACCGACCGATAGCCAGGGTCGAAGCGTCGAGCGCCGGATTGAACCGCTGATCCTCTTCGTCGACCGTCGTGTCTTCATCCTGCATGGTCGTGTCGGTCAGCGCCCAGACGAAACGCTCGACGCGGCCGTCCTCGTCACGCCCGTACCAGTACACATGGAAATGGTAGTACCCGCCCGCGTCTTCCGGCGGTGCGCCGATGATGAAAGTCTCGGGCGCCTTGTTCACCTGCACGGACTCCGGAGCGAAGGCGCGGCAGCCCGCCAGCGCGATCACGGCCGTGAGTCCGGACAAACACAACGCGACGATGGAGATTCGCCTGTTCTTCATGCTGGCGGACGCCCCCTCGGAAGCCTCGACGGTTCAGCAGGTTGGTACCACGCCGCGGCGGTGGGACGAGCGGCGTCGGACATGCCGGCCAGGCCCGTCGGCCGTGTGACGGCAGGACGGACAGCGGGCTGCGTTTGAAATATAGGGATGTCGGCCGGGCCCTGTCAACCGCCAAGAGCCGGCCGCGCGGCGCACAACCCCGTTCCGGCGCGCAGGTTGGGCATCTTCCAGCCCACCAAAAAAGAAGGGGCGGCTCTTGCGAGCCGCCCCCCGGCAGTTGCCTGCCGAAGCTCCGATCAGGGATCGAAACCTACTTGACCATCGTGGCCTTCTGGACGTTCACATCGCCGCCCGAACGGGTCTCGACGAAGTAGACGCCCGAGGACACGCTGCTGCCCTGGTCATTGGTGCCGTCCCAGACGACCGAGCCGTCCGCAACGCTGACCTGGTCGTTCAGCAGGGTCTTCACGAGCTCGCCACGGACGTTGTAAACCTTCATGACCACGCTGCCGGGGTTCTTGAGGGTGTACTTGATCGTCAGCGAGGGGTTGAACGGATTCGGGTAGCTCTCCACTCCGAAGCGCGCGACCGGCAGGTCGGCGTCCACGGTGTTCAGCGGATTGTTGCTCACACCGAAGTAGTCCAGAACGTTGCTCAGGACCCGGGCACGCGACGTCACCGGAGCAGTAGCCTTCGCCGGGTCGATCACGTAACGCAGGTCATGGTTCATCGAAACGACACGGTTGCTGCCGTCGATGTTCAGCGTGGCCGCCGCAAAGGTATACGGGGTCGACACGCCGCCGGGCGCCGTGAACTGGGCCAAGCGGACCGCGGAGCCGAAGGGCACCACGTTGTCGAAGTCGTTGATACCGAAGCAGCCGCCGTAGGCGACCCAGCTGTTGGCGGTCGTGAACACGGGGTTACCCGCGATCTTGACCACCAGCGGGGCCGTCTGACCGGCGATGTTGTCACGCACGTCGGGATCGTTGTAGGTCAGACCCATCTTGGTCTCCAGGAAGGCCTGCGCAACGGTGCCCGAAGCGAACAGGCTGTTGCCCAGGTCGTCACCGGTCATGAACAGGTCCCGGCCGCCCAGGGCGAACCAGTCGTTCATCAGACCGAGGTCGTTGCCCGGGTCGCCGGCGAAGTCGCCGTTCGACAGCGTCGGCGAGCTGAGGTCGCCGGCGGTGTACAGCATGTCGGTGTAGCCATCGATCTGCGACACGGTGGCGCGGCCACCCAGACCGTTACCAACGCCCGAGCTCGGGCCGTGGGTAGCGAACACGTCGTAGTGGGTGCCCTTCACGAGGCCCAGAGCGTTCAACGAGCTGTACCACTCGTCTTCGCCGCCACGGAATCCTTCATCGTTCCAGAACAGCAGCGTGGGCTGCGCACCGGCGATGCTGGAGATCGAAGGCAGGCAGTTGACCGTGTAGGCACCGGGGTACGCCATCGGCGTCGGATTTCCGAACTGCGTCAGGTCGAACGGAGCCGTCGAGGTCTTGATGTCGCCAGCGACGTCGTCGGTGGCCGCGAAGTAGTAGTGCAGAACGTCACCGGGGAACAGCATGCCGGTGTCGGGCAGGTCGAAGTTGTAGCGGTTGGCCACAACAGCGCCCGTCGCGATACGCGTCACGTTGCCGATCACCGGATTGGCGGGCAGCGCACGGTAAGCATCGAACAGCGGGTTCTGCACGGCGAAGCCCCAGTGCATGACCGGCGTGCTCAGGGTGCCACCAGCGCGCGGCGTCACGTCGACCCAGATCGAGTCGCCCGGATCGTTACGCAGGTGCGTGCGAGCCGAGATGTTGGCCGCCATGTCGAAACGGACCGAGTTCTGGTCCAGGTTCAGCAGGTCAACGTCGCCGATGGCGGGGAAGCCGTCGTTCGCCAGACGGATTTCCGTCACGGCGATGCGGGCGCCAGCCGTCGGGTAGACCTTCACGTTCGCGTTGTCGAAGTACGGCGCCGGGGTACCGTTGGTACCGTTGCCGTAGCCGAACTGCCAGCCGAGCTCGTACACGCCCAGGGTGACCTGGACCTGCGTCGCGCCCGTCTCGATCAGATCGTCGACGTTGTTGACCGTACGCAGATAGTTCGGGCCGCCGTAGTACACGAAGTTGCGGTCCACCCAGCCGGCCACGTTGATGTCGCCACCAGCGGTCGAACGGACGCTCCACGTGTAGAAGATGCCCGGGGTGTCATTCGGGATCAGCAGTTCGTGACGGTACACGTCGAACGCGAACGTGAGGCCCGACTTGGTCGGATCCGTCAGGTTCATGACCGGCGAGTACACCGAGTTCTGGATGTGGAACGCGGGTCCCAGCAGACCACCGGTGTTGTTCACGATGTAGCCGCCCGGAGGGCCGTAGTCGTTGCCGGCCGCGCCCACGGTCGGGCCGGCGCCGGGAACCACGAGGCCGTCGTCGATGAAGGCGATGAGCTTCGAGAAGTTCGAAGCGCAGTCGTCAGCGTCGCCGAGCAGACCCCAGACGCGGGCAAAGTCGCCCACGCCGTCGTTCGGAGTGGCAGCCCAATCCGGTCCGAGGTTGTTGTCCTCGAAGTTCTCGGTGTACACCGTCACGCCGACGGTCACGATGATGTTGTCCACGCGCGCGGCGCCGTTGGTCGGCCAGAGGCAGTCGCCATCGGACCAGCCACCGTCGGCGTCGAACACGAAGGCCACCGCGATGTCGGTGCCGCCGAGCAGGTCGCCCGGCGCGTAGCTGAACGTGTAGTCCACGACCGCCGTGTCGGCGCCGTCCCAGGACAGGCCCTGGCCACCGGTGATCGGCTCGAAGTTCGGGTTGGCCGCGGTGCGACGCTGCAGGGTCGTGTAGTCATAACCCGGCTCGCTGTCGTACTGCAGGTCAGCCTGGACGCGCACGTCGACGGCGGCGCCGACGGTCTTGCGGAACTCCAGGATGTCACGCCAGTTGTTCGAGTAGCCGCCGTCCACGTCACCGGCGCCGCAGGACAGGATGGCGATGTCGCCACACCAGGCCGCGTTGCCAGTGAACGGGTTGTTGTAGGAATCGACATGCCAGTGGTTGGCAGGAGAGGTCTCGTCGACCGAGTACCAGCCATCAGGCAGGAGGCCGGCGCCGCCCGGACGGGCAGAGGCGGTCTCGAAATCGCCACGGTACGGGTAAAGCCCGCCCGGACCCATCAGCTGAACGGTGTCGCCGGACGCTTTCGCGGCCGTGCCACCGAAGAACATGGCGGGCTGCGACGCGATGTTACGTTCGGCAGCGAACGCACCAACCGCGAACATCAGCGCCACCGCCAAGCACGCAAACGTGGTGAGTCTCTTCATTATCTTCCCCCCATCGCCGGCGTAAAGCCGACACATGGTTAGGCGAACGATTTCCGTGCGGCGGCGAACCGTTGGCGGTTCGGCCCCGCACCC
The DNA here is from genome assembly GCA_020049465.1 of bacterium. Taxonomy (GTDB): domain Bacteria; phylum Krumholzibacteriota; class Krumholzibacteriia; order LZORAL124-64-63; family LZORAL124-64-63; genus CAINDZ01. The sequence goes on along the minus strand of JAIFKS010000048.1, from coordinate 5,715 downwards.
TTCGGGCGACAAAGTGTTCCCTCTGGCGAACGGAGGCACACCGTATGACGTGTGCCGGCGAGCGAGACCTCCTCAGGGATGGCGCAGACCAAAGGTGACGAGCGAACAAGGCGTCAAGTGATTGAAACGGAACGCGAGTGGAAACTGAGCGAAACGCACCTCGAAGGTAGGGAACTTTTGTCTGTGAGTCGCTGCATTACCTTACCGGAATACGAAAATCGCGTCAATAGTCATTTGTGGAAAAACCGTGGGGCGGGCCAAAAAGCTGACCCGCGGGTGAGCCGGAACGGCGCCCGCGGGCCAGAGGTTGCTTTCGCCTTTTGATCGCCTTTATTCCACCGGAGCGACTTCACCGAAATCCGCGTATTTCGCGAACAGACCGTGGATTTCCCTCACGAATGCGTGACGAAGTCGTTTCAAATCGGCATCTTCCGCATTGACCATCACCTCTTCGAAGTACTGATCGATGGCTGGCCCGAGCGCCGAAAGCAGGTCGAAGGCCTCGCCCTGGCGCCCCGCGGCCTCGGCCTGCCGCAACCCTGGCGCGGCGGCCGCCGCCAGCCGCCGCAGGTCCTTTTCGGCCGCTTCCGGCAGGGCATCAAAATCCTCGCCCCCGGCGCCCCGCCCCCCCTCCAGCCAGCGTTCGAAGCAGCCGGCCCGTTCCCCATCGGCCAGCACCGCGCCCTTGAGGATGTTCCGGCAGCGCTTGAAGCCGGTGGCCAGAGCCTGGAAGTCCTGCCGCCCCCGATACCCCTCCAGCGCCTCGGACCAGGCCAGAGCCGCCAGAGGATCGCGCCAACGCACCGGCAGCACGGCGCGCACCACTGCCGGGTCGCGTCCCGCCGTCTCGGCCAGGTACCCGGCCAGCCGCGTCTGGATGAACTCGCCAATCTGGCCACGCGCCGCCTCCAGGTCGGCAGCCGGCGCGCAGGCCGACACTTGGCCGAGCGCAAACCCAACCGCGGCATCAAGATCCAGCGATCGCCGAAGATCCAGCACGATGCGCATGATCGCCAGGACCTGCCGGCGCAACGCATAGAGATCCTTGGCCCCGGTGGGCACGAAACCGGCCAGCCAGCAGCCGGCCAGATTGTCCAGACGGTCGGCAATCGAAAGCACGCTGCTGAACAGGTCACCGGGCAGCTCGCCGGTCGCCGTCCGCGGGAAGTAGTGCCGGACGATGGCGCGGCAGGCTTCCGGGGATTCCCCCGCCCGCTCGGCGTACCGGGCTCCAATGAACCCCTCCAGCTTGGTGAACTCCTTGCCGTCCTTGATCATCTCGCTGACCAGGTCGGCCTTGCAGATCCGGGCGGCGCGCGCCAGGGGCGCCGGCGTGGGGCCCCCGTCGCCCAGCCCGTTCGCCCACAGCCAGTCCACCAGCGCGGCCAGGCGCAAGGTCTTGTCCCACACCGAGCCGAATCCCTCCAGCCAGGTGACCGCCTGCAAGCGGGCGGTCTGCTGGTCGGGGGTCTGCTTCTGGTCGAATTCCCAGTAGAACAGGGCATCGGCCAGCCGGGCGCGCAGCACCCGCTCGTTGCCGGCGATCACGTTGGCCAGATGCTCGGTGCCGCCATCGCGCACCGAGGCGAAACGGGTCAGCAGACGGCCATCAGCGCCGACGATCGAAAAGTAGCGCTGGTGCGCCTTGAGCGCGGTGGCCACCACTTCGTCCGGCAGGGCCGCGAACTGCTTGCCGTAACTCCCCAGGAAAGGCGTCGGATGTTCGCACAAATAAACAACTTCCGCGATCAGATCTTCGTCGGCCAAGAGGCAGCCACCTGGCTCCTCGGCGGCCAGACAGGCGGCCAGTCCGTCGCGGATCGTGCGGCGGCGCTCGTCCTGGTCGACCACGACCCCGGCCTCCTTCAGGGCCGACAGGTACTGACCGGGCCCTTCCAGCGGCACTTCGCGGTTGGCGGCCAGCGTGCGATGGCCGCGCGTCACGCGGCCCGAACGCAGATGCCCGACGCAAAGGTCGACCACCTGCCCCCCGAGCAGGGCAACGATCCACTGCAGCGGACGCGGGTACTCCAGGTCATGGGTTCCCCAGCGCATCACCTTGCGGAACGGGATCGCCAGGATCACCGCCGGCACCAATTCGGCGAGCACCGCCGCCGCCTCGCGCCCGGGCTCCAGGCGGCGCGCCACCAGATACGCTCCGGCACCCTCGCCCACGCGGGCGCAGTCTGCCAGATCGACGCCGGCCTTGCGGGCGAATCCGAGCCCGGCGGGGGTCGGCTGACCGTCCGGACCGAAGGCGACCGACAGTGGCGGCCCCTTCACTTCGGTTTCGCGGTCCGGTTGCCGCGTGGACAGGCTCTCGCAGAGCAGGGCCATGCGGCGCGGCGTCGCCACCACGCGCACGCCTTCGGCGGTGAGCCGGGCGGCGGCCAGCCCTTCGGTCAGGCGGCGCTCCAGTTCGACCATGGCTTCGGGCACGAAGCGGGCGGGAATTTCCTCGCTGCCGATCTCCAGCAGAAAGGGCAGGCGTTCTGAAGGCAGGGAGGCGCTCATCGGATCGGCTCCTGGTTCTTGAGCAGCGGGAAACCCAGGCGCTCACGGCTCTGGACGTAACTGGTGGCCGCCAGACGGGCCAGATTGCGCACGCGGGCGATGTACCCGGTGCGCTCGGTGACGGAAATGGCGCCGCGCGCCTCGAGCACGTTGAAGAAGTGGCTGCACTTGATCACGGCGTCATAGCCGGGATAGACCAGACCCGCCTCCAGCAGCTGGCGCGCCTCGCGCTCGCGGTCGTCGAAGAAACGACGGTACAGGTCGATGTCGGCGTGCTCGAAATTAAAGGCCGAATATTCGCATTCGAACTGGCCCTGGACCTCGCCCCACGTCAGTCCGCCGCCCCACAGCAGGTCCTTCACGTGGTTCACGCCCTGGATGAACATGCACAGCCGCAGCAGGCCATAGGTCAGCTCCACCGACACCGGCTGGCAGCGCACGCCGCCCACCTGCTGGAAGTAGGTGAACTGGCTGACTTCCATGCCGTCCAGCCACACTTCCCAGCCCAGACCGGCGGCGCCGAGCGTCGGGGATTCCCAGTCGTCCTCGACGAAGCGGATGTCGTGCTCCTCGGCCTTGATGCCGATGGCCCGCAGCGACTCAAGATAAAGTCCCTGGCTGTCTTCCGGGTTCGGCTTCAGAAGCACCTGGTACTGGAGAAACTGGTGGACCCGGTTGGGGTTTTCCAGATAGCGGCCGTCCTTGGGGCGCTTGCTCGGTTCGACATAAGCGACCCGCCAGGGCTCCGGACCCAGCGCGCGCAGGAAGGTGTTCGGGTTGAACGTCCCGGCGCCCACTTCGCTGTTGTAGGGCTGGACCATCACGCAGCCGTAGTCGATCCAGAACTGCTGCAGGCGCGCGATCATCCGCTGGTATTCCATCATGATCCGTTACCCCTCGTGAACCCGTGGCCCGTCAGGACCCGTTTCCTTCGTGGCCTGAAACTTTGGCGGCGCGCAGCAGATCCAGCGCGGCCGGCAGCCGGTAACCCGGCAGGTGATAACCGAGGAAGCGATGCAGATGCCCACCCACTTCGCGGCGCGCCGTCGGCGTCGGCGCCGGCATCAGCCGTTCGGGTCCGCCCAGGCCGTACGCCTCGAGGGCGTCCAGCATGTCCAGCGCGTCCTGGCCCAGCGGCCGGCCGCCGGCGTCGGCCCCGCCGCGGGCGCATTCGCCGCACAGCAGGCCGCCCTCGGCGGCGCTGAACCGGCGGGTGGCCTCGGCCACTTCGGCGCGCGGGCGACCGCAGACGCAGCAGAGCGACAGTTCCGGCGCCAGCCCGTGGCGGGCCAGAAGCTCCCACTCGAACGCGAAAAACATCAGGGCGGGCTCCGGCCCGGCCGGTGACGATAGCATCCGCAGAAATGCGTCGCAAACCCCGAACAGATCGGCGGCCCCGTCCGGCTCGTCGCGGACCAGCGCGCCGGCGGGCCGGCAACGGTCCACCAGTTCCAGCGCCCCCAGCAGGTAGGCCGAACGCTCGAGCGTCGGTTCGCCCCGCAACGGGTCCAGTTCCACGCCACCGCCCCGCAGGTACTGCAATTCGCGCCCGGGCTCCAGGCTGAACTCGACCGTCAAGAGTCTTCCAGGCTCCACGAGCGGCCGCAGCGTGGACAATGGCCGCCGCGCCGCCTTGGCGATGACCTTCACGTAGCCGTGGTCCCTGGTCAGCAGCGAAGCCACGGCGCTGGTCTCGCCACACGGCCAGGCCCGGAGCACCAGCGCGTCGGTCGACGCCGTCGGGCGGGTCATCACCCCCATGGTCAGCCCCCGCCGCCGAGACTCAGCATCACCGACGCCAGTCCCAGGTAGATCAGCAGCCCGAACAAATCGTTCGTCGTGGTGATGAAGGGCCCTGTCGCCACCGCCGGATCAATGCCCAGCTTGTTCAGCACGAGAGGGATGCCGGTGCCGACCATCGCCGACATGAGAACCACCAGCATCATGGCAATACCAAGAACGGCAGATAGATACGGGTCTCCGCTAAGAAGATACGAGAGGCCGGCGAGACTGACCGCGATCGACACTCCGACCAGCCCGGCCGTCATCAGTTCCCGTCCCAGGTGCCGCCCGATCTTGTACAGGGCCAGCTCGCCGGTGGCCAGCCCGCGCACGACCACCGACGAAGTCTGGATGCCCACGTTGCCCGCCAGCGCCATCATCATCGGAATGTAGAAAGCCAGTGCGACCATCGTCTGCAGGCTGGCCTCGAAATGGCGGAGCACCAGGACGGCCCCCAACTCGCCCAGCAGCGCGCCCAACAGCCAGGGCAGGCGTGAACGGGCCACCCGCAGGGCGGACTGTTCGCCGTACTCGGCGACGCTGACGCCGGCCAGTCGCGAGAAGTCCTCGGTGGCTTCCTCTTCCATGACGTCCATCACGTCGTCGGCGGTGATGCGGCCCACCAATCGCATCTGATGGTCGACCACCGGCAGCGTGATCAGATCGTGCGTCATGAAGAACGCCGCCACCTCCTCCTGATCCAGATCGACCGACACGTACAGCGGATCGCGCTCCATCACGTCCACCACCTGCGCGGAACGCTCGGCCAGCAACAGCACGGTCAGGGGCAGCTGACCGGTCAGGCGTCCCCGGGCGTCGACCACGAACAGGGCGTGCGTCTCGTCGAGGTCGTCGGCATCCAGCCCGCGCAGCAGGGTGACCGCATCCTGGCAGGTGTGATCCTCGGTACAGGCCGTGAACTCCTTGCCCATCAGGCCGCCGGCCGTCTCCGGGCCGTACTGCAGCAGATCGGCGACTTCCGAGCGTTCGGCCTCGTCCATGGCCGCCATGATCTGCTCGGCGTGCTGCGGTTCCAGTTCGCCGAGCAGGTCGGTCGCGTCGTCCGACGGCATTTCCTCGACGATATCCGCGATGGCGTCGACGTCCAGCAATGTCAGCAGGGCGCTGAGACTGCGGTTGTCGATCTCCAGCAGAACCTCGGCCACCGGGTCGGGCGGCAGCAGGCGCAGGATGCGGGCCGTGTCAGCCACCGTGAGCGGTCGCAGGATCTCGGACAGATCGCCGGGAGACAGTTCGTCGGCGAGCGCGCGCACCTCGTCGTCGCGACCGCCGTCCAGCAGCGCGACGAAACGCTGCCCCAGCGCATGGCGCTCGGCGTCGAGGTTGGCCGGGTCAAGGACGCGGTCATCGGCCCGCTCGTCCGGACGCTCGGGCGGACGCGCCTCGTCGCGCGGGGTC
>JAIFKS010000028.1 GCA_020049465.1 bacterium | reverse complement strand
CCCGTGGTGCCCCACATGTAGTGCGCGTCGCGCGTGAATTCCTCCACCACGGTCGAGTTGTCGGGCCCCGTGCGCATGGTGAACATGACCTTGCGGACCGAGCCGGCGGAGGTGAGGAAGAACTGGCGCGTCGCGTGGCCCGCACCGGGCGGGAGCAGGGGGCTGGCCGTGTAGATGATGTCCGTCGCCGGCTCGTCGTACCGCGAACCAATGGCGTAGACCCGCACCTCGTCCGGTCCGGCGGACGTGTAGTCGAAATCCACCGTCACCGGTTCATTCGGCGTGAGCACCGCCGGCGCCCGCGGCGTGTACGCGGCGGCGCCCATGGCATTGGGGGAAAGGCGGAAGTCGCCGGGCACCCGGGCGCGGAACAGGTTGGCGAAGTTGGCGTGGTCGCACATGTCGAAGACGACGTACCGGAGGTCGACCGTGACCGAGTTGCTGTAGAAGCACCGGGTCACATGTCCGCCGGGGGCCGGCAGCACTTCGCTGGGACAGAGGATCTCGCCCTCGAAGCCGAGGGCTTCAGCGGTCACCGCGCCGCGGGTCCAGACCCGGCAACCCTCCGGGTCGCTGGTGAAGTAGTCGAATTCAACGGTCACCGGCGTGCCCAAGGCCAGATTCTCCGGGGATGGCGGTGTCACCACGATGTTGGCGACACCGTCCGACCGCCAGCGCAGGTCGACCGGCACGAAATGGTCGAGCAGCACCAGGGACTGATCGGGGGTGGTCATCCGCAGGCGGATGTGCGTGATATCCGCGTCGGCGGCGAACCGGAACCACTGGCTGCCGCTGCCGGTCGCCGGCAGGAGCTCGCTCCCGCTGGAAACCGCGCCCGGAGTCTGCGTGCCGTCGGTGAAAGCCCGCGCGAAGATCCGTACCCCGGCGACGGACGCGCTGCTGTAGTCGAACGTCACGGTGAGATCCTCGCCGTGGGCCAGCCACGACGGGGGCGTGTGGCTGACGGCGATGTTGCTGAAACCGTGCTCCCCGAACGTGTAGCGGATCGCGATGAACAGTTCGAGCAGCGTAGCGGAGGACGCGGGGTCGGCCATGCGGATGCGGATCTGATCCACCTCGTGGAATCCCGAGGCGATCTGGAAAGAACAACTGGTGGTTCCCGAGCCGGCGGGAAGAACCGGCGGGATCAACCCGAGTCCGACGGCCACCGGGCTTCCGTCATGGAAGGGTGTGACGTGGAACCGGGCTCCGGCGACGTTGTCGATCTTGTAGTCGAACGTGACGGTGGCGTTCACGCCGTTCGCCAGATGCGAGCCGCCCGGTTGGGCGAACTGTGGGCAGGCGATGTACGCAGCGGATGCGCAGGTCGCCCACAGGATGCAGATGATGAGAGCCTGAGCGGATGTCTTAGACAGCGCCATGACCGCACCTCCGGGTCGTCGGTGAGGCGGTGTGGCCCGCCCCGATCGGAAGCAGCGCGCTGGTGGTCGGTCGGCCCGGGCGCGGGACGACCGGGTAGCGGCACGAGTCTAGCACCGCCGCGCCGGCACGGCCGAGGATTCGCCGATCAGGCCGCTGACGGTCGGGGCTTCGTGGGGCGGCGCGCGGGTTGCCAGCGGGCGGGTGAACGCATTCGTTCCTTTATTTTTCATAACCAAAAGACATAATTTCGTTCAAATAGTCGCGTTCGGGGAGCGCCTTCATTGTGGTTAAGTGATTTTTAATCAATGTGTTGCCACATCCGTGCGCCGTCGCCGCACCTGTCTTCCCAGATCCTTCCCGCCAACGAGGGCCTGGAGCCGCCAACGAATCACTGGCGCCCGGCGGCAGCGAGGCGCTTAATATCAGGGTCAATGTACCCACCGTTCTGAAATTCAGATCTGCAGGTCATGACGGATTCCCTCGATCGTCGGGGGATGAGGCCGGGACGCCGAACAGGCGGCCGGGCCATTCTGGAGCGCAACGGATCCGCCGTAATTATCTGGCGATCCCGAACGCTTGGTTAAGCGGGACTGCCCGCACTTGGAGTGAAGACCTTGAAGAAACTGTACGTGGGCAACCTGCCCTTCACCGCGACCGACGACCAGATCTCGCAGATGTTCGGCCAGCACGGCACCGTTCACTCGGTGGCGCTGATCAACGACCGTGAGACGGGCCGCCCCCGGGGCTTCGGCTTCGTGGAAGTGGATGACGACGCGGTGCAGACGATGATCCAGGCGCTGGACGGGAAGGATCTGGGCGGTCGCGCGCTTCGCGTGAACGAGGCCCAGGATCGTCCCCGCACCGGCGGCGGCAGTGGCGGCGGCGGCGGCGGCGGTTACGGCGGTGGTCGTAGCGGCGGCGGCGGTGGCGGCGGCAGCCGTTGGTAGTCTGAGGCAGGATCAGCCTGCGGGTTGATACTCGCGAAGCCCCGCTCCCGAAAGGTGGCGGGGCTTCTGCATTTTCAGGGGGGCGGCGCCGCCGGCTGTATCGGATCCGTGGGATTTCTGCTAACATCAGGCTCCAGGCAATACCCGGAGGATCGACGATGTCACCCGCGGCGAACAATGCGCCCTCTCCCGAATACAGCATCGCGCCCGGGTTCATCCGGTGTCTGGCGCCCTTTGACCTGCCTGCGCTCGATGCCCAGGCGGACACCGTATTCGCCTTGGACGCCGAACTGCGCCTGGCTTTCCTGAACCGCGAGTGGTTCGCGTTCGCCGATGCGAACGGAGGTTCGCCGGCCATTGCCCGAGACTGGGGTCTGGGAAGATGTGTGCTGGAGGCCTGCCCCCCCATCCTGCGGAGCTTTTTCGAGGACGCCTACTCCACGGCCATCCGGCTGGGCCGGGTGTGGGAGCACGATTACGAGTGCTCGAGCCCCGGGCGTTACCGTCTGCATCGGCTGACTGCCTACCCTTTGCCGGACCGCGCGGGGCTGCTGGTCGTCCATGCGCGGATCGTCAGCCGCCCCTATGAACAGTACGGACCGGCCTTCCCGGCGCTGGGGTATGCCGCCTACCGCGACGAACACGGGTTCGTTCACCAGTGTTCGCACTGCCGCAAGACGAAGCGCATCGGAAGCGTCGATCAATGGGATTGGGTCCCGGACCTGGTGTCCAGCCCGCTGGACGACACGAGCCATGCGCTGTGCACCGCGTGTCTGGACTTCTACTATCCCGGCTAGCCATGCCGCAATCCGGCCGCGCGCGCCGGGGCTCCTACCAGAACGCCCGTCGCTGCCAGAAAACATAGCTGGAACTGAGCAGCGCCACGGCGATCGTCAGGTCGAGGGCGGCCACGGCGCACAACAGCGGATAATTCACCTGCGCCAACCGCGACAATAGCGCCCCGCTCAGGATCATCACCGCCAGGGCGATGAAGAATCCGGGTTTGAAGAACTGCCACACCTTCGGATCGACGAGTTCGGCGATGCGGGCCAGATTCCTTCGGCAACTGCGGTTGAATAGGAACCTGGCTTTGGCGGCGCCGAGCAGCATCCCGACCGCCACGACCACGGCCGGCCCTTCCTGGTCGGGCCTGAGCGCGTGGGCTTCGAGCAGCAGGCTCACGGCCTTCCGCAGAAGTGCCACCCCGCCCGCGTACCACACCACGCCAGCCAGAATGTTCAGGGTTCGCTTGGAGACGGTCACGGTCATCGGCCTCCCCGAGGCATGGGCGCAGCAAGAAGAGTAATGCTGTCTCCAATATCCATGACAGGCGTCCGCGGAGCAACCTCGGGGAAAGAGCCTCGGCCCGCGCCGGCGGATCCGCGCCTGGCCGCGATGCCGGGGTTGCGTGCCTATGGCGTTGGGATTGAATCGGCTTGGCACATTATGATATCATGACATCATCTTTCCGCGCGTTCCCCCCGGGGGGAGGGGACCGCGAATCGGCCGGCGCTGCTCCGCGCCTTAATTTTCCGGTGACCGCGAAGCCAGGGGATAGGCATGCCCATACGCACATGGTTCGTTCCGTTCCTGGCCGCGGTCGTGGTGCTGCTGGGCGCCGCCACGGCCCGGGCGACCGTCGCCTACGCCGACTCCGATGTCTTTTTGCTCGACACGATCACGGGTGTGGACGATCCGACGGGCCGTCTGCCCGCCATGACGCGTCTGGCCGCGATCCAGCCCAATCCGTTCAACCCCAGCACGACCATCGCCTTCGAACTGGCCGCCGACGGACAACTTGAATTGGCGATCTTCGATCTGCGCGGCCGACTGGTGAAGATGCTCGTCTCCGGATCGGGTACGGCCGGGAGCTACCGGGCGAACTGGAACGGACTGGACCGGCAGGGCCGGATCGTGCCGTCGGGGGCCTACATCTGTCGCCTGGTCTGCAGAGGGCAGGAGCAGACCATGAAGCTCCTGCTGGCCAGATGAGACGTCAGCAACACACGCCTGCGGCCCGCGGCCCGTTCAATCGAGGTTCAGCCGACATGCATCCATCCGGGCGTTCACCTTCGGTCCTCTTCATCCTTCTGTTCCTGCTCGGCGCGGCGACGGCCGCTGCCCAGGGGACCGAACTGGTGGTCAGCAACGTCCAGGTGGCGCAGCGTCCATTCACGGCGCTGTTCGACATCACCTATGACCTGCAGACGGTCGGCGACATGGCGGTCACGGTTTCGCTGCTGCTGTCGACCGATGGCGGAGCCACGTTTCCGTTGTCCTGCACGACGGTCACGGGTGCCGTCGGCGACGAGGTCCTGCCCGGTCTTTCGCGGCACATCGAGTGGAATGCCGCGGCGGATCAGCCGGGTCTCGTCGGGACCAACGTCCGCCTGCGGGTGCTGGCCGACGACCAGCTGGGGAATCCGACGCCGCCTCCCGGCTTCGCCTACATCGCGCCCGGCGTGTTCCTGATGGGAAGCCCCGTCGGCGAGCCCGGTCGCGCCACCAACGAAACCAGGCACGAAGTGACCCTGACGCGGGGCTTCTTCATCTCGCAGACCGAAGTGACCGAACAGCGGTGGTACCAGGTCATGGGCGGCACGCCGTCGTCGCTGCAGATCCCGAAGAACTACGTCAGCTGGGATCTCGCCGTGCTGTACTGCAACACGCTCTCGATCCAGGAAGGCCTGACACCGGCGTACACGATCGGAACCGGCGTCAACAACGTGACCTGGAACCAGAGCGCCGACGGCTACCGCCTGCCGACCGAGGCCGAGTGGGAATACGCCTGCCGGGCCACCGCCACGATGGCGTTCCATAACGACACGAACTGCCTGTCGTCGGACACCGAGGCCAACTACAAGGGCAGCGAACTGCAGCTGACGGGCTGCGCGATCGGCATCTTCCGCAACGCCCGCACGGTGGTCGGATCCTTCCCGGCGAACGACTGGGGCCTGCGCGACATGCACGGCAACATGCTGGAGTGGGTGTGGGACGCCTACCGGACGGATTACCAGAACCTGGATCCGGTCGATCCGGTGCACGACGCCGGAACGGGTTCCTACAGGGTGTTCCGCGGGGGGCGCTGGAACATCGACGCGCGTTATTGCCGGTCGGCCTACCGGTACTTCTATTTCCCGGGGGACTCGACGGCCAACTACGGATTCCGGCCCGTGAGGTGGGCGCCCTGACGGCGGGTTTGGCAACTCGTTGAATGACATTGGATTCCTGGAATTGTTCTCTTTTTGCAACAAATTTTCCGCTGCGCTGCGCACGCTCGTGGTACGCTTCGTCCCGCTGTGGCCCCACCGTCCATGAGGAAGGAACTGTTCCGCGGAGGAATCGATCGTCCCATTCGCCCCGGGGGCCTGCACGGGATGATCTCCCTCGTTCCCTGGAGGTCGTCATGCCACGCGCCCGACTTGCCAGTGTTCCCCAGGCTCAATTCGTTCTTCCCCTGATTGTGGTGGCTGTCCTGCTCGTCCTGCCGCCGCCGGTCCGCGCCTACGACAACGACGCGACCCACCAGCACCTGGTCAACACCGCCACGGAGATCTTCGCTTTTCCTGATCTGATGGACAATCTCCCCATTGTCGTTTTCGGCGCTTGGTGTGAAGACGAAACGGACCACGTCTACGACACGAGCGGGGAATGGATCACGCTGCCCCATTTCTGGATCGCCGACGAAGGCGACGAGCAGATCAACTGGTGGGGCGCCTACGGCTACGAGAACGCCTGGATGAAGGCGCGGATCATGATCGTCCGGTCGCGCGACTTCTATCTGGCCGGAAATCACTTCGAGGCCTACCACTACCTGGGCCATGTCTGCCACCTGCTCGCGGACATGACGGTTCCGGCCCACGCCCACTACGACGAGCACTCCGACGATGCCTACGAGAACTGGATGGCGAGTTGGCATTACCACGTCAGCGCCGGTGTGGCCAACCTTTACGGGCCGGTGCCGCCGATCACCGACGAGATCATCCAGCAGATCATGGACGCCTGGGGCGGCGTCAGCCCCGGACCGATCGACCTGTTGCCGCCGCTGTACTACCTGATGTACACGGCCAACCAGCGGGCGGACTACTTCGCGTCCGATGGCGACGACGGGAATCTGGACACGCGGTACGGCTGGGTGGACTACACCGGGTGGCCTTCGAGGCCACGTACCAGGGATGATCTCGTGGACTGCGACGAGAATGACACCGATGTTGACGGCAAGCTCTCGAACATCGCCTACAAGTGCGCGTCCTACGCCGTGTCGGCCACCGCGCGTCTGTACGAGGTGTGGAGCGACTCCATCGACCCGGTGCCGCCCGAGACCCATCTGGTGATCGCCGGCCCCGATTCGGTGCACGAGGGCTGGCGGCCGGGGAACGTCGTCATGAACCTGACGGCGGACGACAACTACACCGGCGTCCACGAGACCCGACACGGCGGTTACCAGTACGCATCGGTGCTCTACACGGAGCCGGTGCTGATCGACCACGAGGGCATCACCTACTTCAGCTACCAGTCGCTGGACCGGTTCGGGAACGAGGAGGAACTGCACCAGCAGATGGTCAAGATCGACCGCACGCCGCCGGTTCTGTCGATCCTCTCGCCTGTGCCGGACGGCCACTACCTGTCGTCGGGTGTCTTGACGGTCGATTACGAAGCCGACGATGAGCCTTCCGGCCTCTACGGCTTCACCGCCACGCTCGACGGGCAACCGGTCGCCGATGGCCAGACCTTCGACATGGCGCTCCTGGCCGGTTTCCACACACTCGTGTTGACGGCCGAGGACAAGGCGGGCAACACGTCCTCCTCGTCGGTGGACTTCTCGATCAAGATCGACGCGACCGTCCGCTTGCAGCCGGAAAAGCTCGACCTGGAAAGCGCGGGCGGCGTCCTGACCGCCTTCGTGGGCTTCCCGGCGCCCTATTCCGTGAACAACATCCAGGTGCCGGCCACGATTCTGAGCGTCGGCGGCGTGAATGTGCCGGCCAACCCGAAGCTGAGCGAAGTCGGCAGCGTTGGTGTGGACGGGCTGCCCGAGCGCAGTTTCAAGTTCAAGCGTGCGCCGATCTGCACCGCTCTTGCCGGGCAGTCCGGCGCGTTCGAGCCGGTCGTGTCGGGAGTGTTGACGAACGGGACCGAATTCTGGGGCGTCGGGCATCTGGAGATCACAGCGGACGACGCCGTTACTCTGGAGACCGGCGATCCCGGGTCCGACGGCGCGCAGGTCGTCGTCCCCACGGTGCTCGCGGTCCGGGCTCTTGCCGGCGCCGGTGTGTCCGGGGCGTTGATCGAGTACGCGCTGCCCGAGGCAGGCGAATACTCGCTGCGGATCTACGATGTGCGGGGCCGTCTGGTGACGCCGTTGGGCAATGGCCAGGCCGCTGCCGGGGTGCATCGTCTCGAATGGGATGGCCGCGACCGGAGCGGGGCCCGCGCGCCGCTCGGCGTCTATTTCCTCCGGCTCGAGAATCGCGGCGGGGTCGCTGTCGGCAAGATGGTGGTCGGCGGGCGCTGAGCGCGCCGCGAACGATGCCGCGTGGATGAACAGTGCACGGACGGGTGCGCGGGATCCGGGACTGGCCGTCGGGTGGGGGCCGCCTGGCGGCCCGCGCATCCTCTACCTATCGTGAGCGCTCTCCAATCCCACGCCGCCTCGTGCCAGGAAACGGGAAGCTCATGAAGCTCATCGCCGCCGCCGCCGTTGCCCTGATCCTGGCGCCCGGCGCCACCCGGTCCCAGGTGCTGGACCCGCCCCTGCCGGCGTCGGTGGTCGCGACCGGCGGGCAGGCGTACGGCGTCGCCATTGCCGGGAATCTGGCCCTGGTGTGCCAGCATGATGCCGGTGTCATGCTGATCGACCTGACGATCCCCGAATCTCCCGTGATCCTCGACAGCCTGGACACGCCCGCCTTCGCCCGCAACGCGGTCATCGTGGGCTCGCTGGCCTACGTGGTCGACCGGACTTCCGGACTGCGCGTCATCGATCTGGCCACGCCCTCGGCCCTGAGCGAGACGGGCGCCGTCGACACGCCGGGTCTGGCGTTGAGCGTCGATGTCGCCGGCTCGTACGCCTATGTGGCCGACAAGGGATTCGGCCTGCAGGTGATCGACATCGGCAATCCCGCGGCGCCCGTCATCGTGGGCGCGGTGGACACGCCCGATCTGGCCAGCGATGTGGTCGTGGCCGGATCGTTGGCCTATGTGGCCGACTTCGCGTCCGGCGTCCGGATCATCGACATCAGCAACCCCGCCCTGCCGGCTGAAGTGGGATCGTTCAACACCGCGGGCGAAGCGAACGGTCTGGCCGTGGCGAACGGGTTGTGCGTGGTCGCCGATAGCGGCGGTGGACTGGTGGTGCTGGACGTCCGCGTCCCCACCGCGCCTTCGCTGTTGGCCACGGTGCCGACGGTGGGCCTGGCCACGGAAGTCACGCTGGTCGGCGATGTCGCGCTGGTGGCGGTGGGCATGCAGGGTCTGTTGGCGGTTTCGCTGGCCGATCCCGCCGCGCCGGTCATCCTGACGGAGTATGCCACCGGGGGCAGCTCGATCCAGTTGAGCGTTATGGGCCGCCATGTGGCCATCACCTGCGGCGGCAGCGGGCTCGAGGTCGTGGAGGTCTTCGCCCCGGCCGCACCCGTCCCGGAACCGGGCGACGTGGTCCGGCTCGACGTCGCGCCGAATCCGTTCAATCCCCGCACCACGCTGCTGTTCACCCTTCCGCAGTCGGGTCCGGCGCGGCTGTCGGTCCACGATCTGGCGGGGCGTCGCCTGGCCTTGCTCCACGACGGTCACCTGGAAGCCGGTTCCCACGCGATGCCGTTTTCCGCGGGGGACCTGGCCAGCGGCGTCTATCTGGCCCGTCTGGAATACGACGGGGTCATCACAGCGCGTCGGGTGACGCTGGTGCGGTAGGCCCTCAACGCGAAGTTTTCAGGGATTCTTCAGCGCCGCGCCGCGCCGCCGTAGGCCACAAACCCGCCCCAGGCCCAGGCCCCCGCATACGGCTGCGTCCCGCCGACGGTCGTGAACCCCCGCAACCGCAGCTGCGCCGCCCGCAGCGCTCCGGCCACGGTCACGGGCCGCCCGTGGGGATCGCTGCGGCCCAGTTCCTCGTAGAAATACGACATCAGCTTCGCCGTGGCCTGGTCTTCGACCTTCCACAGGCTGCTGACGACGTTGCGGGCGCCGGCGGCGAAAAAGGCCGAGGTCAGGCTCAACATGCCGTCGTCGAATGTCTGGCGGCCCAGGCCGGTCTCGCAGGCGGAGAGCGTCACCAGATCCGCGTCCAGAACCCAGCCCAGGCGCACTTCGCGCGCGGTGAGCAGGCCGTCACTGCCGGTCCCGGAGGCGTCGTCGCGGTCGGCCAGCACCAGCGCCGAACGGTCGGGCGCGCGGCAGTCGACCAGCGCGTGCGTCGCCAGGTGGATGAGGCCCATCTCCTTCAGCGCGCCGCGGCGGGCCATGGTCGTCAGTCCGGATTCGCTGGCCTCGGCTCCCAGCAGCGAAGGCCCCAGCGGAAACGCGGTGCGGATGGACGCCGCTTCGTCTCTCGAGGCCGTCAGGCGGGGCAGGCTGCCCAGCGCGCCGCGGTTGTGTCCCAGCGCACTGCGCAGCACGGTAAGGGCGGGCATCGCGGCGGACGTGTCCGCCGTCGCGACCTCCAGCGAATCCGCGCCGACGGACCGGCGCGAGGCCAGCATCGTCGCACGGCCGCCGTACGGAGGGTCGGCCACCACCAGCGCTGGGCGCAGATGCAGGCGTGTGGGCGAGGCTCCGGTCCGCGTGAAGTCCAGGGCTGAAGGCGCCGCGAGGATCTCGCAGCGTTCGAGCAGCGCCGTTCCGCCGCGGGGGCCCAGCGGCGCCAGCGGCACGCCCCCCATGGGCGCCGCGGTCACCACCAGCAGCCTCTGCGCGCCGGCCAGTTCGGTCGCCGCAGCGGCCAGACGCAGTGTCCACACCGAGTCGGCGAGCGCCGGCCACCGTTCGTTCCAGGGCGATGCTTCGGCCACGGCCTCGCGGTAGCGGTGCAGCAGGCGGGTGGTCTCTTCCCACGGCGCGTCGGGCAAACGCCGCCAGGCCACCGGGCGGCCCGGCTCCATGATGTAGATCCAGGAGCCGCGCTGACCGCGGGCCAGCGACACGTCGAGCCACCCGATCAGCACGTCGCCGCGGACGAGCAGCTGTTGCACGCTTTCCCGCGCCGTGGCGGCTCCCGCGGTGCCGCCGGCGGCCGTCAACACGGAGCCGGCGGCGTCGCATTCGTTCCATTGCTCCTGCAGTCGCTGCCTCAGACCGGGGTCGGTGGCCGTGGCCAGGGCGGATTCGAGTTCGAGCAGCCGCAGCTTCAGGCTGTCGCCCCGCGACGCGCGCCAGGCCGCGCCCAGCCGCCCGCGGCCGCCTTCGAGCGCCTGCCAGCCTTCTTCGGGACGGTTCAGCAGCAGCAGCGTGTGGGCCAACAACGACCGGGGCGAGCCGCCGATCGTGGCCGCCTCCATGTCGCCGCCGGCGACGGCGCGCAACTCGTCGTGCCGCGCCACCGCTTCGGTCAGCAGCGGAAGCGCCGCCGCGGGCCGGTCCTGCGCGACGCGCACGCGGGCCAGGCCCATCAGCGCCCGCACGCGCTCCTGGGTGGCGTCGAACGACGACAGGTTCCCGGTGGCGATCGCCGTCAGCGCCCGCTCGTAGTAGTGGACCGCGCGGTCCAGGATGCCGGCGCGCGCCATGATGTCGCCCATGCCGCACAACGGCGCCACCATCTCGGGATGGCCGGAACCGTACAGGGCTTCGGTGATGAAGACGGCCTGCCGGAACATGATTTCGGCCGCGAAGTCGGTGTTGATCTCCATCTGCACCGCGCCGATGTTCTGGGCGGTGGTGGCGGTCAGCGGGTGCACGTTGCCGTGGATGGCGCGCAGCCCGGACATCACCTGGACGTAGAGATCGAGTGCCTTCTGCGGTTCGCCGTCGAGCCAGTGCACCGACGCCAGCAGGTCGAGGGTCCGCAGCGTCTGGGGGTGGCCTGGGCCCCACAGTCTCCGGCGCGTGGCCAGGGCTTCGTTGAGGACTTCTTCGGCCTCGATCATGTTGCCCTGGTTGATCAGGACGGTGGCCAGGCCCTCGCGGGCGGCGGCGCCTTCGGTGCTGACGGGGCCTGCGTCGGCGTCGATGAGGATCAGTGCGCGCCTCATCTGGTATTCGGCTTCGGCCAGCTGGCCCAGCCGCAGGCGGCACACACCCAGGTCGAAGTGGAGGCGTCCGGTGGCGAGCCCCTCCGCGGCGGCCGGCGCGGACAGGGAGGCGGCGAAGCGTTCGGCGGCCGCGACGTAATCGCCGGCGCGGAACAGATCCTCGGCCCTGACGGTCGAGGCCCCGGCGCACGGCGGGGCCGACGCGGCCAGGGCCGCGCCCAGCACGAGCGCGAGAAACATCCGCCGGCCCATGATCATCAGATGCCGCCGTTCCTTCCGATCACATCAGGATGCTATCGATTATCGCCGATTTCGATCATCCCGCGCAACACCCGCAGGCAGCGGTGCACGTGCACGCGCAGGGTCTCGGGGGCGCGGCCCAGTTCGGTGCCCAGATCCTCGTAGGAACGGTCTTCCAGGAATCGTCCGCGCACCAGGATGCGGCAGAGCTCGCGGATGTCCCCCAGGGCCCGGTGCAGCCGGGTCAGTCGGTCCTTTTCCTGGAGCAGATCCAGGGCGTTGCGGCCGTCGTCCTTCAGGTCCTCGTCCAGTTCGACCAGGAAGCGCTGCCGGCGGTGGCGGTCGATGCGGCGGGCCAGCGCAATGCGCACGGCCAGGCTGCGGAACGAGCCGCGCAGGACGAACCCGTCGGCGCTCACGTACCGCCACAACTGGACCGAGGCCTCCTGCAGCAGATCCTGCAGATCGTCGGCCGGCAGGTGGCCGGCGGAAAGAACCGCGGCGCGCATCTGGGACTCCACGCGCCGGCAGGCGGCGGTGTCACCCTGGCGAAACAGCAGGAGAAAGGTGACGTCATCGACGTCCCCGGGCGAGGTGTTCTGATCATGGGCGCGTCTGCGTATCGTCATGGCACGGCGATCGTTGGCTATCGGGCGGGCCTCCGGAACGAGGCGAACCGCAATCAAAGTTGAACATTAGGGGAAGTCGTGCGACATATCAACGCTCATCCCCGGACCAAGGACGAAGATGGACCATCGCGAAGCCAGCCAGCTGCTCGTGGAGTACGTCAAGGGCGGCATGAGCGCCGAACAGCGCCAGGCCGTGGCCGACCACGTGGCCGCTCATCCGGAGTGCGCCGACACGCTGCGCTTCCTGGAGCAGCTGGACGCTGATCTGCGGCGCCACCGCGGAAAGCTCCTGGCCGAGCATCCGGCTGCCGACGCGCTGGTGGCCTATGCCGTCGGCGCTTCCGCAGACCTCGAACCCGTCGAGCGCGAGGCGGTGGCGGCCCACATCGCCCGCTGCGCGGGGTGTTTCGGGGAACTGCAGACCGTGCGCCGCGTGCACGCCGAACTGATCGAGACGCCCCAGGCGGAGCCGGCCGGCGGCGGTCGCCGGTTCGGCGGCTGGACCACTCTGGGCGCCTCGCTGGCGGCCGGTCTGGCGCTGGGCATGCTGGTGCAACGCGCCTTCGGTCCCGAGGCCGGAACCGCGGCCTGGGAAGGGCCGGTCCCGGTGGTGCGTCTGGCCGGAAATCTGCGTGACGACGGCTTGCCCGCCTTCGCCGTGCCCGCCGCGGCGCCCGCGCTCCCGTTCGTCGTGATGTGGGATCCCTGGCAATTGCCGGGAGCCACCGCCGAAACGCCGCTGCTGATCCGCGTCCAGGATGCGTCCTCCGGCCGGGAAGTGTGGCGGCTGGCCACCACCATCGGCGCGGCCTGGGACGCCGGCGGCCGTGCGATCTCGTTCCTGGCGCCGACCGCGGCGCTCGGTTCCGGCGCGAAAACGCTCACCATCGCCGGCCCCGAAGGCGCCACGGCGTTCAGTTCGCGGCTGTCCCTGTCCCCTCGGTAAGCACCCAGCGCCGCCCTGCCGCCAGTTGGGCCCACCATTCGACCAGCCCCGAAGGCCAGTTGACCGTCACGCGCTCGGCGGCGGCGGCCTCGCCCAGTCCGCAGTGCAGGTCCAGCGGAGGCTGCATCGAACCGGTGCTGCCGCCGCCGCCGACAATCAGGGCCTGCCGACGGCCGCCCGACCGCACCTCGACGCGCGCGCCGATGGCCGAGCGGTTCGAGCGCGTGCCGACCAGACTCAGCATGATGGCCCTGCCGACAGTCGAGGTGTTGCGGTACAGGGCGACCGGGTTGTCGGCGGCCGGTGCGTTCTCGGCGTAGTGGGTGAGCGGCGCGCCGATGAAATCCAGATCCAGGTCCCCGTCGACATCGACGCAGACGGCGTAGAACAGGGCGGCGCGGTACGGAGGCGTCAGCGCCGTCCACACGGTGCCGAATCGGCCCTGGCCCAGGTTCCGCCGCACCGGAATGTCGATCGGCGAGACCGCGGCGCCGTTCAGGCAGGGAATCAGGTCCTGCAGGCCGTCCTGGTCCAGATCGCCCCAGGCGGCGCCGCTCATCAGCGAATAGGCGCTCCACAGGCCGGACGCCGCGCCCAAAGAACGCCAACTGCCGCCGCCGTTGTTCAGATAGATGCTGTGCTGCCCGCCCTGGGCGTCGGCCTGCAGGGCCAGCAGGTCGAAGTCACCGTCGGCGTCGGCATCGTACCAGAGGGGAGCCATGGACTTCGGGCCGCGGTCGGCGTCCAGCGTGTCGGGCCGGGCGGCGAATCGTCCGCCCCGGTTGGCGTGCACCAACACCGGCGCGTCGAACACGAAAAAGCCGGTTTCGGACACCACCGTCAGATCGGTCCAGCCGTCGCCGTCAGCGTCGAAGCAGGTGGCGGCCGCCGTGCCCATCAGGATCGAACCGTCGCCGCGCGTTTCGACCATCTGGACCGCCTCGAGGCGGTCGCCGCGGTTGATCAGGAGCCAGAACCGTTCGCGCGTCATGTCGGTGGCGCCGCGCACGCCGACCTGTTCGCGGGCCACCAGATCGACGCGACCGTCCCGGTCGATGTCGGCCAGATCCACATGGTGCCACGCGGAGCGTCCGCCGGCCGGCCACGCGCCGGCATCCGGGTTCCCGGCAGCCGGACCGACCACGGCCACGGGCGCGAAGGTGCCGTTGCCGATGGAGCGGAACGCCCGGATTTCATGCAGCGGCACGGTCCCGAAGTCGCCGCGGATGTCGGTCAGCGCCGTGCTCGGCGGCTCTTGCCGAACCGTCTCGTCGCTGGCCACCAGCACCAGGTCACACCGTCCGTCATTGTCCAGGTCGGCGCGCCCGGCCGCCTGGATGTAAACCGGAAGTCCGGTCCCGTGAAAGGTCGTGAAGATCCCGGTACCGTCGTTCAGCAGCAGTGCCGAACATCCCGGATAAGTCGGGCTCTTGGCGATCAGGAGATCGGGGTCGCCGTCGCCGTCGGCGTCCAGAACGACGAGCGCGCCGTTGTTGCCGCCCGTATCGCCGGGCATGGCGTCGACATCGCGGACCAGCTTCAGGTGGCGGGCTTCGACGCGAAAGGTGCCTGCCCGCTGCGTGACCGTGTCGCCCAGGACATCCTGGAACAGCCCGAGTTGGTGGCGGCTGTCGAGCGGCGTCTGCGCCGCGCCGCCGACGGGCAGCAGCCAGAGGCCGAGAAGGCAGGCTAAGACGGCGCGGTGCGATCGATTCATGATTCCCCGTAACAAGTGGCGGCGACGCGCGACATCCCGGCGCGTGGTTCCCGATTCCATTGTCATGCAATCAACCATATATGGGCCGGCGTATCAAGCATCCGGGGAGCGTCCCCGATCGCAGCGGACAGCCCTGCCGTTCCGACAGGGGACCACGCGCAATCCGCATTGCCGTCGAATCGGTGCCCTGCCGCGCCGGATGCCGCCGCCGAAGCCGCTGAATCTCAAAATCGATGTCAATTCCGTTTTCATTGGCGGCGCTTCGCCCGCGTTGGTACGCTGATTATCATTCGCCCGGTCCATCGCTGTCTGCGTCGTCTGTGTCGCAGGGGGCTCCGCATGATCGGTCGCACCGTTGCCCACTACCGCATTCTCTCGGAACTCGGTTCCGGCGCCATGGGCGTGGTTTACCGCGCCGAAGACCTCGCGCTGGGCCGCCAGGTGGCCGTCAAATTCCTCTCGCCGCGACTGGATCCCGACCCCGAGGCCCGTCGCCGCTTCGTCCACGAAGCAAAGGCCGCCGCCGCCCTGGACCACAGCGGCATCTGCACGGTGTACGAAGCCGGCGAGGCCGATGGCCGGCCCTACATCGTCATGTCCCTTCTCGAAGGTCGAACGCTGAGGGACCGCATCGCGGACGGACCGTTGCCGATTCCGGAAGCGGCGGCCATCGCGCTGCAGGTCGCCGAGGCGCTGCACGAAGCGCACGGCAAGGGCGTTGTCCATCGCGACATCAAGCCGGCCAACATCATGCTGACCCCGCGGGGCCAGGTGAAGGTGATGGACTTCGGGCTGGCGCGGGTCGCGGGGGCGTCGCAACTGACGCGCAGCGGTTCGACGATGGGGACCGCGGCCTATCTCTCGCCCGAACAGGCGCGCGGGGAGGAGTCCGATGGCCGGTCCGATCTCTGGTCGCTGGGCGTGGTCCTGTACGAAATGGTGTGTGGCCGGCGGCCGTTCGCGGGCGATCACGACGCCGCCCTGCTGCACAACCTGCTGTTCTGCGAACCGGAACCCCTGACCGCCGTGCGCACGGGCGTGCCGCTGGAACTGGAGAGGATCGTCGGCAAATGCCTGGCGAAAGAGGCCGGCCAGCGGTACCAGCACGCGGACGAACTGGCGGTGGATCTGCGTCGATTGCGGGCGGATCCGGAGGCGACGCGGACGGTGACGGTCGCGGTGGTCCGTCCGCCTGTGCGCGGGCGCACGCTGCGCATCCGGACCGCGGCCCTGCTGCTGGCGCTGCTCGCCGTGGTCGCCGCGGGCGCCTGGGCGCTGCTGCGACCGGGACGGACTCCGTCGTCAGGCGATGCCGCCCTGGCCGTCGTGGACTTCGCTGATCTCGGCGGCGTGCCGGATTCACTGGCGGTCGCGGGGCTCGAGGGGTTGCTGCAGATCGGCCTGATCGAGCGCAGTCCCATCCGCGTGGTGAGTCCCGAATACCTGCAGGACCTGCGTCGCCGGCTGTTCACGGGTGAGCGGGGGGACATCAGGGCGGATCAGGCTCTGGAAGTGGCACGCAAAGCGGGGGCGTCACTGCTGTTGCTGGGTCAGATCGGCCGGCGGGACGGGTCGACGTTCGCGGTGTGGCGACTCGTGGAGACCGGGAGCGGACGCGGCGTGGGGGGGCAGCGCGTCGTCGCGGCGGATTTGTTCGGCCTGGCGGACGGCATCATCGCCCAGGTCCTGCCGTTCATCGCCGGCGACAGGCGGGCGGCCACGCCGGACGAAACGGGATCGGTGGGGGAGATCACGACGGCTTCGACGGAGGCCTATCGGGAATTCGTGGCGGGTGAAGCGGCCTTTCGGGAAGTGAAGTTCCGCAACGCCCTGCCGCGGTTCCAGGCGGCGGTCGGGATCGATTCGACCTTCGCGCTCGCCTGGATGCGGATCGCGACCATCCACTGGTTGAACGGCATGGGGCCGTCCGCCAAAGATTGCGCCGATCGCGCCTGGCGTCTGCGGTCACACCTGGGCATCAAGGACCGCATGATGCTCGAATCGCGTCGACTGGAGATGGACCGCGACCTGCCGGCCGCGCTGGACGTCTATCGGGAGATGCTGGCGCGCTGGCCGGACGACCGGTTGATCCTGCAGACCTACTGCCAGGCCGTCTTCTGGTACTGGATGTGGCCCGAGACGCAGGCGATCGCCGAGCAGGGCCTTGGCCGCTTCCCTGACGACGAACACCTGGGTCGGCTGCGATGCCTTGCCCTGATCTACCGCGGCAGCGAAGCCGAAGCCTACGCGGCCATCGCCGATTTCCTGCGGCGCCATCCCGGCAAGGCCCGCGGGTGGGATCTTCTGGGCGAGGCGCATCTGGCCGCCGGCGAGCCGGACAGTGCGGCGGTGGCCTTCCTGCAGGCGCGACGCCTGGAACCGGACGAATGGGACCGGCAACTGGATCTGGCCCGTTGCGCCAACGTGCGCGGTGACGCCGCCGAAGCCGAGGCGATCTTCGAACGCCTGCTCGCGGAGTCCGATCTGTCCGCCGTGCAACGTCGGGTCGCCATGGCCGGACACAACGAATTCCCGGGGCTGGCGACGATCTGCGCCGGCACCGGACGTTTGCGGGCGGCGCGCCAATGGCTGGACGAGGCATCGCTGCTGGGCGGGCCGGATCCGAGGGTGGCCCAGGCCGGGTTCCTGCTCGTCGCGGACCGGCCGCTGGAGGCCCTGGAGATCCTCCGCGGGATCGACGTGTCGCAACTTGCGAGGTGGACACAGTTGTGGCTCGGGTCGGTGCGCGTGCATGCGCTCGCGCAGGCGGATTCGCTCGCCGCGGCGCGTGCGGCGCGGTCGGCCTGGCTCGCGCAGCCGGATCTGAATCCGGTCCAGTCCCGTCACGGCCCACTCATCACCGAAGCGGCGCTCTCGCTGGCCGAGGGTCGTCCGGACAGCGCCCTCGTCGCGCTGGCGAAACTGGAACGGATCACGCGCCTGTCCGCCGGCGAACTGAGGACGCGCGCACGCGCCTGCCGTGCCCTGGGTCGCCTGCCCGAGGCGGCCGCGACGATGGAGCGTCTCCTCGAACGTTACGGATCCCACTTCATCGCCCGCTACGAACTGGCCCGGATCCGCGATGATATGGGGCAAGGCGCCGCGGCCGCCGCCGAATACGAGAAGTTCCTCGCGGCCTGGGAGCACGCCGATCCCGGTTTCCCGCAGGTCGCCGAGGCGCGGCGACGACTTGCGGCCCTGCGCGCAGGGGGTTGATCCCGACATGCCGCGCGGGCCCGCGATCCTCCGCCCGCCGGCCTTCTTGTCGTCACCGGTCGAATCGGATACGATCCACCGTCCATCATGAATCCACCGCGGGGATCCGCCTCCGGCCCCGACCACGGGCCTTCCCCGGGAGCGAGCCGATGCAGTTCCGTCGCCAGAGCCGACTTCACGGCCCGCTCCGCGCGTTGCCGGTCCTGGTCGCCGGGCTCCTGTTGTCCGTGCCGGCCGTGAGAACCGCCGCCGCAGGGGCACCCTGCGTCGGCGCGGTCTCCGGCGCGGGCCAGGCCACCTGGTACGCCTATCCGCCCGGCGGCGGCGCCTGCGGTCTGGCCGGAGATGACGGCGAACCGCTGGTGGCCGCGATCAGCAGTGAGGACTACGACGGTTCGTCGATGTGCGGCCGCTGGCTGCGCGTCACCGGTCCGCTCGGCGCCGTCACGGTGCGCATCGTCGATTCGTGTCCCTCGTGCCCCGCCGGCGATCTGGACCTGAACGAAGCCGCGTTCGCGCTGATCGGCGACCTGCGGTCGGGCCGTGTCCCTGTCACCTGGGAAACCGTCGCCGGCCCCGGAATCGCTCCGGTCACGATCCATGTCAGCCCTGGCAGCAACGCGCATTGGGTGGCGCTTCAGGTGCGTGACCACCGCTACGGCGTCGCTGCGCTGGAATACCATGGACCAGGCGGCTATTTGGCGGCGCCACGCCGGAACGACAACCACTTCATCATCGACGGAAACCTCGGCGTACCGTTGCCGATCGGCAACCCTTTCTCCGTCCGCGTGACGGATGAGAACGGACAGACACTGACCGTCGCCGGCCTGTACGTGATTCCGGGCCGGGAGTTCACGGGCGGCGATCAGTTCCCGCTGTGTTCCGAGGAGCCTTCGCCGGTCGGTCCGTTCCCCGCTCGTCTCCGTCTGGCGCTGCGGCCTCCGGCGCCCAGCCCGTTCCATCCGCGCATCACGCTGGTCTTCGAGTTGCCGGTGCGGGCGCCCGTCCGGTTGCGGGTGCTTGATGCCGCCGGTCGGCTGGTCACGGTGCTGCTGGACGGCGTGACCATGGACGAAGGGCGCCACGCGATCGTCTGGAACGGCTGCGACGCTGCCGGCAAAGCGGTTGCAGGGGGACAGTATCGTCTGCGGATGGAGGCGGCCGGCCAGGTCGCCGTGCAGCGAGCGCTGCTGATCAGGTGATCGCGCCGCCGCGCGCGGCGCGCGGGACGCTTCTTCGAACTGGCAGCAATGGGCGTCCTCGATTATCAAGGATCGGCATCTCGTGCAGTCTGAACTCCCTCGTCGTCAGGGCACCTCATGATTCCACTTCTCCGCCACAACCGCTGGCCTTTCCTGTTGCCGGCCCTTCTGCTGCTCGCGGCCCCGGTCCATGCCGCCGACGCACCGGCCGATGCCACGGCGAAGCCGCGCAGCAGTCTGTCCCTGATCCCGGCCCTGTTCTATTCGCCGGAAACGCGTCTCGGCGCCGGCGCTTTCGCCATCCGCACCTTCCGGCCCGCCGGGGCCGAAGACGATGCGCGGCCATCGAGCCTCACCGTCGGGCTGATCGGAACGGTCGAGAAGCAGGCGACGCTCATTCTCGCGGCCGATCTGTACCGCCGCGGCGAGGCGCAGCGCTGGCTGGGGCAGGCGTCCTGGAGCTACTTCCCGACGAAGTTCTACGGCATCGGCGCGCAAACGCCGGAGACGAACGAAGAGGACTACACGCCGCGGACGTTGTCCCTGCAGGGGCAGGCGCTGCTGCGCCTGCGGCCGGGCCTGCGCGTCGGCCCGAGCCTCGAGTTCCAGAGGCTGCGGCTGTCCGCCGTCGAAGCGGGCGGGCTGTTGGCGTCCGGTGGCGTGCCCGGCAGCGAGGGCGGAAACTCGCCGGGCGCCGGCCTGGTCGTGCAGTGGGACACGCGCGACAACGTCTTCTTCCCCACGCGGGGTCATATGCACGAGGCGTCGGTGACCGCATTCGGCGGCGACGACACCTGGACCCGCTGGAAGCTCGATCTGCGCCGCTACCTTCCGCTGGGTCCGCGGCACACCGTGGCGCTGCAGGCGCTGCTGCTGGCCAACGGTGGCGAACCTCCGTTCACGCAACTGGCGCTGCTGGGCGGCCAGAACGTATTGCGCGGCTACTACGAGGGCCGTGACCGCGATCGCCAGCTCGCCGCATTCCAGGCCGAGTACCGGCGTCCGCTCGGCGGTCGTTTCGGCGCGACGGCTTTCGCCGCCGCCGGCACGGTGGCGCGCGACATCGACGGACTCTCGCTGGCGCGGGCGCGCGTCGGCGCCGGTGTCGGTCTGCGCTACCAGCTCAGCGTAAGCGAGGGGATCAACTTCCGGCTGGACTACGGCGTCGGCAAGGACTCGTCGGGGATGTACTTCACGGCGACCGAAGCGTTTTGAACGGACAGCCCGACGCCCAGGCCGCGCACGACCGCGCGCTCGGCGCCCTCTGGGGCCTGTTCCTCGGCGATGCGCTGGCCATGCCGGTGCACTGGTACTACGACCGCGACGCCCTGCGGCGCGATTACGGCGAAGTGCGCGATCTGCTGGCTCCGCGGAATCCGCACCCCGGCAGCATCCTGCACCGTTCGCGCTACACGCCCCTCGATGCGGATGCCGACATCCTGCACGACCAGGCGCGGTACTGGGGCCAGGCCGGCATCCACTACCACCAGCATCTGGCCGCCGGCGGGAACACGCTCAACCTCCTGTTGGCGCAACGGCTGCTGGCCATGCTGGACGAGCGGAGCGACTACGATCCCGATCTCTGGCTGGAGCGCATGATCGCCTTCCTGCGCGATCCGGACAGCCACCGCGACACCTACGTCGAGGAATGGGCGCGCGGATTCTTCGAGCGCCGCGCCCGCGGCGTGAAGCTGCGCGACTGCGGCGTGGTCGAGAAGCACATCGGCGGGCTGGCCGGTCCGTTGGTTCTGCTGATCCGCCTCCACCGCGAACCGGAGCGCGCCCGCGCGCTGGCCCACCTGCACCTGGAGCTGACGCACAAGGGGCCGGCCATGGCGTCGGCGCTGGACGCCGTCGCCGACGTGCTGCTGCCCGTTCTGGCCGGCGCACCGCTGCGCGAGACCATCGACGAGGCGCGTCGTCGGGGTCGCAATCCCCTCTTCGCCCGCGATTTCGCGCGCTGGGAAAAGCTCGACGATCTCGAAGTGGTCGGCCGCCTGGTCTCGACGGCGTGCTACGTGGAGGACTCGGTGCCCGCGTCGCTGCACCTGGCGCGCAAGTACGCGGACCGGCCCGTCGATGGCCTGGTGGCCAACACGATGGTCGGTGGCGACAACTGCCACCGCGGCGCGGTGGTGGGGGCGCTGCTGGGCGCGGCGTCGGGCGTCGGAGGCTGGCCCGACCACTGGCGCAGGGGACTGCTCTATCAACCCGCGTTGCCGGAGTTCGAATCGCGGTAGCTCGCCTCCTGCCGCCGCGGGTCGGTCGTGGCTCGCCGCGCGGCTACTCTTCGCAGACGATCTCGCCGGCCGCGGTCACCAGCGTCAGCCGGAACCGCTTCCTGACCGGCTGCCCTTCGAGGCTGGACATCGCTCCCAGCGACAGCGGCAGGCGCTCCTTGATCTGGATGCCGAAATACCCGTCCAGATTGCAGTCGCGCCAGGAAACGCCGCTCGGCAGTCCCGCCGGCGGACGCACCTTGCGGAAGAAATTGAAGCGGGCCGGCCGGTTCGGGTCCAGACCGCAGACCGTCTGGTCCAGGGCCACGGCGTCGATCCAGCCGTCGCCGAACTGCTGGGTCACGGCCGCATAGATCATCTCGACGATCGTCTGATCACCCACAGCCAGGGCGCTACTGAGGTATGCGCGGAATCCCGCCGGTCCCAGTTGCAGCAGCAGGGTGGGCACGGCCACGTCGATCTCCAGTTTCCAGACGCCGGTCGTGGCGCTGATCGTCTGGGGCCTGGGCGGACCCCAGGTGGGCAGTCGGATGTCGTCGTTGCCGCCCCCGTCCTGGATGACGTTGAACGGATCGCAGGTGTTGGCGACTTCGTAGCGCCAGCCTCCGATGCGGTTCAGCGGATCCGCCCAGGCATCACGAGGGTCGTCTTGGCCGTGGAGCAGCAGGCCCATCTTGTACAGCCGCGCGGGCAACACGAAGTTGGCCGCCAATTCGCCCGTGGTCGCCGAGTCGGTCACCTTCAGGAATCCGGTATCCCTGTTCACCAGCATGGTCGTGTTCCGGTAGTACTGCAGGTCGTTCGGACCCTCGCCGGCCAGGGTCACGCGCAGTTCGGTCACGCCCGCCAGGCAGGGGTGCGTCGCGACATCCGCGGCATTCTCGACGCAGGGGACCGTCCGGTCGAAGGCGGAATCGGTCAGGCCCGGCTTCGGCAACAGTTCGATGCACTGGATACACGGCGGAAAGCCGACCTGGAATGAGAGGGTGGCGGGCGTGCCGTCGCGGCGGTCCAGTTCATCGATCGAGAGCATGTTCACCGTGAACGCGGTGCTCGGCGCCGTCAGGAAGCCGAGCGTGTCGCCGTACCAACCGCCGACACCGGCGTCCCACGCCGGGTTGCCGTTGATGACGCTGGTTTCGGAGGCGAAGTTGAACACGCCGCCCGAGTAGTTCTGCCGCGCGCACTGGAGAAAGCCGGAAACGCCGATCCTGCGGTTCGGGTCCAGGCGCAGATCGCGCGGATCGTCGCGCGCCAGGGCCTTCACCACCACATAGGTGCGGTCGGGGATGCGTTCGCCGGCCCGGAACGGATGGCGCGTCCGCGCCGGATCGTCCAGTTCGATGTAATACGGATACGTTTCCGGGTCTTCCGGGTGCGCCCAGTCGCGCTCGCCGTTCAGGATGAGCGTCTGCGGGTCGTAGTTGACCACGAACTTGAACTTGCGCCGACCCTCGGCCACTTCGACGCCGGCGATATCGATGGCGTTGACCGACAGTTCCAGCGTCCCGCTCGGAAGCCGCCGGCGAGCGAGACTTTCGTCGGCACCGTCATTAAAGAAGTACAGCGACGAGTCTGGACCGAACACCGAGAAGCTGTCGCCCGTGCTCTCGTTGAACCGGCGCGGATGCCAGCAGTCCTCGCGCGTGGGGTCGCATTCCTGGCCCACGAAGCCGCCCACCATCCACTTGTAGCCGAGCACCCCGTCGTCGGCGGGGGCGATCGTGTCGATCCGGGCCAGCGTTTCGGCGCCGTAGCCGCGCACGTTGAGCGATCGGCTTCGCCACAGGAGGCGGTAGGGTCGTCCGAAACCGAGAGTGTCGGGCCGGCTCGTCGACAAGGCCACGGTGTCGGCGCCGTCGACGCGGAAAAAGCGCAGATCGGGAGTGCCCAGGCTGTTGGCGAAGAAATGCAGGCGAGCGGGCGTGCGGTCGAACGCGCCGCGATCATCCACGGCCACCAGATGCAGGGTCCTGTCCGCCGACGGGCTGTCACCGGCGTTGATCGTGAAGTTGAAGACCGAGTCGGTGCGGGTGGTCCAGCGGCCGAGCGTGAGCGTCGAGGCGTTGAGGCCCGGGTTGAAGCGGGTGTCCTCTTCGTCGTCGTCGGTGTCCGGATCCTGGGTCGTGGAGTTGGTCAGGGCCCAGACGAAGCGTTCGACGCGACCATCTTCGTCCCGGCCGTACCAGTAGACATGGAAGCGGTAGTACCCGCCGCCGTGTTCGGTCGGGGCGCCCATGATGAAGGTCTCGGGGGCCTTGTTGACCGTGGCCGCTTCGGGATCGAAGGCCCGGCAGCCGGACAGCGCCAGGCAGAAGGCCAGGAAGGCGACCGTCGTCGCGGCGATTCCCGGGGGGCGGAAGTGCGTGGGGGCGATCATGCCCAGGGCGCCTCTTCGGTTCGCTGGTGTCGTTGTCCCGGGATCTGAGCACCATCTCGTCCCGTGCCCCGCCGCCACCGGCGCCGTCCGCGAACGGAATCTATGCCGCCGCCGGCCGCGCGTCGAGGACTCCGCTGCGCATTACAATAGGCTGGCCCGTTGTGATCGGCTGTTTGGCGCGATTCTTTCGGGTCATTGCGCCTGTGTCCGCCGGCTTCAGGTGTCGCTTAACTCCATATAAGACAATCAACAAGGTTCAAGTAGACGCTTTTCTAAAAATTGAGGCTTGCGCTTGATGTTGATCGTGAATTATTATTCACATAATGACGATCAATTCGTTCGCTGACATTAGAATTCTCTCAGGGAGGCCGCCATGCAGGAAAGCCGCGAAGAGCGCCGCCGGCGCGAAGACGAGAACGAGGTTCTCGACGCCGCGCTCGCCCTGTTCGTCGCCCAGGGCTACCACGGGACGAGCATGCAGCAGATCGCCGACAAGGCCTCGTTCTCCGTCGGCAAGATCTACAAGCTCTTTCCTTCCAAGGACGACCTGTTCCGCTGCCTCCAGGAACGGGGGATGCACGAACTGCGCGCCGTCTTCGAGTCCGGGACCGCCAGCGACGCGCAACCGCTCGAGATCCTGCTCGCCACGCTGAAGACCGCGTTCGATTTCGCCTTCGGCAAGCGCGACATCATCCGGATCCAGGTGCTCGAAAGGCTCGGGCGCCCGCAGGACGCCGCGCAGTCGATCACCGACATGTTCCGTGATCACACGCGGGAAGTGCTCGATCGGGCGATCGTCGCCGGGCAGTTGCGGCCGCTGGACACCGAACTGCTGTCGACCATGATCGTCGGCGCCGGCAGCGCCCTGGTGGACCGTCTGGCCGCGAACGAAGACCTCGACCCCTATGCCGAGATCCCCGAACGCATCATGGACCTGATGATCCGGCCGCACCAGGTGCGGCGGGAGGAGCCATGATGAAACGCGCGATGTGGTGTGCCGCGGTCCTGTGCTGGACCACGGCGACGAGTTGGGCCGCAGCCGCCTCGGTGCCGACGCCGGTCACGCTCGCCGAAGCCGTGAGGCTGGCCCTGGCCAGCGACGAGACCGTCCAGCAGGCGAGCCAGGGCGTGGCCGCCGCCGAGGCGCAGGTCGCCGCCGCACGGTCGGGCAGGATGCCGACCCTGGATCTGGGAGCCGAGTACACGGCGAACCTGAAGAAGCCGGTGATGTTCCTGCCGGCAGATATGGCCGTTGCGTTCGGGGGTGCCACCAAGCTGGAAATGGGCGGCGACTTCGAACTGCTCGGCGCGCTCACCGCGCGGATCAATCTCTGGACGGCCGGCCGTCTGTCGTCGTCCGCGGGCGCGGCACGCGGCTGGCTCGACGCATCGCGCTTCCGGGAGCAGGCGGTGCGCGATTACGTGCGGTACGCCGCCACTTCGGCCTATTACGACGTCCTGCTGGCGGAAGCCGAACTGGCCAACGCCGAACTCGCGCTGGCCGAGACCGGCGAGGCGGCGCGGTTGGCGCAGTTGGGACTGGCGCAGGGCACCATCAGCCGTTTCGACAGCCTGCGCGCCGAGGTCGAACTGGCCAACCACAGGCCGCGACTGGTCCAGGCGCGCAATCGCCGGGATCTGTCGCGTCTGGCGCTGGCGCGGGTCTGCGGCGCGGAAGTGGCTCCGGCCGATTCGCTGGATGCGGCGGCGGGGCCCGGCGACATCGAATCGCTGGTGGCGCGCATGCGCGAGGGCAGTCCCGAGTTGAAGGCGCTGTCCGCGGTCGTGAACGCGCGCGAGCAGCAGGTCCGACTGGCCGGCGCGGCACGGGGTCCGGTTGTGCAGCTGTCCGCCAATTACGCGCTGCAGGGCCAGTGGGACGACGACCTGCTGCCCGGCACGGACGAAACCGCCGCCAGCAGCCAGGCCGCCCTGGCGATACAGTTCCCGATCTTCGACGGCGGGCGCGCCCGTGCCGACATCGGCGCCGCGCGCGCGGAACTGCAGAGTGCCCGTCTGGAACTCGCGCGTGCGCTGCGCGACCAGGAACTGGCGGTGCGCCAGGCGGCGCTTTCGCTCGAGAACGCGCTGGCTGCGCTGGATGGGGCGCAACAGAACGTGCGCCTGGCGCAGGAAACCTATCGCCTGGCGGTCGTGCGGCTCGAAAGCGGTGTCGGCACGCCGCTCGAGCGGCTCGACGCCGAGCTGGCTCTATCCACGGCGCGGGCCCATCTGGCCACCGCCCTCCACGCCTCACATCTGGCCCGCGCCGCCCTGGAACTGGCGGTCGGGCCCGGAGGATCGGCATCATGAAGCTCCGTTTCACGCGGACCCGCACCATTCTGGCCGCGCTGGTGGTCGTGGCCGTGGCGGCCTTCGCCGTCCGTTTCCAGGCGCTTGGCCGTTCGACGACGTCGGCCAGCCTCGAGTCGGTGCAGGCCGAGCAGGGCAAGCCGGTGGAGGTGGTCGCCGTCGAACGCGGCGATCTCGAGCGCTGGGTCACGCTGGCCGGCACCGTCGAAGGCGTCGTGCAGTACGCGGTGACCTCGACCAACGCCCTGCGCATCGCGGCCATCCCGGTGCACGAGGGCGACACGGTGCGGGCCGGCGACGTGATCGTGCGGTTGGCGCGGGAAGCGCCGACGCCCATGGTCCACAGCTACGGTCGCGCCACCGCCACGCACGACAACCTGCTGAAGGAGGTCCAGAGGCTGCGCGCGCTCCACGCGCAGGGCGCCATCAGCGACCAGGCTCTGGATCAGGCCGAAACCCGTCTGCGGGTGGCGGCGGCCGATCTGCAGGACGTCGAAGGCAGCACATCGCTGGTCGCGACGAAGAGCGGTGTGGTTGCGGCCATCGTCGTCAACCCGGGCGATACCGCCGAAGCGGGCAAGCCCCTGGTCTGGATCGCCCGTTCCGACGAGGTGAAGGTGTGCTTCACCGCCGGCAGCCGGCAGGCGCTCGAACTGGCCACCGGGCAACCGGTCGCCTGGAGCGGGCCCGACGGCGTCGCGCGCGAGGGCGTCGTCTCGCGGTTGGACCTGCGCGCGGATCCGAAGACCCACCTGCTGGCCGGAGAGGCCTTGTTCGCCAACCAGGACGGTCGTCTGGTCCCGGGTCTGCTGGTGTCGATCCGCATCCTCACCGACGTGCGTCGCGATGTCCTGCTCATGCCCGCGCCGACGCTGGTGGACGGGTCAGCGGTCTTCGTCGTCGGCCAGGACGGTCTGGCCCGCAAGCGGCCGGTGACGGTGGGAGCGCGGACGACCGATGTCGTGGAGATCACCTCCGGTCTGGACGCCGGCGAACGCGTGGTGCGCTTCGGGCAGAGCCGTCTGGCCGACGGCGATCGCGTCCGTACGGTGGAGAACTGACATGAACCTTCTGCGTGTCTTCGTGCGGCGGCCCGTGCTGACCACCATGCTCGTGGTCACCATGCTCTACCTGGGCTACAACGGCTACCGCGCGCTCAATCTCGAACTGATGCCGCGCATCGACTTCCCCGTGATCGTGGTCACCACCGTCTATCCTGGCGCCGCGCCCGGCGAGATCGAGTCCCAGATCACCAAGCGCATCGAGGACCAGGTGGCGACCCTGGCCAACATCGAGGAACTCGAATCCACGTCGCGCGAGAGCGTGTCGCAGGTGGTGATCCAGTTCGCCCTCGAGGTGAGCCAGGACCAGGCCGCCATCGACGTGAAGGACAAGATCGACCGCATCCGGTCCCTGCTGCCCGAGGACGCGGACGACCCGGTCATCGCCAAGTTCGAGATCGGCGGCGAACCGGTCATCAATCTGGCCGTCGCCGCCGATCGCCCGCTGGAAGAGGTCTACCGCACCGTCGATCAGGTCATCAGGGAGCGCCTCAGCCGCGTCGATGGGGTGGCCGAGATCGTCGTCACGGGCGCGCGCGAGCGCGAGATCCGCGTGGATGTCGATCCCGAACGGCTGCGGGCCTACGGGCTCACGCTGCTGGACGTTGTCCGGTTGATGTCGGCGGCCAACCTCAACGTCCCGGCCGGGCACATCAGCCGCGGCGCCGACGAGATCAACGTGCGCATGCGCGGTGAAGTGCGTGATCCGGCCGAGCTGGCCGAGTTCCGTCTGCCCCTGGCCGGCGGCCAGTCCATCCCGCTTTCGGAAGTGGCGACGGTGCGCGACGCCACGGCGGAGTTGCGCGAGCAGGCGACGTGGCAGGGCCGGCCGGTGATCGGCATCGGCGTGCAGAAGCGCACCGACGGCAACACGGTGAAGGTCGTGGCCGGGGTGAATAGGGCGCTCGAACAGTTGCGCGCCGATCTGCCCGCCGATTACCGGATCGAGCAGGTCTCGGAGAACGCCCAGTTCGTGCGCGATTCGGTGAAGGACGTGCTGTCGAACCTCGGCCTGGGCATCCTGCTGGCCGGCCTGTTGCTGTTCGTTTTCCTGCACGACTGGCGCCAGACGCTGATCGCCGCGCTGGCGATGCCGATCTCGGTCGTGGCCACGTTCATGCTGATGCAGTCGTCCGGCTTCACGCTGAACGTGATGTCGCTGATGGCGCTGGGCATCTCGGTGGGCACGCTGGTGACCAACTCCATCGTGGTCCTGGAGAACATCGGTCGCCTGGTCGAGGAAGGTGTCGAGCCGTTCGAGGCCGCCGAGCGCGGCACGGCCGAAGTGGCTATCGCCGTGCTCGCCTCGACGCTGACGAACATCGTCGTGTTCACGCCGGTGGCGTTCATGAGCGGCATCATGGGGCGCATCTTCCTGCAATTCGGCCTGACGGTGGTCTACGCCACCATCTTCTCGCTGGTGATCAGCTTCACGATGGTGCCCATGCTTGCCGCGCGCATGGTGCGGCCCGGTCGCGGAGTCGGCCATGGACCGGGCGTCGTCGCCCGTCTGGCGCGCGCGTGGAACGACGGCTACGGTCGGCTGGCGGTCAGCTACCGCGTGTCGCTGGACTGGATGCTGCGCCACAAGTGGGTGCCGCTGACGGTGACCGGCGCGGTGCTGGTCGGCAGCCTGATGCTGTTCCGGTTCGTGGGCGGCGAATTCATCCCCACCACCGACCAGGGCATCTGCCAGGTGCTGCTGGAACTGCCCGAGGGCACCAGCCTCGAGCGCACCGGCGAACTGGCGCAGCGCGTGGCGGACATCGCCCGGGCGCATCCGGAAGTGGTCGGCGTGATGGTGAAGGTGGGCGGCGAAACCCGCGGCGTCGAGGATGCCGCGGTGCTGGTCCGGCTGATGCCGGCGACCGAGCGTGACCTGGACGTGACGGCGTTCATGAACGTGCTGCGGCCGGAACTGGCCGGCATTCCCGATGCCCGCGTGTCGGTGAACGCGATCGGCGAAGGGCGCGCCGGCGATGCCGACCTGGAGATCGAGATCCTGGCCGACGACGCCGCCCAGTTGCGCGCCGCCGCCGCCCAGGTCTACGAGGTGGTTCGTGCCGTCCCGGGTCTGGTCGAGGTGCAGACGAGCGATCAGCCGGGCAAGCCCGAACTGAATGTCGTGCCGCGCCGCCTGCCGCTGGCCCAACAGGGCCTGACTGCGGCGACGGTGGGCGGCATCCTGCGCGCGGCGTACGAGGGCGCCGAGGCCGGCGTGTTCCGGCAGGACGGCGAGGAGTACGACGTCGTCGTGGCCTACGACCAGGCCAGCCGCGCCGATCCCGCGTACCTGCGGGATCTGCCGGTCACGACGCCCACGGGCGCCACCGTGCCCCTGGCCGATCTGGCCGACGTGAGCGCCGGCGTGGGAGAAGCGACCATCCTGCACGCGGACAAGCAGCGCAAGGTGGACATCACCGCCAGCATCGCCGACGGCACGCTGTCGCAGAAGCGCGCCCTGATCGACGCCGGTCTGGCCGGTCTGGACCTTCCCGTCGGCGTGCTCGTGCAGTATGCCGGCACGGCCGAGATCCAGGACGATGCCTTCGCTTCGATCCTCGGCGCGCTGCTCATGGCCGTGGTCCTGATCTACATCGTGATGGCGGGCATGCTCGAGAGTTTCATCCACCCTCTGACGGTGATGGTGACGCTCCCGCTGGGCCTGATCGGCATGGCGCTGGCGCTGTTCTTCAGCGGGGCCACGATCAACATCATGTCGCTGATGGCGCTCGTGATGATGGTGGGCATCGTCGTCAACAACGCCATCCTGCTGCTCGACCATACGGCCCAGCTGCGGACCCGGGGGATGGGCATCGGCGAGGCGCTTCTGGAGGCTTGTCCGACGAAGCTGCGACCGATTATCATGGCCAACCTGGCGATCATCATCGGCATGGTGCCGCAGGCCATGGGCGGGGCCGGTGCGGAATTCCGGACGCCGATGGCGGTGGTGCAGATCGGCGGCGTGCTGGTCTCGACCGTGTTCACGCTATATGTAGTGCCGGTGGTCTATGTGCTGTTCGATCGTCTGACGCTGGCGGGTCGGCGCGAGCGGGCGGCGGCGAGCTCCCGTGCGGTAGCCTGAGGTCTGCCTGAAGCGAGGGGGGGACATCATGAGACGATGGTCGTTTCCAGGTGCCCGGCCGGGTGTGGCCGGTGCCGTGCTGGTCGTGGTCTGGTTGGCCGGCGCCGGCGCCGGCGCCCGCGCGCAGGACCTGACGCCGGTCGAGGGCTTCCAGATCGTCCATCAGGGCTCGGGCCTGACGCTTCACGATGAGTGGCTCATCCTGCCGTTCACGCACGCCGACCGCTACCACGGCCGGAACACCGAGGTCGTTTTCCAGATCAGCGCCAAGCAGGCGCTGGCCGGATCGCATTTCTACTTCGCCTACACGCAGATCTCGTACTGGCAGGCCTACAACGCCGACGGTTCGGCCCCGTTCCGGGACACGAACTACCGGCCCGCGGCCTTCTACCGGACGCCGGCCCGCCCTTTCCGTGGCGGCCAGGTCGGCGCCGACGCCGGATTCGAACACGAGTCGAACGGCCAGCGTGAACTGCTGTCCCGCTCCTGGAACCAGATCTACGCCGCCCCCCATTACCAGCGCGACCGCCTCCTTCTGAGGCTGAAGCTGCGGTGGCGGATTCCGGAGAAGGCGAAGGAAACGCCGCTGTCGGCGAAGGGCGACGACAATCCGGACATCACCGACTACTTGGGCTCCGCGGATCTCCACCTGTACTATCGCTGGCACAACGAACGGCAGATCCATCTGCTGGTGCGCGGCAACCCGGGGACCGGGCGCGGCTATGCCAGCCTGAACCTGAGCCAGCCGCTTCCCCACGAGCAGCGCGCCTGGCTCGTGGTCACCCTGTCGCACGGCTACGGCGAGAGCCTGCTGGACTACGACCGCAAGGTGAGCCGGGCGGGGATCGGGTTCATGTTGGCGAGGTGAGGTCATCCGGTCCGGCGCCCGGTTTTGGCATCCGGCGTCGCGCGTGCTACACTGGCCGGCGCTGCTGACCAGACGAAAGACGCCCCCGATGGAATGGATTTCGAATCCCCAGGCCTGGATCGCGCTGCTGACCCTGACGAGCCTCGAGATCGTCCTGGGCATCGACAACATCATCTTCATCTCGATCCTGTCCGGGCGGCTGCCCGAGGCGCAGCGCGCCCGCGCGCGCACGCTCGGGCTGGGCGCCGCCATGGTCACGCGCATCCTGCTGCTGGCGTCGCTGGCCTGGCTCGCGCACCTGACGAAGGCCCTGTTCGAGGTGGCCGGGCACGAGGTCACTGCGCGCGACCTGGTCCTGGTCGCCGGCGGCCTGTTCCTGCTGGCCAAGGCGACGTTCGAGATCCACCACAATCTCGAAGGTGAAGAGGAACACGGCACCGCGAAGAAGGTGGCCTCGTTCGGGGCCGTGATCGCGCAGATCATGGTGCTGGACGTGGTGTTCTCGCTGGACTCGGTCATCACGGCGATCGGCATGGCCGACCATCTGCCGGTGATGATCGCGGCCGTCGTCATCGCGGTGATCGTGATGATGCTGGCGGCCGGTTCGATCAGCCGCTTCGTCGAGGGTCATCCGACGGTGAAAATGCTGGCGCTGTCGTTCCTGCTGCTGGTCGGCATGTCGCTGGTGGCCGACGGCTTTGGCCAGCACATCTCGAAGGGCTACATCTACTTCGCGATGGGCTTCTCGGTCTTCGTCGAGATGCTCAACCTGAAGATCCGCGCGCGGGGCAAGGATCCGGTGAAGCTGCGCGGTTCGATGGAAATGCCGGACTAGACGCTTACTTCATCAGCGTTATCCGTCCCATCGCTTCGTGGCCCGGTGTCTGCAGCCGGTACAGGTAGAGGCCCGAGGCCACCTGCCGTCCGGTGCCGTCACGTCCGTCCCAGGTCGCTTCGTTGCGCCCGGCCACCGAAGGACTTTCGGTCAGCAATGCGCGCACCAGGCGTCCGGACGCATCGAAGATGCGCAGGGAAACGGGTGCCGCGGTGGGCAGGTCGAAAGCGATCGTGGTCGTCGGGTTGAACGGATTCGGCGCCGCGCCGTGCAGCGCGAAGGCCGGAGCCGGCGGACCCTCGACGGCGGTGATGCCGTCGTCGGACCAGCCCTGCACGAAGATCTCGTGTTCGTCGCCGCTCGTGGCGGCCTGGTCGCCCGACCAGGCGACCAGCTTGTACCCGTGGACCGTGTTGATGGACACGGCCGGGGCGCCGGCGCCGGCCACCGGGCCCAGCAGAGGGTCCATGCCGCTCAACATGAAGGCGGCCGGGTCGATCGGAGCGCCGCTGTCGTCGAAGCGCCGCGCCCAGACTTCGGTATCGTGGTGCGTGACGCCGTCGTTCAGGTCGCCGCGCCAGGCCACGAACCACTTGTCGGTGACCGGGTCGACCATGATCACCGGATGCGAGGCCTCGCGCAGGTCGCCGTAGGGTGTGCCTGCGCCGCCGGACACCGGGAACCTCCCGCCGAGCAGGATTCCGTTGGAAAGCAACCGCTGGCCGAAGATGGCCGGCGCCAGCAAAGCCCCGTCTTCGCCATCCCACACGCAGACCAGTTCGCCGCTGCTCGGCACCCAGGCCAGGTCGGGATGGCGGGCACCGACATCGTCGAAGATGCCGCCGCCCATCACGCTCAGGTTGACGGCCGAGGGGTCCGGGTCATCGCCCGTCACGCCGTACATCCAGATCTCCGGATCGTGCACGCCGTTGTCGTCGACATCGGCCTCGAAGGCCACGAACCAGCGGTCGGCGCCGGGAATCACGGCCACCGAAGGCTCGAGCACGTCGTTGCCAGCCGGATCGGCCAACGAATAGGTGATCCGGAAATCGTTGGCGCCGGTGTCGAAGCCAGTGGCCCCGTCCACCAGCTGCCCGTACACCTCGAAACGACCATCGTTCAGGTCGCCCAGATCGTCGTCGGCGGCCCAGACCACGACGAATGCGCCCAGGACCGGATGCCAGGCCACATCGGGAGTGACGGCGTCGAAGGCCGGGTCGAGGTCGTTGCTGCCCATGTCGCTGTAGCGCTGTTCGGATCCGAGCAGCACGCCGTCGGCGCTCACGACCTGGCCCATGATTTCATACGCGCCGGCATGCTGGGAGTCGCCGGACCAGACCACGAGGTAATGGCCGAGCTCGGGCGCGAAAGCCACCGTGGGCTGGCGCGCGTCGGTGTTCCCGGGGCCCGGCGTGCTGATCGTGAACACGGGGCTGACGTCGGCGGCCCCCGTGCCGCTCAGGAGGCGGCCATGGATCCGGAAGCTGCCGTCGTCCTCGTCGGCCGACCAGACCAGCAGGTGGCGCTGGTGGATGGGGTCGAACGCCAGGGCCGGGGTCACGGCGTCGCTTTCGGTGCTGCCGATCGGCCCGGTGAAGCTCACCTGGCGGTCGTCGGGGCCGAGATTCGCGGCGAAAGCCGCGCCGGCGCCGCCGAGGGCCAGCGCGGCGACGAGCAGTCGGGATACGATCAAGGCGCGCATGGGCGGGCTCCCGGTTCGCTGGCGCATCACGCGATGCGGGTGATGACGGCCTCGAGACGCCGGTCGCGTCCGGGCCGGTTCACGGGCGAGAAGTACAGTTCGTCGACGCAGACCTCGTCGCTCTCGAGCCGGTAGGCACCGCCCGGCGCTTCGCGGTCTTCGACTTTCAGCAGCAGCGAGGTCTGCTCGGTGCCCGTGGCACCCGGCCGGGCCGGATGCACCGCGGTGCGCACGCTCGCGACGACCGCGCGCAGTTTGAGTCCGTCCGGCCCTCGCAGGACCACGGCCGTGCCCGGAGAAGGCAGTCCTTTCGCCGCCGCGAGTTCGGCCAGGGCCAGGCGGCGGCGCTGCATGAGCGTACCGCCCAGGCCCAGCCCACCGGCAGCGGTTACCGTCGCGGCGACGCCCAGGAAAGTTCGGCGGGTCATCATCGTTCGCTCTCCTCTCAGCTCCGCGACGGGAAGATGCCCTGCAAGGCAATGATGAAACGCAGGCAGAGGTACGGCGGCATATGACCAACCGGCTGGCTGTTGCCGGCGGGTCCCACCTGGACGCCGTTGGCGCCCATGGACGTCGAAGTGCTTCCGGCGTACGGCTGCAGCGGTTCCTCGGCCCGCGCGGGGTAGGCGCCGGTCGGGTCCGAGCGGTCGCCCTCGCCGCCCTGCGCCAGGATGGTGGCGGTGTGGCTGTGGGCCGGCATCTGCGTGGTCAGGAGGGTGTGGTACTCGGCGCCCGCCTTCTCGCCGAGAACGCGGGGCGACAGGCCGGGTCCGGTGCCTTCGTGCGTCGGAAAGCGGCCCCGCAGATCCGGCAGGGCGAACGTGGTCACGCCGTTGCCGCCGTAGTACGTGCCGATCAGCGAGAACAGCGCCGAGTTCTGGGCGATCGGCAGCAATTGGCCGTTGCAGTCGGCCCAGCCCTGGGGCGCGAAGTTGAAGGGGACGATCCTGATTTCACCGATGAACGGGTCCGACATGGCGGGTCCCTTCGCTGGGGATGGCAGGGGGACGGAACAGCGGCGCCGGCCGCTCGACGGGCGCTGCTTCATTATAGAACAAATTTAGTCCCGTTTAAATGACTTTCTGCCACAAAAGCAGGTCGTGGACTTCGCCCGCCGCTTCCACCCGGAAACCGAGCCGTTCATAAAGCCGGCGCGCCGGGTTGAACCGCTCGACGTGCATGCGCACGGGCAAACCCGCGGCGGCCGCTTCGTCCAGGACCGCCTGCAGGAGCCGCCCGCCCACGCCCTTTCCGCGCTCGGACTCCAGCAGGGCGATGTCCACGACGCGGATCTCGTTCGCGCGGCGGTCGCGGTACAGCCGTCCGATGGGCCTGCCCTCCCGCTCGATGACCAGGAACGCGCAGTCGGGGTAGTATTGGCGGTAATGGGCGTCCTGGCCGGCGAACTGGCTTGCGCAGAACGCGGCCTTCTGTTCCGGGGTCCAGCCTGTGGGGGCGAGCTCGGCCGCGCGCGCGTCCATATAGACACGCAGCAGGAAGGGGCGGTCCGCGGGGGTGGCCGGGCGAAGGGTCACGCCGGCGCCCGTCACAGGATCCCGTCCAGCACCTCGAGGAGGCGCTCGATCTCCCGCATCGTGTTGGTGTGCACGAAGCTGGCGCGGACCACGCCGTCCTCGACAGGAATCCCCAGCTCCCCGCACAGCCGGTACGCGTACATGTGCCCGTTGCGGATGGCGATCTCGGTCCTGTCCACCGCCGCGACGATCTCGCGCGACGACAGGCGCTCGTGCGTGAAGCTGACGGTACCCACCCGCTGGTCGTCGGCGACCGGCGAGCCGATCACCCGCACGCCGGGCTTCGAGCCGAGATAGTCCAGCAGGCGCGCGGTCAGCGGCTGCTCGAGCGCCGTCGCGTGGGCGAACGCCGTTTCGACGAGCGGACGGTCGACGGCTGCGTCAGGCCCGGCACCGGCCAGCAGCTTCAAATAGTCGCCCAGCGCGAGCAGGCCCGCGCAGCCCTCGTGGTTGGCGCCGCCGGGCTCGAACTGGTAGGGCAGGTCGTTGCGCGGGATGAAATCGTGGTTGGGGCCGGGCAGTTCGGCCAGGGCGTCTTCGCGGCCGTAGAGCACGGCCATGTGCGGCCCGAAGACCTTGTAGGTCGAGTAGACGTACCAGTCGACGTCCCAGGCCTCGACGTCGATGGCCCGGTGGGGCGCGAACGCCACGCCGTCGGCCACCACGCGGGCGCCGGCCGCGTGGGCCAGGGCCACGATCGCCGGCAGGTCGACGATGCCGCCCAGCAGGTTCGACACGTGCGGCAGCGCCACCAGGGCCGTCTTTTCGTTCAGCAGTTCGCGAAGGCCGTCCAGCGGGCAGGTGAACGTGGCCGGGTCCACGCGCCACCAGCGCACCTTCACACCGATCCGCTCCAGCCGTTTCCAGGGCCCCAGATTGGCTTCGTGGCCGGTTTCGGCCAGCACGATCTCCTGCCCGGGCTTCAGCACCTGCGCATAGCAGGAAGCCAGCATGTTCAGCAGCACCGTCGTCGACGAACCGAGGATGGCGTGGCCGCGCCGCGCATGGACGAACGTCCGCGCGAAAGCGTGCGCCGCGTCGACGGTGGCCGTGCACCGGCGCGAAAGCGGGTGTCCCGCACCCAGTTGCACATAGGTCTCGCGCAGGTACCGGTGCATGGCGTCGGCCACGCAGGCCGGCACTTGCGAGCCGCCGGCGTTCTCCAGGAAGACGACGCCGGAGGCCAGGGCGGGGAAGGCTCGGCGCAGTGCGTCCACATCGGGACAGGGGGCTCTTCCGGCGTTGTCGGTCCTGGCGGTCATGGTCGGCTTCCCTGTTGGTTCTGGCTGAACTCACGCATTGTTCGGGGGCCGGTTTGCCGGCCGACGGGCCCATCGTACGCTTCCCTCCGGTCAGGATGCAACGCGCGGTTCTGATTCCACGTATCCGGTGGACGCGGCCGTCAGGCTGGCAATTGCCGACCGCTTGTGTAGACTCACCCTTTGTTATTGTCCGCAACCCCGTCGCCTTCCCAGCCTCCGAGGAGTCCACCCCATGAAATTGTTGTCACTCCTGATTCTGATGAGCCTGGGCCTGGCCTCGGGCGCCCTCGCGCAGGACCCGCCCCAGTGGCTGCGCTACCCAGCCATCTCCCCGGACGGGCAGACCGTCGTCTTCAGCTACAAGGGCGACATTTGGACTGTCCCGGCCGCCGGCGGCGCGGCCCGTCCGCTGACCGTCAGCGAGTCCTACGAGTACGCCCCGGTCTGGAGCCATGACGGCCGCAGCCTGGCCTTCGCCTCGGACCGCTACGGCAACTTCGACATCTTCGTGATGCCGGTCGGTGGCGGCGAGGGGCGGCGGCTGACCTTCCATTCCGCGGCTGAGACGCCGGCCTCGTTCACCGCCGATGATGCGGCGGTGCTCTTTTCCGCCACGCGGCAGGACCCGGCCAGCAACGCACAGTTCCCGCAGTGGGGCATGAGCGAACTGTACCGTGTGCCCGCGGCCGGCGGCCGCGTGAGCCAGGTGCTGCCGGTCCCCGCGCACGACGTGAGCGTCGACGCCGCGGGCACCCGCCTGCTCTACCACGACTACAAGGGCACCGAGAACTCCTGGCGCAAGCACCACACCTCGTCGGTGACCCGCGACATCTGGGTCTACGACACGGCTGCC
This sequence comes from bacterium, assembly GCA_020049465.1. Classification (GTDB taxonomy): domain Bacteria; phylum Krumholzibacteriota; class Krumholzibacteriia; order LZORAL124-64-63; family LZORAL124-64-63; genus CAINDZ01. Next base: position 27,896 of record JAIFKS010000028.1, on the reverse strand, counting down.
AAGACCTACCGCCAGCTGACCACGAACCCGGCCGAGGACCGCGACCCCGTGTTCGGCGCCGGGGCCGACGACTACTACTGGCTGAGCGAGCGCGACGGCTCGTTCAACGTCTACCAGGGTTCGCTGGCCGATCCCGCGAAGGCGACCGCCCTGACGAACTTCGCGAAGCACCCCGTGCGCTTCCTCACCCGCGCGAACGACGGCACGCTGTGCTTCTCGTTCGACGGCGACATCTATACGCTGAAGCAGGGCGGCCAGCCGGCGAAGCTGGCGGTGGGGATCGCCATCGACGGCCTGGCCACCCTGGACCGCGTGGTGCCGGTGAACGACGAGTTCACCGAACTGGCCCTGGCGCCGAGCGGCAAGGAGTTCGCCTACGTCTTCCGCGGCGAGATCTTCGTCAGCAGCGTCGAGGGCGGCGTCACCAAGCGCCTGACCGACACGCCGTGGCAGGAGCGCAGCCTGAGCTGGAGCCCCGACGGGCGCACCCTGGCCTTCGCCGCCGAGATGGACCAGAGCTGGAACGTGTACACGATGGCCATCGTTCGCGACGAGGAGCCGTACTTCTACGCCTCGACCGTGCTGAAGACCGAGCCGGTGGTGGCCACCGAAGCCGAGGAGTTCCAGCCCGCGTTCTCGCCCGACGGCAAGGAGATCGCCTACCTGGAGAACCGGGTCGCGCTGAAGGTCGTCAACCTGGCGACGAAGCAGAGTCGGATGGTCATGCCGGCCGAGCACAACTATTCCTACGCCGACGGCGACCAGTACTACCGGTGGTCGCCCGACAGCAAGTGGCTGCTGGTGCAGTTCGGTCTGCCCGAGCGCGTCATGTCGTCCGAGGTCGGCCTGGTCGCGGCCGACGGCAAGGGCGGGATCACCAACCTGACCCTCAGCGGCTACGAAGACGTCATGCCCAAGTGGGTGCTCGACGGCAAGGCGATGATCTGGGGCACCAACCGCGACGGCGCCCTGGGCCAGGGCAGCGGCGCCAACACCTGGGATGTCCACGGGCTGTTCTTCACCCGCGAGGCCTACGACCGCTTCCGGCTGTCGGAAGAGGACTTCGCGCTCGTCAAGGAGGCGGAGGACAAGAAGGACGACGGCGACAAGGAAGAGGGCAAGAAGGGCAAGGGCGACAAGGCGAAGAAGACCGACGGCAAGAAGGATGACAAGGCGCCGCCGGCCGACATCGTCATCGAGCGCGACAACCTCACCGAACGCCGCGTGAAGCTGACGACGCACACGTCGCCGGCCGACGACTGGGTGCTGTCGAAGGACGGCGAGACGCTCTTCTACGTGACCGGCTTCGAGAAGGGCAGCGACATCTGGAAGACCGGGACGCGGACGGGCGACACGGAGCTTCTGGCCAAGGTCGGCTCGCGCATCTCCAGCTTCGCCATGTCGGCGGACGGGGATTTCCTGGTCTTCCTGGCCGACGGCAAGCCGAAGAAGGTCGACACGGACAAAGGCAAGCTGGAGTCGCTCAAGACCGGCGGCGAGATGGTTCTGAAGCAGGCCGACGAGCGCGCCTACATGTTTGACCACTCCTGGCGCCAGTTGAAGCGGAAGTTCTACGTGCAGGACCTGCACGGCGTCGACTGGGACTGGTACCACGAGCAGTACCGCCGCTTCCTGCCCCACATCAACAACAACCACGATTTCGCCGAGATGTTGAGCGAGATGCTCGGCGAGCTGAACGCCTCCCACACGGGCGCCTCCTACCGGCCCAACACGCCCCACACGGACGTGACCGGCTCGCTGGGCCTGTTCTATGACGACGCCTTCAACGGCGACGGGTTGAAGGTCGCTGAGGTCATTGCCGGCGGGCCGCTCGACAAGGCGACGTCGCGCCTGCGCGCCGGGCACGTCATCGAGAAAATCGACGGCCAGTCCGTCAGCGCGGCCGGCGACTACGGGCGGCTGCTGAACCGCCGAGTGGGGCAGCGCGTGCTGCTGTCGGTGCTCGACCCCGCGAAGGGCGACCGCTGGGACGAGGAGGCCAAGCCGGTTTCGCCCGGCGACGAGAACGAGCTGCTGTACAAGCGCTGGGTCCGCAACCGGCGCGACGAGGTGGCGCGGCTCTCGGACGGGAAGATCGGCTACGTGCACGTGCGCGCCATGAACGACGCGAGCATGCGCGTCGTGTACGAGGAGGCGCTCGGCCGCAACATGGGGACGCAGGCGCTGATCGTCGACACGCGCTTCAACGGCGGCGGCAACATCCATGAACAGCTGTCGGATTTCCTGGATGGCGAAGCCTATTTCGATGTCATCCCGCACGGCCAGCACGTGGGCGTCGAGTCGGGCGACAAGTGGACGAAGCCGTCGATCGTGGTGATGGGCGAGAGCAACTACTCGGACGCGCACCTGTTCCCGGTGGCCTACAAGGTCAAGGGCGTCGGCCGGACGCTGGGCATGCCCGTGCCCGGCACCGGCACCTTCGTCTGGTGGGAACGCCAGATCGACCAGACGATCCGCTTCGGCATCCCCATGGGCGGCTGGCGCGGGATGGACGGGAAGTGGTGCGAGAACACGCAGCTGGAGCCCGATGTGCTGGTGCGCAACGAGCCCCGGATCCTGACCGCGGGCCGCGACCAGCAGCTCGAGGCGGCCGTGCGGGAGCTGCTCAAACAGTAGGAAACACCCACGGGCGGGCCCGCGTTCCCGGCGCGCGGCCCGCCCGGCCATTTCTTGACGGGATGCTCCGATGACCGACCGGATCGCCCTCCGCCCGGCTGTTCTTCACGACGCGCCCGAACTGGCCACCCTGGCCGGCGAACTGGGCTACCCTTCCACTGCCGAAGAACTCGGGCAACGCCTGGCGCCGCTGCTGGGGGACGTGTCGCACTTGGTGCTTGTCGCCGTGGCCGCCGACGACCGCGCCGTCGGCTGGCTGCACGCGACCGCGCGCCGGCAACTGGAGAGCGACGACTTCGTCGAGGTCGTGGCGCTGGTGCAGCTCCGGTCCAACGTGATCCGCGAGCGGGCGCACGGGTTCTAACTGCGGGCGGGGTGTGAGCGGGTGAAGGCGTCGTACCTGTTCCGGCGGAGGGTCAGGTAGCGGTCCGACTATTGAGGTAGCGGTCCGACTTGCGCCGGCGCAAGTCCCGCCGGTTCGTGGTACCCTGCGTCGGACCCGACCTTCTGCTGCCGCGCCGGCGGCAGCGCGTCCCGTCACAAAGGGAGGCTGCATGAGGGCTTCGCTGATCCTCATCGCGCTCATCGCTGCGCGCCCGGTCCTGTCCGCCGCTGCTCCTGATCCGGGCGCCTCGAATTCTGCCCTCGAGATCGCCGCAACGGATGCCGCGCCACCTGCTGCGGCCTGGAAGTTCCAGATCGGCGCGGCCCATCGCGCCGGCGGCGAGCGGTTCCAGGAAGATACCGGCGAAGTGCTGGTGAGCCTCGACCTGGCGTGGTCCAGGCGGCAACCCAGTCGACGCGCGTGGGGCCTGGGTCTTCATGCGGCCTTCAGCGACGACGGCGGCCCGCGATTCGCGCCCCGGATCCACTGGCGCATGCCCCTCGGTTCGGGGCGCACTTTCCTCCAGGCGGCCGCCGGCGTCTATATCGTGGCCATCGACAAGGAGATGGGCGGTCCCCCGCTGTCCCGCATCGACCTGCCCGGGTACCTCGCGGAAGTGGAACTGGGGTTGAGCGAGTCCTTCAGCCTCGTGGCGAGCGCCGAGTCGTTGCCGGTCGACTTTTTCGAAGACGGCGGCTGCGCCGGCTACAGCGGCTGCACCGAAGGCGTCGTGCCCGCGGCCAGCGACAACATCACGAACTACTGGCTGGGCGCAAAGGCCGGCGGCAAGTCCGGGATCCTCATTTCCCTGGCGGCGGCCGCGGCCCTCGGCCTCTTCGCCGCGGCGTATTCGTCCGGCGGGGGCTGACGGGAGATCCGCCCGTCGATTGCGGACACCGGCTGCCTTGCCGTGCGGCCGGGCGCGGCCGCAGTGGCGGGAAAGACCGGTTGGTGCGACCATCTACCCTTTACTGAGCATCGCCCCCGACCCCCTTTCGAGAGGTTGCCCATGTCGACCAGAGCCTACGCCGCCCCGTCCGCCACCGAACCGCTGGGACCGCTGACCATCACCCGGCGCGAGCCGCTCGCAACCGACGTCGAGATCGAGATCCTCTACTGCGGGGTCTGCCACTCCGACCTGCACTACGCGCGCAACGAGTGGGGCATGACCACGTTCCCGATCGTGCCCGGGCACGAGATCCTCGGCCGCGTCACCCGCGTCGGCGCCAAGGTCACGAAGTTCAAGGTCGGCGACACCGCCGCCGTCGGCTGCCTCGTCGACTCGTGCCGCACCTGCTCCAGCTGCGAGAGTGATCTCGAGCAGTTCTGCCTCAATGGCCCCGTGTTCTCGTACGGCGGCCCCGACAAGCACTCGGGCGGCCAGACCCACGGGGGCTACTCGGAGAAGATCGTCTGCGACGAGGCCTTCACGCTGAAGGTGCCGTCCAACCTCGATCCGGCCGCCGCCGCGCCCCTGCTCTGCGCCGGCATCACCACCTACTCGCCGCTGCGCAAGTGGGGAGCCGGCAAGGGCAAAAAGGTGGGCATCGTCGGTCTGGGCGGCCTCGGCCACATGGGCGTCAAGTTCGCCCACGCCCTGGGCGCCCGCACCGTCCTGTTCACCACCTCGGAGGGCAAGGTCGCCGACGGCAAGCGCCTCGGGGCCGACGAAGTCGTCATCTCGAAGAACGCCCACGCCATGGCGCAGCACGCCGGCAGCTTCGACCTGATCCTCGACACGGTCTCGGCCGACCACGACTTCAATGCCTACCTCGCGCTGCTCAAGCTCGACGCGAGCATGGTCGTCGTGGGGGCGCCGCCCACGCCCCAGCCGGTGAGCGTCTTCAGCCTGCTCATGCCGCGCCGCAACCTCGCCGGGTCGCTCATCGGCGGCATCGCCGAGACCCAGGAAATGCTCGATTTCTGCGGCAAGCACGACCTCGTCTGCGACATCGAGATCATTCGCATGCAGCAGATCAACGAGGCCTACGAGCGCATGCTCAAGAGCGACGTGAAATACCGTTTCGTGATCGACATGGCTTCGCTGAAGGGTTGAGGCGGGGCTGGTACGAAGTTGATGGATCGACGGCCCCGCCATCGGCGGGGCCGTCGCTGTCTGAACGCTGATGCGGGTCAGTCGCGGGTGTGAAATTCGTGATGGTCCGACATTTGCGCCCGCCACTTGCGCCCGCCACTTGCACCCGCCACTTGCGCCGGCGCAAGTGCCGTCGCCTGCCGACACAGTGACGAACCGGGTGTTCGGTCAGGAGACTCTCGATTTCCGGTTCGCAACAAAATCACCGCACGACAACGACCTTGCGCGTCTCGTCGCCCCCCGGCGTAGCCAGGCGCAGGTAGTAGACGCCGGCCGCGACCTGCCGTCCGGCGTCATCCCGTCCGTCCCAGGCCAGGGTGTGTCGGCCCGCTTCCAGGGAGCGATCGCCGAACAGGCGGCGCACGACGCGGCCGGCGACATCGTAGACCGACGCCGACGTCCGCGTACCTGCCTTCAGTTCCAGCGCCAGCGCCGCGCCGCGCGACGTGGGGTTGGGGCTGGGCGCCGACAGGAAGAGTCCCGCGATGCCCGGCGACGTTTCGGGGACGGCGGAGGCCACCGGGTCGATCAGGATCCGCGCCACCGCGAAGTTCAGGAGCGAACTCCCAGCGAGGATCGCGTTGCCCTGCGCGTCGAAAGCGAGGGCAACGGCCTTGTCCTCGCCGGCGCCGGGAAAATCGAAGAGCGTCTGCCCGGCGCTGCCGAAGCTCATGTCGACGGCGCCATCGGGCGTCAGGCGCGCGATGGCGAAGTTGGTGTTGCCGCCCTGCGCGCCGTCGCCGGCGATGACGATGGCTCCGTCGGACTGCAGTTCGAGGTCCATCGCCGCGCCGGCGGAGGAGAGGTCGCCGAGATCGAGGATGACGTGGCCGCCGACGCCGAACGCGGGATCAACGGTCCCGTCGGGCAGGTAGCGCATCACGAAGGCCTTGGTGACGGCGCCCGTCTCGGTCCAGCCGGCGACGACGATCCGGCCGTCCGGCCGCACGGCCACGCCGCGGGCAACGGCCGCTCCGGAGCCGATGGAGGTCCGGACGATGCCGCTCGTGCCGAAGGTCGGGTCCTTGAGTCCGTCGGGAGTCAGCCGGACGAGGCGGACATCCCGGTCCTGGGAAACGCCCGCCGTGTCGCCGGCGAGGATGATGCAGCCGTCGGGCTGGAGCACGGCGGCGGGTTCGGAGAACACTCCGCTGGTGTTGGAATTGTTCCAGGTCCACCAGAATCCATTGCCGTTCGGCCCGAAGGTCGTGTCGAGCCGTCCGTCCGTCTCGAAGCGCGCGGCCGCGAAGCAGTAGTATTCGGAATCGGCCACCCAGCCGGCGGCGACCAGCTTGCCGTCGGGTTGACGGAGCAGCGCGGTGGCTTTGCCACCACTGAGGTCCTTGGCGTAGACCACGCCGTTGGTGCCGAAGGCGGGGTCCGCGCTGCCGTCGGGCATTCGCCGCGTCAGGAGGAACTCGGCCCTGAGGCTGGCGCTGTTCGCCGGCACTCCGTAACCGCCGAGGACGATCCGGCCGTCGGGCTCGACGAGCACCGCGGCCACCTCGTTTTCATAGGTACCGAAGTTGAGTTCCAGGCGGCCGTCCCCGTCGAAGCTCGCGTCCAGCGTGCCGTCGGGCAGGAAGCGGACTGCCGTGAACCCGTGGCTTCCCCCGTGGCGGGAATAGCCGGCCGCGACGATGCCGCCATCGGCCTGCACGGCCACGTCGCGGGCCCGGCTCAAGGTCAGGCCCCGGTCATCGACCCGCATGCCGTCGCCGTCGAAGGCGGTGTCGAGCGAGCCGTCCGTGTACAGGTAGCGGGCCATGGCGACGTCGACGTCGTTGGCGGAACCGCTGGCCGTCCCGATCAACGTGACCCGGCTTCCGCTCACCCACATGGCGTTGGGCGTCGCGCCGGCGATGCCGAGCGTGGTCCGGGCGATCCCGTCGCCGTCGAACGTCGCGTCCCGCGAGCCGGCGAGGTTGAGTTTGACCACGGCGAACTGTTTGGATTCCTGCCCGTAGCCGGTCTGGCTGTAGCCCGAGGCCACGATGCGCGTGGCGATGCCGCCCGCGTAGAGGACGCGGACCGCGTTGGCCCCGCTGTCGAAGTCGGACACGCCGATGACGGCGTACCCGTCACTGTCGAACGTCGTGTCCAGCGAGCCGTCGGGCAGGTAACGGAGGACGACGAACTGGCTGCGGCTGGTGCCGTTGTTGGCTTCGCCGGCCACGACGATCCTCGTCGGCTGCGTCGTGCTGATCTGGAATGACAGAGCCAACCCGACGGCCTCGGACCCCACCCACGTCGTCACGACGCCGTCCCCGCCGAACGCGGTGTCCAGCGTCCCGTTGTCGTTGAACTGCGCGACCAGGATGGCCGAATCGTAGTTCACTTCATAGCCGACGCCTGTGACGACATATTTGCCGTTCAGGAGCCCGACGGCGATCGCCCCGCTCCGGTCCATGACGGGCGTGACTTTGTAACCGCTTCCATTGAAAGTCGGATCCGGCGTGCCGTTGCTGTTGAGCCGGGCGATCGCCAGATGCGTTGTGCTGTTGCCGGCGCTCCCGGCGATCACGAGGCGCCCATCGGCCTGGATGAACAGCGCGCGGCCCCAGAAATTGGAACCCCACAGGGTCGGGAAGACGAGGCCGCCGCTTCCAAAGGTGGGATCCGGCGCGCCATTCGCCTCGAAACGGGCCACGAACAGCCGCGTCCGGAAGTTGAAGAAATCGCCGTCGGTGGCGTTGCCGATGACGACGATCCTGCCGTCCGCCAGGACCGACACGGCCCTGGCCTCGAACGTGGAGTCGGCATGGGAATAGTGCCAGGCGACGCCGCCGTCGCCGAACGACGTATCGGTCGAAGCGTCGGCGTTGTAGCGGGCCAGCATCAGTGGACCGGCGGCCCACCCGCCGTTCCTGCCGGTTCCGGCCACGACCATCCGACCGTCGGCCTGCAGGGCGGCGGCATTGGCCGCGTTGAAGCCTCCGGGGAAGCCGAGCCGCGCGCCTCCGCCCTGGCCGAAGGTTGCGTCCGGCTGCCCGGAGAAGGCGCCGGCCCGCGGGGCCGACAGGAGCAGGGCGGCCACCAGCGCGACGGCCGTGAGGGCGCCGGCTGCATTGCGGCAACAAAGGGTGTTGTTCAAGGGTCGATCTCCCCGTTCGGATACATGGTTCTGATCATTTGCCGGCGCCCTGGAGCCGGCCCCGCTCATTCGGCGGTCGTCGGGTCGATCACCGTCCGCACGCGCGCGACGGCGTTGGCCGGGAACCCGCCCTGGCGCGCATGTTCGCGCACCATCTCCTCGTTCGGCGCGAGGTAGACGCAATAGACCTTGTTGTCGGTGACGAAGCTCTGGACCCACTGGAGCGTGGGGCCGAGGTCCCTGATGACGGCGCAGGACTTCTGCGAGATGGCCTGCAGGTCGGCCGCGGACAGGTTCCCCGCGCCGGGGATCTCGCGCTCGATGATGTATTTGGGCATGAATTGGCTGCTCCCTGGTTCGTGGTGGTCGCCGCCGTGCTGCGCCACCGGTCGCCGGTTTGGGGCAAACATGAATTGCGGCGCTGATTTTAACACAATTTTTGTCCGAATTAATGAAAATGTGAGAAATGCGCGCCAACCCCTGACCGCGCGCATCCCTCACGGCGAAGATCCGGGGGTGTGCAGCCCGGCTCCGCAGGCCAGCCGCCGGTGCCGGAGTCCGCTCCGTCGCCTTCGCAGATGAATACGTCCGACTCCAGTCGAACGAACACCTTCGTCGGCGCCGGCGCCCTGCAGATCACAGACCGTGCAACTATGCGTTCTTCGCCCTCTGATACGGAAGTCCGCGCGCTTTTGCTTTTCGCGCGCGTCCTGATCGTGGATAATCAAGTTCGGGTGCTGGCCCTGGGCAGCGAGTGGAGGGGAAACCTTCGCGGCACGGATTCAACCACCCCCAATGGCATTGAGAGAGGACAACCCCATGAGGAAGTTCAGCCTCGTCCTGGGTCTGCTGCTGGCCGTCACGCTGGTCGGTTGCAGCACCGATCAGCCGACCGCGCCCGCCGACACGGCCACCATCGACGGCAACCTGTTCCAGCGCCCTGAGTTCATCGACGAGCGGCCCGAAGCCGTGCAACAGCAGTTCACCCTGACCGACGCGGACGTGTTCGCCGTCACGCCGATGTCGCCGGACAAGCTCGGCGCGAAGTATGCCCTGGTGGTCGGTATCTCCGACTACGCAGGGACCGCCAACGACCTGACCTACTGCGACGATGACGCCATCGACTGGCGCGACTACCTGCAGGGCCAGGGCTACACCGTGACCACGTTGACGAATCTGGCGGCGACGAAGGCGGCCATCGAGTCGGCCGTGGCCGCCCTGGTGTCGCAGAGCATCGCCGGCAACGAGATCGCGTTCGCCTACTCGGGCCACGGCTCGCGGGGCAACATGATTTCGACCGACCTCTACTACCTCAGCAGCGCCTGGTTCGGCGGCATGTTCGCCTCGACGGGCAGCACGAAGATGTCGTTCAACTTCGACGCCTGTCAGATCGGTGCCTTCGGCACGGCGCTGAACAAGGCCGGCCGCGTGATCGCCCTGGCTTCCGACACGAAGAAGTACAGCTACGACGGCACCGCGGCGATGGCCAACGGCGTGTTCACCTACTACCAGATGCTGGGCTTCGATCAGGTCGGGTATGTCTTCGCCGAGGACGACGACGCCTACGCCGTCGCGCAGATGAAGGCGTGGGCCTTGACGGCGCGCGTCAAGGTGGCGCCGTACTACATCGACGCCTACACGGGGAGCCTCGATTACTGATCGTGGTCGTCAGTTGACAGCCATTTTCAAGAGCGGGAGCCGGTCCTGGTGGGCCGGCTCCCCGGCGTTTGCCGGATCTGCGTGCGACGGCCCAAAGATGGACCAATTGCTCCTGTTTCGGCGGCGTGAATCTGTTATCGTTGCGCGCGAACTTGAACGGCTCCCGCGGCAGGAGCCGGCGCCCGCATTGCCGGGCCGTGATCAGGACCGCCGCAGAGCCAGAAGGAGCCTCCACGATGAAGAACGCGCCCCGGTATCCCGGCATTCGGGTCACCACGAACGGCAACCAGCTCGTCTCCTACCACACCGAAGCCCGGATCACGGACGGCGGCGTCTTCTACCCGATCACGCCCTCGACCGAGATGGGCGAGAACTACCAGCTCTCATACGCCGAAGGAAAGCTGAACGTCTTCGGCGCCGCCAAGCTGGCGATCGAGACCGAGGGCGAACATTCGGCGCAGGGCGGGGCCATCGCGTTCTCGGTCTGCGGCAAGCGGACCGTCAATTTCACCTCGGGCCAGGGCATCGTCTACGGCGCCGAGCAGTACTACCACGCGCCCGGCAAGTTCTCGACGATGATCCTCGAGGTGTCGGCCCGCGCGCTGACCAAGCACGCGCTGAACGTCCACTGCGGGCACGACGACATCTACGCGGTGATGGACACCGGCTGGATGATGCTGTTCGGCAAGGACTCGCAGCAGGCGGCCGACCAGGCGCTGATCATCCGCAAGGTGGCCGAGCTGTCGTTGACGCCGGGCATCAATATCCAGGACGGGTTCCTCACCTCGCACCTCGAGCGCACGTTCCTGCGTCACGAGTCCGGGCTGATGCGCGAGTACCTGGGCGCGCCGGACGAGCTGATCGACTGCCCGACCGAGGCGCAGCGCACGCTGTTCGGGGCGAAGCGCCGCCGCGTGCCGCGCATGATCGACCTCGAGAACCCGCTGCTGCTGGGCCCGGTGCAGAACCAGGAACACTACATGAACGGCGTCGTGGCGCACCGCACGGCGTTCTACGAATCCATCCTGCCCATGCTCGAGGCGGCCTATGACGAGTTCGGCGCGCTGACGGGCCGCCACTACGGGCTGCTGTCGAAGTACCGGGTCGACGACGCGGACACCGTGTTCGTGTCGCTGGGCTCGGCGGCCGAGAATATCGAGGCCGCGGTCGACTACCTGCGCAACAAGGGCGAGAGCGTCGGCTCGATCCACGCCAACGTGCTGCGCCCGGTGCCGGAGGCCGCCTACATCGCGGCGCTGGCCGGCCGGAAGAACGTCATCATCATGGAGCGCACCGACCAGCCGCTGGCCGGCGACAATCCGCTGGCGCGCGACATCCGCACCGCCTTCACCAAGGCCGTGCAGGCCGGGACGATCACGGCGGCGCAGGTGCCGAGGTTCTTCTCCGGCATCTACGGGCTGGGCTCGCGCGATTTCCGGCCCGAGGGTATCCTCGGCGCCTACGGCTTCGTGACCGGCTCGCTGGCGCGCCAGGACGGTCACACCGCCGCCGACGGCACGACGCTGTTCGTGGTCGGCATCGACCACGAGTACGCGGTGAAGTCGGACGAGCGGCCTTCGCTGCTGCCCGAGGGCGCCATCGCCGTGCGTCTGCACTCGATCGGCGGCTGGGGCATGATCACCACCGGCAAGAACCTCGGCGAGATCATCGGCGAGCTGGGCGACCATGTGGCCGAACGCGACGGCGCCGTCGACGAGTACGGCCGCCGGAAGGAAGTCGTCCACATCAGCGCCAATCCGAAGTACGGCTCGGAGAAGAAGGGCGCGCCGACGGAATACTTCCTGGTCGCGGCGCCCGAACGCATCCGCACGAATTGCGACCTGCGGCACGTGAACGTGGTGTTGTGCTGCGACCCGAAGGCGTTCATGCACACCAACCCGCTGGACGGCATGGCCGACGGCGGGGCGTTCGTCTGGGAGTCCGAAGAGGGCGTCGAGGCGGCGTGGCAGCGCATCCCGCGCAAGTACCGGCAGACGATCCTCGAGCGGAAGATCCGCTTCTACGTCCTGCCCGGGTTCGCGATCGCCCGCAAGGCGACCGACCGGCCGGAGCTGCAGCTGCGCATGCAGGGGAACGCCTTCCTGGGCGCGTTCTTCGCCGTGTCGCCGTTCCTGGACGACTTCGGCATCAAGCGCGAGCACTTCCATGAGCAGGTCGAGGCGCAGTACCGCAAGAAGTTCGGCCGCCTGGGCGCCGCCGTGGTGGCCTCGAACATGGAGGTCATGCTGCAGGGCTTCTCGCAGGTGACCGAGATCGTCTACGGCGCCGTGGACGCGCCGGACCGTTCAAGCATGCGCGGCGATTCGCTGCTGCCGATGGCCGGTTGCGGCACCTTCTGCCTGCAGGTTCCCAAGCCGGACTTCCAGCCGGAGCGGGCGCCCATCTTCCGCCGCGAGACCTTCGAGCGCGAATTCCGCGCGGGTCTGGGCTACCACCAGCCGGCGTCGGTGCTTTCGGCCGCGGGTGTCGGTGCGGCGGGGACCGGTTCCGCGGCCTCGAAGTACGTGGCGCGTCGCCAGACGCCTGTTTTCATCGCCGAGAACTGCACGCAGTGCATGGCCTGCATCGCGTCGTGCCCGGACACCGCGCTGCCCAACACGGCGCAGGACCTGCTGACGGTGCTGTCGACGGCCGTGCGCGCCTACGTGCCGGCGAAGGAGGACCGCGAGGCCCTGCTGGCCGCGCTGCCGGCGGTCGAGAAGCAGGTGCGCGTCGGCATGGTCGCCAGCCAGATGGCCAAGACCGGCACGCCGGTCGCCGTGCTGCTGAAGCAGGCGGTCGATCCGCTGGCCGGCGTCTCGAGCGAAGGCAAGGACCAGTTCCTGGGCATCGTCGACACGCTGCCCATCGCCTACAACAAGGTCAACGCCATCTTCCAGAACGCCGAGAAGAAGAACCCCGGCGCCGGCGGCATCTTCTCGATCTTCGTGTCGGACCTCTGCAAGGGCTGCGGCGAGTGCGTCACCGAATGCGGCGAACACCAGGCCCTGAAGATGGTCGACGAGACCGAGGACCTGAACGCCCGCCACACCACGGCGATCAACTTCCTGAACCTGCTGCCGGACACGCCGCGGAAGTTCCTGGGCCTGTACGACCCGGACCAGCCGCATGATTCGCGCGAGGCGGCGCTGCGCAACCACCTGATGGTGCGCTCGAGCTACGACGCCATCGTCTCGGGCGACGGCGCCTGCGCCGGGTGCGGCGAAAAGACCGTGCTGCGGTCGGTGGCCAGCGTGACCGAGGCCTACATGCGCCCGATGTACCGCCGCAAGGCCGAGCGCCTGACGGCCAAGGCCGCGCTGATGGCCGAGACCGGGCCGGCCCGGCTGGCCGCCCTGAAGGCGAAGGACCCGACCGCGTACGCGCTGTACGTCAGGTCGGTGGCCCATCTGCTGATGGGTCTGGGCGGCGAGACCGACGGCGACACCGACGAGCGCCTGGCCGCTCACGGTGCGATTGCGGACCGCGAAGTGGTCGACGCACCGCGACATCCAGGCCGTGGACGGCCGGCTGGCCAACGGCATGTCGGTCATGGCGATGGGCGCCCACACCGGCTGCAACAGCGTCTTCGGTTCGACGCCCCCGAACAATCCGCATCCGTACCCGTGGATGAACTCGCTGTTCCAGGACGGCGCCACCGTGGCCTGGCTGTTCGGCGAGGCGTTCATCCAGGACCACGCGCGCCGTTCGGTGATCCCCGAGCGCCTGACCGACGCGCTCCTGGACCGCGACGAAGCGGTGATGACGCCGGCGGAGTACTTCGAACTGTCCCACTTCTCCGACGTGCTGATGACCGACAGCGAAGTGGCCGAACTGCCGAAGGCCTGGGGCATCGGCGGCGACGGCGGCATGGGCGACATCGGCTTCCAGAACGTGTCGAAGGCGGTGCTGCAGGGCCGCCCGAACGTGAAGCTGCTGATGCTGGACACGCAGGTCTATTCGAACACCGGTGGCCAGAACTCAGATTCCTCGGTGATCACCGGCGGTTTCGACATGAACCAGATCGGCGCCGCCACGCAGGGCAAGCTGACCGAGAAGAAGAGCCTGGCCGAGATCTTCACCGCCGGGCACGGTTCGCCGTACATCGCCCAGGTGTCGATGGCCAACGCGCCGAAGCTGTACAAGTCGCTGCTCGACGCTCTGGAGTACCGTGGCACCGCGTTCATCCAGAGTTTCACGCCCTGCATGCCCGAGCACGGGGTGGGTGACGACGGATCGACCACGCAGTCGCAGCGCGCGCGCGACTGCCGCCTGATCCCCGAGTTCACCTTCAACCCGTCGCGGGGCGAGACCTACCCCGAAGCGATCGAGATGAAGGGCAACCCCGCGCACAAGGACGACTGGTGGGAGACGACCCTCAAGTCGACCGGCGACAAGGTGCACTACACCGTGGCGCACTACGCCGTGACCGAGGCCCGTTTCCGGCAGCACGTGAAGAAGGTCGACGCGGCGAAGACGGAGTCGATGGTCGCCCTGGACGACATGCTGATCCTGCTGACCCAGGACGATGTCGTGCACCGGCGCGTGTTCGACCCGAAGAGCCCGGTCTTTGTTCCCGACTTCGGCGTCTACATCAAGGCCGAGAACAACGAGGGCAAGGCGGGCCTGTACGCGCTGTCGCGGCAGATGGTGCTGCTGTGCGTGGAGCGCCGCAAGGCGTGGCGTCTGCTGCAGAGCCGGGCCGGCGTGGACAGTCGCGACTACCGCGCGCAGCGGGCGCTGTTGGCCCGACTGGCCAAGGGTGAACTGAAGCGCGACGACTTCCTGGCCGGCGGCGCCGTGCTGCTGAAGGAAGAACTGGCGAAGCTGCCGGCCTGATCGGCGGCGACGCCGGTTGAACCGTCAGGCCGTCAGAAGCGAGAAAGGGCGCCGGATTGACGGCGCCCTTTCTGTTGGCCGTGCGCTGCTACATCCAGCCCTGGGCCCGTGCGAAGCGCGTGAAGACCCACAGCGCGGCTGCGGTGGGGATCAGGCCGATCACATAGCGTCGCCAGTGCGCGATGGTGGCAGGATCGCCGTCGGCCGTCTGTCCCTGGAATCGGGTGATGTCCAGGTACCGCACCACGATCAGGGTGATGACGATCCCTACATAGACGAAGTCGAGCGCTGACGGCGCCGGTTGCCGGGCCGCGAACATGCCGCAGAAGAACAGGCCGAGATTGCCGATCGCCATCCAGAAGGTCCGCAGGATCGCAGGAAGACAGCCGATGGGTTGGTCAGGAGAGTCCTGGGCGCGCTGACGCTGGTTGCTGGACATGGCCACCTCCGGGTGCCCGTGTTTCCACGGGGCAGGCACTTGACACAGCGTCCCCTGGACGCGTGTCGCGTGCTCTGGATGGCGGCCCGACCACCCTGAAAAGTCCTGCGACGCCCCGCCATGGGATGACGCACCCGGAAATCATATACTCCCCCCATGATAGCAGATGATCCGTCGGCCACCAGCAGATTCGGATTGCCACGCGAAGGGCCGCCCCGAAGGGCGGCCCTGATCGTCACTGCCGGTTGTCGCGGGAGCGTTACCGGTAGAGGCTCTTGATCGCGCCCCACGACGTCGTCTCGTCCGCCACGGTGCAGTTGATGTGCATCGTGATGGTGATGACGTTGCCCCAGGCGCCGAACTGCGCGCTCGGCGAGGCCGGGCCGCAGGTGCCGTCCAGGAACACAGGGTAGGTGGCCGGGATGCTGGCGAACGGGGTCTCGCCGACGCCGTTGCCGTTGGCGATGGCGAACGACAGCAGGCAGCCGTTGGAGAACTCGCCGGACGTGTTGCCGTTGATCACCGAGGCGACCGGCGTGCTGACGCTGCCGATCATCATGTACTGAACAGTCGTGATCATGGTCGTGGTGGCCAGGGTGCCGGTGCCGTCGCCCCAGGGGAAGCCGCCGGCGTAGAAGTTGAACGTGCCGCCGTTGAACGTCGACGTGTAGACGATCGTGCCGTTGCCGGCCACGCGGTTGTCGACCACGCTGAAGGCGCTGGTCTCGGTCGCGCAGCTGAGGTCCCACTGCGTGCCGAGGTTTGCGCCGTCCCACGACTGGGCGTGCAGGACGTGGGGCAGACCGCTGTTGACGCCCGAGCGCCAGGTCGAGGCGCGGCCGGTCAGGATCTGGCCGCCCAGGTCGGTCGAGGTGAAGGTGCCCGTGACAGGATCCGCCTGCGCCAGAACGGGCAGCAGGATCAGCGTGATCAGAGCCGCCATCGTGAGCCATTGCTTCATGTTCATACCCCCACGGTCGGAGGTCGGATGTGCGGCGGTCGCCTTGCCTGGGCGAAAGACGGGGCGGTGGAATCTCCACACACGACTGCCCGCCGCTGTTCCTACCTCTGAGAATCACTGGTCAGTATATCACGATTTCCGGAGAACTGGATGGAATTCAAGTCCCCCCGACCAGCCGGGCCATCATACACACGTTTTCCCAGAATACCCACCTAAATCGGATAAATACACTCCAAATGTCCAGCGAAGTGCCGCCCGTTCAAGGGCCTCGGCGGGGTAGACCAGACATGCACAAGCCGCACTGGTACAAGCCGCAACGCGTGCCTGCCATGCTGCGGCGCGCGTGGTAACTGACATCGAATGTAACATTTTGCCATATCGTAAGATAGCGCGCCGGAGGCAGGGCCCAACGCGGGTCCCAGCGCCCGGGCGGACTGCCGCGCGCCAGACCAGGGTTGCCGCAGAAGGGCGCAAAGGCTATACTAATGGCCCAGAGCTTGCATTCTCATGATGAGTGCTCTTCATGCTGACGATTCATTCTCGCTGAAGACCCGTGCAAGCTGAAGACAAGGGCGACCCGCGAAATGGGCCGCTGCCGAACCGCCGCGATTTCCAGTCTGCTTCTCGGCTCCAGGTCCTCCTGAGCTCTTTCCGAGACCAAGCCGCTGTGGATCCCGGAGCAACGAGACAGGACCTCATGACCCCGAAATCCTCCACGAAACCCAAGACCTTTGATGACCTCGGCCTGAGCGAACCCATCCTGCGCGCCCTCTGGGACTGCGGCTACCGCGAACCCACCCCGATCCAGCTGGCCGCCATCCCGCTCGTGAGCGCGCACTTTGACGTGCTGGCCACCGCGCAGACGGGCACCGGCAAGACGGCGGCGTTCATGCTCCCGGTCATCGACGACATCGCCACGCGCCCCTGCTATGCCGGCGACACGCCGCTGGCCCTGGTGCTGGCCCCGACGCGCGAGCTGGCGCTGCAGATCGACCAGAACGTGCAGGCCTACGGCAAGCATGTCGGCATCCGCACGGCCGTGCTGCTGGGCGGCGTCAATTCCGGCCCGCAGATCGACCGTCTGCGCAAAGGCGTGGACGTCGTCATCGCCACGCCGGGCCGCCTGATCGACCTGATGAAGCAGGGCGCCGTGTCGCTGGAAGACGTCGAATTCCTGATCCTGGACGAAGCCGACCGCATGCTGGATCTGGGCTTCGTGCACGACGTGCGCTGGATCGCCGACCATGTGCCGAAGCCGCGCCAGACGCTGCTGTTCTCGGCGACGGTCTCGGCCGGCGTGAAGAGCCTGGCCTCGACGATGCAGGTCAATGCCCGCGTCGTCTCGGTGGCGCCGCCGGCGGCGGTGGCCGAGAACATCGAGCAGCAGGTCATGTTCGTGGCCCGCGAGCACAAGATGGACCTGCTGGTCGATCTGCTGCGCGAGGACAAGGACAACCGCACCCTGGTCTTCACCGCGACCAAGGTGGCGGCGATGATGGTGGCGCGTCAGCTCGAACTGCGCGGCCTGCGCGTGGGCGCCATCCACTCGAACAAGTCGCAGAGCCAGCGCCAGTCCGCCCTCGATGCCTTCGTGCAGCGCAAGGTCGACGTGCTGGTGGCCACCGATATCGTGGCCCGCGGCATCGACGTCGAGGACATCACGCACGTGATCAACTTCGAGCTGCCCGAACTGGCCGAGAACTACGTCCACCGCATCGGCCGCACCGCGCGCGCCGGCCGGGCCGGCGTGGCGATCGCCCTGTGCGGCATCGAGGACGTGCCCCAGCTGCGCGGCATCGAGCGCCTGCTGAAGGAGCCGCTGACCGTCCGCGACGACCACCGCTGGCATTCGACCGACGTGATGGCCTGCCTGGCCGCTTCCGAGCGCGCCGCGCGTCATCGGGCCAAGGCGGGGACGATGCGCGGGTCGGGGTCGAAGTGGGCGCGGTGAGCTGCATCAACTAGGGATCGAGTGGGCTCGGGGAGCCGGGCCCGCTGGGTCGAAACGGGCGAGAGAATGTTGGGTGGGCGCTGTACTGGTGCCCACTTTTTGTTTTGTGGGCGGTTGCGGTGGGGCGGGGGACTTGCGTCCGGCGCGGTCTCACTTCGGGCCGCGTGGCCGAAGCCGGGGGCGGCGGCAATCACATTACAGAGTGAAATGGTCGCCTAACGGTGGTGCCGTGTCGATCGAGAGAAACCCGCCCGGCGCCTTGTGGATCTGCTACGATTCATCCCTCGCCCGGCTGTGTTTTCCCGTCTCCCGGTAATCGGCACCGATGTGACCTGTTTCCGGGGCAGCGAAGCATTCCCGAGCCCGGAGGGGAGTCACCATGAATTGCTCCTTCCGCCCGACGTTGCACCCGATCGTGAGCACATCGTGGTGCACACGGTGGCTCATTACCTTCGTGATCGGCTTCAGCGCGTTGATCCCGCCCCTCGCCGCCTCGGCGAGCACCAAGGGGATGTTCCCGCCGGTGACGGAGCCGGTGAAGCCGCTGGGCCATCTCGATCCCTCCGCGACGCTGAAGGACGGCTATGCGTCGCTGCCCTACGCGCCGTCGGGTTTCATCGCCGCCGCCGTCGACATCGACGCCGACGCTGCCGTTCGCATCGCCAGGGGCCGGGCCGCCAGCGATGTGGGCCACGCAGTCTTCGCGCCGTTGGGCGTGCTGCCGCTGTTCGATGCCGACGACCGCCTGGTCGCCTACGACATGGACTTCGCACTGGCGGGACCGGTCGACGCGGCGACGGTGGTCGCCGACTGGCAGGAGTACCTCGCGGGGCGTGTCCGCGAGAGTGACCCGGCGAAGCGGCGGACCCTGGCGGGAGCCTTTTCCGGCCCGCATGCCGACGATTACTGGCGCGTCACCGTCGCTGCGACCTATGACGCTCCCCCCGTGCGCGCGGCCGGGCCCGGCGTGTCGAACTATTACGCGCTGGCGCAGCGCCTCCGCGATGCGCTGGCGCAGCGGACGGGCGCGCCGGCGCCGGCACTGCTGCGCGCGTACCTGGTCGGCACGTGGGCGCGCGCCTACCTGTTCGAGGCCGGAGGCCGGCGCTACGTGGTCGAGGGTCACGAACCGTACGGATACTACGATGCGGAGCATTGGCTCGCGCCGCGCCGCGCGTCACTTGCCGCGGGCCGGGCCGCGATCCAGGGCAAGGTGTCGCTGTCGGCGCTGGCGAAGGCGCGCGACGACCACCGGGCGCGGGCGGCTGCGTTCGAGGCGGGACTCGCGCCGGCCGACCAAGGGACTTGGCTGGCGGACTACGACGTCTTCCAGCCGCTCGTTTGGTGGGGCGGTTGCACGCCGACGGCGGCCGCGATGTGCATGACGTTCTACCACAACCAACGGCACGGCCTGCCGCTGGTCCGCTACTACGCCCAGTGGACCGATCCCGTCTACGGCAACTGGGTCTGTCGCGTCCCGGACTGCTCGCCGGACTTGCGCCGGTTCATGGGCACCGACGATGGCGGCGGGACCTATATCGGGGACATCATTCCCGGGCTGCGCGACTTCATGGACTCGCGGAACGTCGGCTGGCAGGACGGGATCGATTTCGTCGGCTACTACCTGGACTGGCACTTCGCCGACGGCATGGCCGAGATCGATGCGGGGCACCCGTTCGTCTGGGGGCTCGACTTCTACCCGGGTGCGGACGGCAACGGACATTCGGTGACGGTCGTGGGCTACCACGCCGAAAGCTCCGAATTCTTCTGCTTCAACACCTGGGCCGACGGGCCGAACAGCGAGGTGGCCAGTTGCGAAGGCGGACTGACCGACTACTCTTCAGGTGACGGCGTGCGACCGGCGGACAACCCGGCCACCGGCATCGCGCTGGTCGAACCGCTCGGCAACGCCGACGCCAACAACTACGGCTGCGGCGTGCCTGTCGACTACGGGACTGGCGAGACCGTCCAGGTCAGCTACGACATCGTCGGCAACCCCGGCTACTACGCGATGCAGGTCGACTTCTCGCTCGACGCCGGGCGTCAGTGGACCAACATCGGCACCGGACCCGTGCTGCCGAACGAGCGGAACCAGGTCGTGCTGCCGGTTCCGCCGAACGCGGGTTCACAGGCAGCTCGCGTGCGCCTGCGCGCCATCCGCGACGGGGTCGAGGTGGCTGCTGACGCCTCCCTCGGCAACTTCCTCGTGCCGCTGCAGTCGCCGCCGGTCACCTATGCCGACGCGGGGGCCGGCTTGCCCGGTTCGAACGACAGCGCCGCGGCCTGGGGCGACTACGACCGGGACGGGGACTTCGACCTGGTGCTGGCGGGATCGATCGGTGCCAAGCTGTTCCGCAACGACGCCGGAGCGCTCGTCGATGCCGGCGCCGGGCTGCCCGGCGTGTCAGACGGGGCCGTGGCCTGGGGCGACTACGACCGGGACGGCGACCTTGACCTCGTGCTGACGGGCAGCCTGTCTACCCGCATCTACCGGAACGACAATGGTGCGTTCGTCCAAGCGGCGGTCACGTTGCAGAACCTCGAGAAGAGCACCGCCGCCTGGGGTGACTACGACAACGACGGCGACCTCGACCTGCTGGTGTCCGGCTACAGCGGTTACGCCATTGCGGGCTATGTGGCGCGCCTGTACCGCAACGACGGGGCGACGTTCACGAGCGTGCCCCATGGACTGACCGGCATCGGCGACGGTGTCGCGGCCTGGGCCGACTACGACAATGACGGCGACCTCGATCTGCTGTTGGCGGGCTACCCCGGGGCCGCCACATTCTCGCGCATCTACCGCAACGACGGCGGTGCCTTCGCGGACATCGGCGCCGGCCTGCCGGGCTTGCGCTACACCGAGGCCGCGTGGGGCGACTACGATGCCGACGGTGACCAGGATCTCGTCCTGTGCGGGCACACCGGCACTGCGCCGACGACGCGGATCTACCGCAACGACGGCGGGGCCTTCACGGATATCGGCGCGCCTTTGACCGGCGTGGCCAATGGCAGCGTGGCCTGGGGCGACGCCGACAACGACGGGGACCTGGACCTGCTGCTGGCGGGCTACAGGATCGACGGCCCGTTCTCGGCGGTATACCGCAACGCGGACGGCGTCTTCGGCAACGCGGGCATCTCGCTGCCGGCCGCTGCCCACGGCTCGGTGACCTGGACGGACACCGACGGCGACGGTCTGCTCGACTTCCTGGTGACGGGCGACACCGGGGCCGGCTACGTGTCGGCGCTGTATCGCGCCACCGGCGGTGGCGTGGGGCCCAATGCCCGCCCCTATGTGCCGCGCCAGCCCGTCGTGACCGTCACGGGCAGCCGTGCGGTGTTCACCTGGGAGGCCCCGTACGATGCCCAGACGCCCTCGCCCGGACTCTCCTACAGCCTGTGCGTCGGCACTACGCCCGGCGGCTGCGAGGTCGTTTCGCCGCAGACGATCATCGCGGGCGACCTCTACAGCCGGCGCCTGCTACCCCGCTGGGACGGCGCGGGCCAGTTGACGACGTGGGCCGTGGACCTGCCCTCGGCGCTCGGACGCTATTACTGGCGCGTGCAGGCGATCGATGGCGCGTTCGCGGGTTCGGCATTCACGTCCGAACAGTCGTTCGTGGCCGGCACGCTTGCGGACGTCTACACGGACATCGGCGGAGGGCTGGCCGGCGTTGCGCATGCGGCGCTGGCATGGGGCGACTATGACGGCGATGGCGATCTCGATCTGCTGCTGACCGGCGCCACGTCCGGCGGCTCGTTGACCCGGCTGTACAGGAACGACGCGGGTACGTTCACGAATGCGGGCGCCGGCCTGCCGGCCGTGGAGAACGGCGCCGTGGCCTGGGGCGACTGTGACAACGACGGCGACCTCGATCTCGCCCTGACCGGCTTCGGGACCGCAGCGGCGACCACGAGGATCCTGCGCAACAACGCCGGTATGCTCACCGACGGCAACGCCGGATTGCCCGGCGTGTACGACAGCGCCGTGGCCTGGGGCGACTACGACAACGACGGTGACCTCGACCTGCTGCTCGCGGGCTGGACGGGGTCGGCCAGCCTGACACGCGTCTACCGCAACACCTCCGGGACGTTCGCCGACGCCGGCGCCGTCCTGCCGGGCGTGCGCCGCGGTTCGGCGGCCTGGGGCGACTACGACCACGACGGCGACCTCGACCTGCTGCTGGCCGGCGACACCGGCACCGGCTACATCACGCGCATGTACCGCAACACGCTGGGGGCGCTGGTCGACGCGAACGCGGGCCTGCCGGGCCTTTCGTGCGGCGCGGTGGCCTGGCATCCGGACGGCGAACGCCTTGTCCTGACCGGTCTGTCCGTGGGCGGGGCGATGACGCGCGTCTACCGGCAGGTCTCTGGCAATTTCACAATCGAGGCGGACCTGTTGGGGCTGTACGACAGTTCGGCGGCCTGGGGGGACTACGACAACGACGGCGGCAGCGACCTGCTGCTGACCGGCAACACCGGACTGTCGTGCGAGACGATGGTCATGGCCCCCGACGGCAGCGGCGGGTACCGCGACATCGGGGCCGGGCTGCCGGGCGTCCAGCGCGGCACCGCGGCGTGGGGGGACTACGACCGCGATGGACGCCTGGATGTCGCGCTGGCGGGATCGGTGGGCGATCTGCGCCGCGCAGCGGTCTACCACGCCCACGGGACTGTCGCGAACACGGTGCCCTCGGCGCCGGTGGGATTGGGCGCCACGCCGGGCGACGGCGAGGTATCGCTGGCCTGGGGCGCCGCCGCCGATGCCCAGACGCCGGCCGGCGAGCTCCACTACAACCTTCGCGTGGGGACCACGCCCGGTGGCAGCGAGATCGTCTCGGCCCAGGCCGGCGCCGACGGCGCGCGCCGCGTGGCCGACGGAGGCAACGCCCGGAGCCTGACCGGCTGGCGGCTGCAACTGCCCGCGCACCTGCACACGTACTACTGGAGCGTACAGGCGATCGACGGGGCGCTGGCCGGTTCGGCCTTCGCGACGGAGCAGGTGTTCCGCGTCTCGACGTTCGACGAGATTGCCACCACGATGCCGGGACTGAGCGGTGGCAGCACGTCGTGGGCCGACTACGACAGCGACGGAGACCTCGACCTGTTCGTCGCTGGGACCATGGACAACGGTTCGCGTGTCGCGAAGCTGTACCGCAGCAGCGGCGGCGCCGTACCGACGTTTATCGATGCGGGGGCGGCGTTCACGGGCGTTGGCAACGCGACTGCCGCCTGGGCGGATTACGATCGCGATGGAGACCTCGACCTGCTGCTGGCCGGCACCGATGCCGTGGGGTCCAAGTTCACCAGGCTCTACCGCAACGGCGGTGGCTCCAGTCCCGTGTTCACCGACAGCGGCGTCGCCCTGGCACAGACCGACCATGCGATCGCCGCCTGGGGAGACTACGACAACGACGGCGATCCCGACCTGTTGCTGGCCGGCGGCGTGGTGCTTCCCTCGACCAGGCTCTACCGCAACACCGGCGGGACGTCACCCGGTTTCGTGGAGATGGTCGGCGCGAACCTGCCCGGGCTGGGCTGCGGCTCGGCGGACTGGGGCGACTACGACAGGGACGGCGACCTGGACCTGCTGCTGACCGGCGCGGGCGGTACGGCGGGCTCGTACGTAACGCGCATCTACCGCAATCCCGGCGACGGCAGTGCCGACTTCACGGACATCGGCGCGGCCTTGCTTGGCGTTTCGTATTCGTCGGCCGCCTGGGGCGACTACGACAACGACAGCAACCTGGACATCCTGCTGGCCGGTCGTACCGGATCGTCGACCTGCACGACGAAGGTTTATCGGAACGGCGGCGGTGCCAACCCGGTCTTCACTGATGCCGGGATCGCGCTGCCGGGTGTTGCCAACTGCTCGGTGGCGTGGGGAGATCGTGACGGCGACGGCGACTTGGACATCCGCCTGGGCGGCCGCACCGAGGCCGGCGAGGACATCACCGCGATCTTTGCCAACGGCGGCGGCACGAACCCCGCCTTCACCGAGGAGGTGCCCGGGCTGCCTGGCGCGCAGTACTGCGCCGCGGCCTGGGGTGATCTCGACAACGACGGCGACCTCGATCTGGCCCTGACCGGGCTGGCGGGGACCACCGCCATCGCGCGCGTGTTCCAGAATCCCGTGAGTACGGTGAACCTGGCGCCGGGGGCGCCTGCCGGCCTGGCAGCGACCCAACCGGATCCCGGCCTGTCGCGGGTGGACTTCAGTTGGAGCCCGGCGACCGACGACCGCACGCCGACGGCGGGACTCACCTACAACCTGCGGATCGGGACGACGCCCGGTGCCGACGACATCGTCCCGGGCTTGGCCGGCGCGGCAACGGGCTGGCGCCGTGTCGCTGCCCGGGGCAACGTCGACCACCGCGTGTCGTGGTCGGTGAACCTGCCCTGGAGCGGCACCTTCTACTGGAGCGTGCAGGCAATCGACGCCGCCTACCGCGGTTCCGCGTTCGCAGCCGAGCAGTCGATGACCATCAACATACAGCGGTTCGTGGACATCGGTGCCGGCCTCACGGGGGTCTACACTTCGGCCACAGCCTGGGGTGACTACGACAACGACGGGGATCTCGACCTGGTGCTGGCCGGGACCGACGTGGTTGGCGCGCGCGTCACGAAGTTGTACCGCAACGGTGGCGGCACCGCGCCGACATTCACGGAGGTGGCGGCCGGGTTGCCCGGCGTGACCGCCGCGGCCCTGGCGTGGGGCGACTACGACAACGACGGCGACCTCGATCTGTTCGTGTCCGGCGGCACTGCGACTGTGAGGCTGGCCTCGATCTTCCGCAACAGCGGCGGTGCAACGCCGAGCTTCACGGACATCGGGGCGGGCCTGACGCCGGTCACCGCCGCGGGTGTGGCCTGGGGCGATTACGACAACGACGGCGATCTCGACCTGGCGCTGACCGGCTCCGACACGCCCAGTTCGCGCATCGGCAAGGTCTACCGCAACAGCGGTGGCGCCAACCCGACGTTCACCGACGCGGGCGCGGATCTGGTCGGCGTCCAGTCCGGCGCGACGGCGTGGGGCGACTACGACAACGACGGCGACCTGGACCTGCTCGTGACCGGCGCCAGCGGCACATCCACCTCTGTCGCCCGGGTCTATCGCAACGGCGGCGGCGCCACTCCGGCCTTCACGAATATCGGTGCGCCGCTGGACGGCGTGCAGTTGAGTTCAGGCGCCTGGGGCGACTACGACAGCGATGGCGACCTCGACCTCCTGGTCTCCGGCTATGCGTCCGGCGGCGTGATTGCGACGAGGATCTACCGCAACAGCGGCGGGGCCGCGCCGACGTTCGCCGACGCCGGGGTGGCGCTGCCCGGTATGTGGTTCGGTTCGCTGGGCTGGGGCGACTATGACAACGATGGCGATCCCGATATCCTTCTGGCGGGCTGGGACGCCGCGATGGGCTCGCTGGCGAAGGTACTCCGGAACAACGGCGGCGACTCGCCCGCCTTTACCGACGTGTTGGCCACGATCGAGGGCGTCAATGCCTCTGCCGTCGCCTGGGGCGACTATGACGGTGACGGCGACCTCGACCTGGCGTTGACCGGCGCAAAGTCGGGCGGCGGGCGCATCTCGACGATCTACCGAAACGACGGCACCGTCCCTGCCTCGCCACCGGCGGCGCCGGCCAATCTGCGGGACAGCGTGGCGGGTGCTCCCGGAGCGCAGGTGTTGACCCTGGCTTGGGATGCACCGACCAGCGGGTCGACGCCCACGGCGGGTTTGTCGTACAGCGTGCGTGTCGGGACGGCACCGGGCGCGGCGAATCTCGCCGCCTGCCCGGCGAATGCGGCAAGTGGATGGCGGCGTGTCGCCGCACGCGGCGATCTCCAGCCGGCGACATGGTTCCTGCGTCTGCCGGCGGGGGTCACGACGTACTACTGGAGCGTGCAGGCCATCGGCGCGGGGCTGGACGGCGGCGCCTTCGCGCCTGAACGCTCGAACCTGACCATCGACTGGGCCGGCTTGCAGTCGCCGGCGACGCTCACCGTAGCGTCCGGGGCAACGACCGCGGCCGTGTACGGGCAGGTGCGGCTGACTGGTCTGACTGGACTGGCCGGCGCGACGCCAGGCCTGGTCGCTGAACTGGGATTCGGTCCTGACGGCAGCGACCCGTCGGCGGCAGGAGGCTCATGGGAATGGACGCCGGCCGCGTTCAGCGCCGACGCCGGCGAGAACGACGAATACGTGGCGCAGTTCGCGTTGGCGATGCCCGGAACGTACGACTACTGCTTCCGCTTCGCGTACTCCAACGGGATGTGGGTGTACGGCGACCTCGACGGTTCGTCGAACGGCTACGCGGCCGCGCAGGCCGGTTCGCTCTTCGTCGGTACGGCGAGCGGGGTGGTCGACGCGCAGGTCACCGCGCTGCGGCTGCATCCCGCGCAACCCAACCCGTTCAATCCCCGCACGACGATCCGCTTCGACGTGCCGCGGGCGATGGCCGTCAAAGTCGAGGTGTTCGACGTGGCGGGTCGTCTCGTGCGCGTGCTGGTGGATGGGACGGTCGCGGTTGGCCGGCATGAGGTGGTCTGGGATGGGCGGGCGCAGGACGGGGGGCGGCTGGCTTCTGGTCTGTACTTCTGCCGGCTGACCGCCGACGCCCACCGGGAAACGCGGCGACTGACCCTGGTGAAGTGACGTCGCCTGCACGCTGAGGGACCGTGCATCACGAACGACGGGGCGGCCGACCCTGCCGCCCCGTTTGATTCCGCATCCCGCAACTTGTGCCAACATCACTTGCGCCGGCACAAGTATCCCGCCGCCGCAACACTTGCGCCGGCGCAACCGGCGGCTTCCTACTTCTTCGCCCCGCACGTAGCCTTGCTCGGGCACTTGCCGCACGCGCTCTGGTCCGCAGCCTTGCCGTCGGCAGCCTTCACGCCTTCGAACTTCGCCTCAGGCGAAACCTTGGTCACGGCCGCGGTCAACGCGTCGGGGGCCGTCTTGTCGGGGCTGAACGTGACCAGGAACTTCGTGCCGGCCGAGTCGGGCTTGGCGGCGACGACGCCCTTGATGCCGGCCAGGGCGCCGGCCAGGTCCTTCACCGTGGAGCCTTCGGTCAGGTGGGGCACGGCGTAGACGGCGGTCTCGGCCGGCTTTTCGTCGGCCAGGACGGGCAGGGCCGCGGTCAGCGCCACGGCGGCGATCAACAGCGTGGTGATGGTGACGATACGGTTGCGCATGAGGGATCTCCTTCGAACGTGTGGTGGTTCTACTCTTCTTCGGGTTCGATCTTCAGTCCGTCCATCTCGATGACCGTGTACAGGCCGAACAGGTATTCGCCGGTGGCCGGTTCGAACACCGGACCTTCGAAAGCGTCGCGGATCGCTTCGGCGCCCGTGAGCGCCGGGTCATAGGACACTTCCACGCGCGCGCGCGAGGCGAAGGCCTCGAGGCTCAGCACGCCGGGCACACCTTCGAGCTGGCGCGCGGCGCGCTCGGCGGTGTCGACGCACTTGACGCCCTCGACCACGAACACCGACGTGCGCGGGTCGCTGCCGGGGACGGCGTCGGCATAGGCGCGCGCCAGACTCGGCGCGACCAGCAGTTTCGAGCCGCCCACGCCCGCCGCCGTGCAGAGGACCACCAGCAGCGGGATGATCCAGGCCGGCGCCCTCATGGCCGGGCCCGTCTTGACCCAACGCCCGACCAGGTCAGTTCCAGCGCCTGCGGCGTGGGGCAGGCCGACGTGCACTCGAGGCACAGCGTGCACTCGCCCGAAGACACTTCGCGCACCGTCGAGACATTCAGGTCCTGCGGGCAGGCGCGGTCGCAGGCGCCGCAGCCGGTGCAGTGGTGTTCCCGGCGCGCCAGC
>JAIFKS010000042.1 GCA_020049465.1 bacterium | reverse complement strand
AGGCGGCGGCCGGGAACGACCTCACCAGCCGACCCTGTACATCGTAGACCGTCAGCGCCGCATCCCCCGCGCGGTCCAGCGCGAAGCGCAGCTGCGTCGACGGGTTGAACGGGTTCGGCGCGTTCGGCAAGAGCCGCGCAACGCCCGGCAAGGCGCCGGGTCCCGGCACGGCGGAGACAAAAGTGCCGATCGTGAAATCCGCCACGCGCGGCGCATGGTCGCTCGCGGTGGGGATGTCGAGCGCTTGCAGGCCATTGGCGCTGAGCGTCGTCGGCAGCATCGTGCGCGTTTCGAGGATGTAGTGGTTGTGCAGCGTCAGCGCGCTGTCCGTGTAGAAGATCCAGTCCAGCAGGCCCGGATAGAACGTGCTGGAGTCGCTGCGCCAGGTGTAGCCGGCGCGGCCGTCGGGGTGGCGCGACGGCGGCACGGCCGTGTAGCCGGCGCGGCCGTCGGGGTGGCGCGACGGCGGCACGGCCAGCGAGGTGCCGTCCCAGTCGGGTGGCGAGTCGGCGCCGTAGGTGGCGTTGTTGACGATGTCGCCCGTCACGATGGTGTCCAACTGCTGGCGCCAGCCGACCAGGTTCATGTCGCCGGCAATGACGATCGGCGTGTCGGCCGGCAGGGTGATGGCGCCGCCGCTGGTGCGGGCATCGCGGATGAAAGCCACGATGCGGTCGGCTTCGATCTGGCGGCTGGCGTCGTCGGTGCAGCAGCGCAGGTGGGCGCCGATGAAGAGCAGGTCCTTCGACGACGAGGGCCCGAGGTCGAGCAGCGCCGCGGTCTCGCGATACGCGGTGCTGCTGCCGACCAGCCACGTCTGAAGGATCGGGAAACGGCTGACGATCACGTTGCCGTCATCGACCTTGGCCGCGTACCACTGCTCACCCACGCCGCTCGGCAGGAACGTCTCGACCTGGATCCGCGTCTCGTTCGCGGTGTGGTTCCAGACTTCGCAGAACAGGATGACGTCCGGATCGATGGCATCCAGGATCCGGTTCTGGGACGGCTGCTTGGCGGTGGTGAAGATGCCGTCGCTCAGGATGTTCCACGACATCACGCGGAGGTGCGACGCCTCGTCCCGCCCCAACGGCAACGTCGGCGCCACGTCGCTGCCGACCGTGAACGTGTAGCTGATGCTGCCCGCGTTGGGGGCCAGATCGCCGGACGTCGCATCGCGCAGGATGAAACGCACCGACGGGCCCGTCAGAAAGGCCACGCCGCCCGCCGGCACGGCACCGCGGCGCAGCGCGATCTCGAACTGGTCGTTGCTGACGGTGGGCCCCATCATCAGGCCGACGTTGTCGTGGTACACCGTGTAGTTCGTCGAAGCCGGCCGGAACGTTCCGCTGCGCACGCCGAATTTCCAATAGAGCTCGGCGCCGATGCCCCCGAATGACGTTCCTGTCGCCGCGTTCAGGTCCGTGTCCAGGTACAGTTCCATCGACTGCTGCTCGTCCGGCTGCACGTTGCTGGTGACCTCGAAGCGGATGTAGAGGAAGTCCTGATCGTTGGCTACGGCCACGGCGCGGAAGTCGACCGTGCCGCCATCGCCCGCCGGATCGGTGTGCAATGGCGTCACTTCGGCCCAGTCGTCGAAATACCCGTCCAGCTGGATGGGCATCAGGTCGGCGCGGGCCGCGCCCGCCGGCAAAGCCGACAACATCAACAAAACAAACAACTTAAAAAAACGGGGCGATGGCGAAGGCACGGCGCTCCACTCCTCAGGCAGCAGAAATGACCACGGTTTTTGCAATTATATCACATCGGCGGCCGCCGCGCTAACCGAGGATTTCTCCCCAATTTCGACTTCGGGCTGTCAATCGTCATCCCAGGCATGGCATCATGAGTCGCATCATTTCATGGGCACGCCCGGGAAGCAGGAATCGATGAATCCGACACCTGGGAAGACGCCACCCAGCGGCGATGCCGACGGCGGCCCTCGCTTTTCCGCCGAACACGCCCACGACGCGCTGCGCTCCACCCTGGGTCTGCTCCATATCATCGAGCAGGCGCCGATCGACGACATCATCCAGCAGGGGCTCGATGACGCGGTGCGGCTGACCGACAGCCGCATCGGCTATCTGCACTTCGTCAACGCCGACCAGGCATCCATCCGCCTGCACACCTGGTCCACCGGCACGAAGAGGATCTGCACGACGGTCGAGGCGACGCACTATCCCATCGCCCAGGCCGGCATCTGGGTCGACTGCGTGCACCGGCGCGAGCCGGTCATCCACAACGACTACGCAGCGGAACCGCACCGCAAGGGGCTGCCCGCGGGACATGTCACGCTGACGCGGGATCTGGGCGTGCCGGTGTTCGAGGACGGGCAGATCGTCGCGGTCATGGGCGTGGGCAACAAGGAAGCGGCGTACGATCAGTACGATGTCGAGCTGACGCAACTGCTCGCCAACACGATCTGGAGCATCGTGCAGCGCAAACGCGTCCACGAGCATCTCAGCGAGCAGATCGCCCTGCGCACCGCGGAGCTGGAGCAGCGCAACCGCGAACTGCAGCAGGCGCTGGCCGACGTGCAGATCCTCAGCGGCATCGTCCCCATCTGTTCCTACTGCAAGAAGATCCGCGATGACCAGGGGTACTGGAACCAGCTGGAATCCTACCTGTCGCGGCGCACCGAAGCGCGATTCAGCCACGGCATCTGCCCCGCGTGCGCGCAGAAGGAATTCCCGGAACTGCTGCCGTAAGCGGCGAAAGGGACGCTACTCGACCGCGATCGGAAGACCCGCCGCCTCCCAGGCCAGCATGCCCCCGCGCAGTGAATACACGTCCTTGCGGCCCAGATCGAGCATGATGCTCGCGGCCAGCGTGCTGCGCCGGCCGATACGGCTGACGAAGACGAGGGTCTGATCGGCCGGCAGGGCGAGGCCCTCGGCCGCCAGCAGCCGCAGCGGCAGATTGCGAGCCTGGCTGAGGTGCCAGTTCCGGAATTCGCCCGGTTCGCCCACGTCGACGACCAGCGTGCCGCCCCGCGGATCGTCCAGGCGCGCGCGTAGGTCCCTCGGCGACAGTTCGGGCGGCGTGCGCTGCGACAGATGCTCGTAGTCGGGCAGGTGCGCCGCGTGCGGATCCTTGGGGATGGACTGGCATTCGCCGAACACCCGCTCGGGGCACTCGTAGACACAGAAACCCGGGTTCAGCACCTTGTGGAACAGGTGGCTGATGGCGTTGCTCTGGTCCAGCACGTTGCCCTCGCCCAGCAGTGCGTCGAAGCCGGACAGCGCGCACATCTGCCGCACGCCCGGGCGCACGCCCTCCATGAAGACGTCGCCGCCGCGCCGGCGGTACAGGCGCACCACCGATTCGAGCATGTGGATGCCGCTGACGTCGCAGTGGTCGACCATGTGCATCCGCAGCAGCAGGTACTTCTGCCGCGGGTTGGCCGTCTGATTGGCGCGGATGGCGTCTTCCACATGGTTGACGGCGCCGAAGTAGAGCGGGCCCTCGATTTCGATGACGCCCAGTTGGGGACAGACAGGCATGTCGTCGGCGCGCACGAAGTGGCGGAAGTTCTCGTCCGGCACCACCGAGTGCACGCCTGGAGTGGAAGTCTTCAGGAGGAAGCGGCCGAACGACACGAGCACGCCGGCCAGAATTGCGAACTGCAGCGGCATCGTCAGGGCCGAGACGAACGTGGCGACCATGATCGAGGTGTCGCCGCGGCTGGTGCGCCACACGCGGACCATCTCGCGCCGGTCGATGAGCGCGCCGGCCGTCAGGATCAGGATGCCCGCCAGCGCCGCGCGCGGCAGATAGGAAGCCAGTGGAGCCGCGGCCATCACGATCAGCAGCAGCCAGACGCCGCTGCTGGCGGCGGCCACCGGCGTGCGCCCGCCCGCTTCGCGGTTCGTGGCCGAACGCAGCCACGAGCCCGTGCAGGCGAAGCCCGAGAAGAGGCCTGAAGCCAGGTTGGCCAGGCCCTGCCCGACGAACTCCTGGTTGACGTCCAGACGCTCGCCGTCGCGGGCGGCCAGCGTGCGGCCCATCGAGATCGATTCGACCAGCCCGATGGTCGCCACCGCGACGGCGCCGGGCGCCAGCCGCCAGATCAGTGCCATGTCGAACAGCGGCAGGTGGGCCAGCGGCGGCGGCGTCCGCGGGATCGCCCCCAGCACCTGCACGCCCTGATGGTCCAAATCCAGCAGTGCGGTCGCCACGCCGGCCGCGACCATCGCCACGAACGCGCCCGGCACGCGCGGGCCGCCGCGCTTGAGCAGCGCCGCGATCGCGAACGCTCCCGCCGCCAGGATCACGCTGGGCCAGTGGGTATGCTCGATCTGCAGCAGGATCATGCGCACCGTCAGTCCGGCTTCGGGCACGCTGGGAATGTCCAGCCGCAGCACGTGCCGCAGTTCGCTGACGGCGATCAGAACGCCGGCGCCCGCGGTGAAGCCGACGATGACGCTGTCGGCCACGAAATGCACCAGCACGCCCAGTCGCAGCAGGCCCATCGTCAGGCGCAGCAGGCCGACCATCACCGCCAGGTAGCCGGCGGCCTTCAGGTAGTCTTCCGTGCCCGGCGTCGCGGCGACCAGCAGCGTGGCGAAGATCAGCATGCTGCTGGTGTTCGTCGGCCCCGTCTGCAGCAGGCGCGAACTGCCCCACAGCGCGCCGACGATGGCCGCCACAACGCCGGTATACAGGCCCATCTGCGGCGGCAGTTCGGCCAGCGTGGCGAAGGCGATGGCCTGCGGCAGCAGCACGACCGCAATGGTCAATCCGGCCAGCAGGTCGGGCTTGAGGTCCGAGCGGTGATCGTAGTTGCGCAGTACGGCGGCGGGCCGCGTGAAGAACACCGACTCGCTGACCAGCCAGCGGCGCACGGGTTCCAGTCGGGCTGCCAGATTCATGTTCAACGCAGGCGGTGCTCGGTGGTCATGAACCGTCGCGTGCCGGTCTCGTACCGCAGAACCAGCGACTGCGTCTCGGCCGTGTCGCCCAGGAAGCTGACGCCGCCGAGCATGGCGCCCTCGGTCACGCCGGTGGCCGAGAAAAACACCTCGTCGCCCATGACCAGATCATTGGTGGTCAACACGTGGTTGAGATCCATGCCGGCGTCCAGACAGGCGCGGCGTTCGGTTTCGTCCTGGGGCGTCACGCGGCCGAGCATCGCCCCGCCCAGCGCCTTCACGGCGCAGGCGGCCAGCAGCCCCTCGGCGGCCCCGCCGACGCCCAGCATCAGGTCGATGGACGAGCGCGCGTCGGCCGCCAGCAGCGAGCCGCCCACATCGCCGCCGCCGCGCAGCACGACACGCGCGCCGGCCTTGCGCAGTTCGGCGATCAGCGTGTCGTGCCGCGGCCGGTTGATCACGAACACGGCCAGGTCGCGGATGTCCTTACCCTTGGCGCGAGCCACCGCGGCCAGCGTCCAGCCGACGGGGGCATCCAGAACCTCGGGCCCGAGCGTGCCGGCCACCGTGCGGTCGACGACCAGCTTGTACATGTAGACAGCCGGGCCGGGCCGCCACAACGTGCCGCGGGGCGCCAGAGCGGCGGCGGCGAGTGCGCCCGGTTTGCCCTTCGCCACCAGCGTGGCGCCGTCGATGGCGTTGACCTCGACATCCATCTCGGGGCCCTCGCCAGTGCCCACCGCCTGCCCGCTGTCCAGGGGAGAGGTGGCGTGCAGCCGGCCTTCCTCGCCGCTGACGATGCGGCCGCGCATCGGCAACATGTTCAGCGAGCGCGCCATCGCCTCCTGGGCCGCCTGGTCGGCGGCGTCGCGGTCGCCGCGGCCCATCCAGCGGCCGGCGGCCAGCGCGCTGGCCTCGGTCACGCGCACCAGGCCCAGGCCGGGGTGGTGCGGCGGCTCGCGGTGGCCGAACTGGGGCTCGTGGTTCGGTTGCGTCATGGCGGTGTGCTCCGGGGCTGGGGGTGGACGCCATGATATCGCCCCGGCTGGCCGGGGTCAGCAGAATCATGGGGCGCGTCCAGGTCCGAAAACGGCGAGCCGCACGCGCGCGCTCCGGTTATCCTCCGAATATGGAACTGAATCCGGAAATCTGCTACCGCGCAGTCCAGAGCCGCGACGCGCGCTTCGACGGGCGCTTCTTCACGGCCGTGCGCACGACCGGCATCTATTGCCGGCCCGTGTGTCCGGCCGTGACCCCGCGGCGTCCCAATGTGACGTTCTACGCCTGCGCCGCGGCGGCCGAGCAGGCCGGTTACCGACCGTGCAAGCGCTGCCGGCCGGAGACCTCGCCGGGCACCCCGGCCTGGCTCGGCACGTCGGCCACCGTGTCGCGGGCCCTGCGGTGCATCGCCGAGGGAGCCCTCGACGACGGCACCGTCGGGACACTCGCCGCCCGGCTGGGCCTTGGTCCCCGCCAGCTGACACGGCTGTTCGAACGACATCTGGGGGCGACACCCGTGCGCATCGCGCAGACGCGGCGCGTGCACTTCGCGAAGTCGCTGCTCGAGCAGACGGACCTGCCGATGACGCAGATCGCGCTGGCGGCCGGCTTCGGGTCGTTGCGGCGCTTCAACGCGTTGCTGCATACGGTGTACGGCTGCGCGCCGACGGACTTGCGCCGGCGCAAACCCGCCACTGAAGCACCATTCGGCACCGCCCTGGCCTGCCGCCTCCCCTACCGTCCGCCATACGATTGGGATCAACTGGCCCGGTTTCTGCGCGGACGCGCCATCCCCGGCATCGAATGCGTGACGGCCGACGGCTACGCACGGACGCTGGCGCTGCCGGATGACGGGGCGGGATTCATGCGTGTGGCGCCCGGCGACGGTCCCTGGCTCGATCTGCATCTGGATCTGCCGCGCGTGGACGGCGCCATTGCGCTGGCGGCACGCGCCAGGCGCATGTTCGACTGCGGCGCCGATCCGGCGGTCATCCACGAGCAGCTGGCGCGCGACCCGGCGCTGGAGCCGCTGGTGCGCCGCCGCCCGGGCCTTCGCCTGCCGTCGGCGTTCGATCCGTTCGAACTGGCGGTGCGGGCCATCGTCGGGCAGCAGGTATCGGTGGCCGCCGCGACGACGGTCACCGGCCGCGTGGTCGCGCGCTGCGGCACGCCGCTGGCCGAACCACGGCCACCGCTGACGCACCTGTTCCCGGCGCCGGCCGCGCTGGCGGTCGCCGACCTGGACGGGCTGGGCCTGACGACGCGGCGGGCGACGACGCTGCGCACATTCGCGGCGGCGGTGGCAGACGGGGAACTGGTTCTGGACACCCCGCGCGGCCCCGACGAGTTCGCCGCGCGCCTGATGGCGCTGCCGGGCATCGGCCCCTGGACGGCGCAGTACGTGGCCCTGCGCGCGTTCGGCGAACCGGACGCGTTTCCGCTGGGCGATCTGGGGCTGAAGCACGCGCTGCCCGGTGTCGACCTGGCCGTGCGCAGTACGGACTGGAGCCCGTGGCGCGGGTACGCGGCGCTGCACCTGTGGGCCGGCCTCGGCGACAAGGCCACAGCCGAATGAAGGAAGGAACGACCGCGATGGCGACCGTCTACTACACGGAGATGAAATGCCCGCTCGGCACGCTGGTGCTCGAGAGCGACGGCCGGGCACTGACGCGCGTGCGGCTGCCGGGCGAACCGAAACCGGCCGCGGGCCGCGACAACCACGACAGCGACGACCGCGTGCGCGACGCGAAGCCCTTCCGGGAAGCCACCACGCAACTGCGGGAGTACTTCGCCGGCACGCGCCGCACATTCGATCTGCCGCTGGCTCCGCGCGGCACGCCGTTCCAGCTGAAGGTGTGGCGCGAACTGAGGAAGATCCCCTACGGCAGCACCATCACCTACGCCGTGCTGGCGCACCGCGCCGGCAACGACAAGGCCTGCCGCGCGGTGGGCGCCGCGAACGGGCGCAACCCGCTGCCGATCATCGTGCCGTGCCACCGGGTGATCGGGACGAACGGCTCCCTCACTGGGTTTGGAGGCGGGCTCGCGGCCAAGCACAGGCTGTTGAAGCTGGAAGGCGCGGCCGACTGAACGGCGGGCGCGCCGCGCCTAAAGGAGTCATTCCGCGGCCGGCGGCTCGTCTCCCGGCGCGTGCTCGGTCGGCGCCGTCGTCACCCCGTACTGGGCGGCCCAGTCGGCGGTGTGCACGCGGTACCAGGTGTCGGCCGGCACCTTCAGCACCTGGCCGGGGATCATCGTCGCGATCACCGGGCCGTCGGCGCCGTGCATCGTGATCTCGGCGCGGCCCGACAGCTGGTGCATCAGCGCGTCACCGCCCGCGTGGCGCGTCCACGGTCCGGCCCCCCGGAAGTGGCCGATCCACAACTGACCCTGGTTGAACGGCGCCGGCACCCAGAACTGGGACTGGCCGTCATCGCTGGTCCAGTCGGGCTTGCTCTTGAGGATCTCGACAAGATCGAACGGACGCACGGCGGCCCTTTCCGGACGTTCAGTGATCGCCACCTGTTTTGCCCATCGCGGCGCGCAGCACGGCATATCCCAACAGGCCCGAGAGGATCGTGCCGGCCAGGATGCCGATGCGCTCGAGCCCCAGATAGGCCGTGTCCCCGCCCTGTTCGAAGGCCAGCGAGGCGATGAACAGGCTCATCGTAAAACCGATGCCGCAAAGCAGGGCCACGCCGTACAACTGCCGCCAGTTCACCCCGTCCGGCAGCGTGGCGATGCGCAGCTTCGTGGCCAGCCAGCAGAACGCCATGATCCCGATCTGCTTGCCGAAGAGCAGGCCCAGAACGATGCCCAGCGGCACCGGATGCAGCGAATCGGCCAGCGACAGACCCATGACCGGAACGCCGGCGTTCGCGAACGCGAAGATCGGCAACACCCCGAAGGCGACCCACGGGTGCAGCGAATGCTCGAGATGCCGCAGCGGCGCCTCCCCTTTTTGGGCGCGCAGCGGGATGAACATCGCCAGCACGACGCCGGCCAGCGTCGCGTGCACGCCGGACTTCAGCACCGCCACCCACAGCGGAATGCCCACCAGGATGTAGGCCGCCGGCCGCATCACGCCGCGGCGGTTGAGCGTGAGCAGCACCAGGATGAGACCGGCCGCGATGGCCAGCGACAGCATCGACAGCTTGGCGGTGTAGAACAGCGCGATGACGATGATCGCGCCCAGATCATCGAAAATGGCGACACTCAACAGGAACGCCTTCAGGCCGGCCGGCACGCGTTTGCCCAGCAGCGAGAGGACCCCCAGAGCGAACGCGATGTCCGTCGCCGTCGGGATGGCCCAGCCGCGCATGGCGGCCGGATCGCCCCAGTTCAGCGCCGCGTAGATCGAAGCGGGCAGCAGCATGCCGCCCACGGCCGCGAATCCCGGCAGGCTGGCGCGGCGCAGGCTCGACAGGTGCCCTTCGAGCACCTCGCGCTTCAGTTCCATGCCGACCAGGAAGAAGAATACCGCCATCAGGCCGTCGTTGATCCACAGCAGCAGGGGCTTGCCGATGCCGAACGTGCCGAGCCGGATCTCGAAAGGCAGATCCAGCAGCCGCGCGTAATGGACGAAGAGCGGGGAGTTGGCGATGACCAGGGCCACGACCGCCGCGGCCATCAGGACCAGGCCGCCCGCGGCTTCGAGCTGCAGAAAATCCTGCAGGGGCTTCAGTAGGCGGTTGCCCTCGGCGGGCGGTCTCTTCGGTGCGGACACGGCGCAGGCCTCCTCGGCGACCGGGCTCGGGGCCGCGGCCACTTCAGCGGTCTTGCCGATGAGGCTCAGCGCCTCGCCGGGAACCGCTCGGGGTGGTTGGTGATGACCGCATCGACGCCCAGCTGCTGGAAATGGCGCATATCGGCGGGCTCGTCGACGGTCCAGACATGAACGGCCTTGCCGGCGGCGGCCGCGAATTCGCAGAAAGCCGCGTCGACCAGCGAACGTTCGGCGCTCAGCACTTCGACCTTCGCGCTGAAGGCCCAGCCGGGCAGATCGTCGGCTCCGAAAATATAACCGGCTGCCTGCCCGGGCGCCCGCGCCTTGAGTTCGTCGACCAGGTCGGCGTCGAAACTGGTGACCACGCAGCGCCGGTCGAGGTCATACAGCGCGAGCTGCCGCAGCAGTTCGTCCAGCATGGCCTCGGGGCGGTCGTCGGGTTTCAGTTCGATGTTCAGGCGCAGCCGGCCCCCGGCCAGGGCCAGCACCTCGCCCAGTTCGGGGATGCGTTCGCCCGCCCATTCGGGGCCGAACCAGGAGCCGGCGTCCAGCTTCTTCAGTTCGGCCATCGTCCTGGCCGAGACCGGCCCGCGCCCGTCGGTGGTGCGCTCGAGCGTCGCGTCGTGGATCACCGCCAGCAGACCATCGGCGGTCAGGCGAACGTCGATTTCCGCCATGTCCGCACCCAGGGCCAGAGCCCGGGTCAGGGCGCCCAGGGTGTTTTCCGGGGCCTGCCCCGAAGCGCCCCGGTGGGCGCAGTTGATGGTTTGCACGCCCGGCAGTATCATGGGCCCCACTTCCGCACGATTGAATAGCCAGCCCGGCCCGCACGGCCACGGGCGAAGGCGGCACGGAGCGACAATGGGCGATGCGACGCCGGCAACAGACCCGGCAAGTCACCGGGCAAGATACACCGACCGACCGCTCCCGGACTACCGCCATATTCCGGGTCGCACCCCGCACCCGACACGCGATCCGGCCGGCCACTCCTACGGTCGGGCCGGGGAGCCGCTGCCCGACCTGAACCTGGTTCCCTGGCGATCCTGCGACGAGTACCTGTACGGCCTGGACCTCTTCAACGAGGGCTACTGGTGGGAATGCCATGAGGTGCTCGAAAACCTGTGGCATGTGGCCGGCCTGGGCACCGCGGCCGGACACGCGCTGCAGGCCCTCATCCAGTGCGCGGCGGCCCACCTGAAGGTTGTCTGCGGGCAAACCGTTGGCGCCAGAAGACTTGTCGACCACGCCCAGGCGCACGCCGACTGGGGCGGCGCCCGCGGGCTGGGGCTCGACCTGCGGGCCGTGGTGGCCGCCTCGTGCGCACACGTCACCGAGGGCGCACCGCCCGTGCGGCTGGAGTTGACGCCCCGGGCCGGCGGCGACAAATCCGACGATCTGTAGTATCGTGGATGAAACTCCCGCCGATCCGGCAGGAGATGGGCGCGGCACCCGCCGCACCGCGGGCCGAACCGAAGAGATGGTGATGCGACCGCATCCGCTGCTCCCGCTGCTGGCCATCATCCTGTGCCTGGGTTCCCTGCTGCCGGGGACGGCCGTCTTCGCCAGCAACTACGTGGGCGACGTCATGGACGACTTCACGCTGCTGGACGTGAACGGCGCGCCGGTGTCGCTGTACGATTTCGCGGGCGACATCATCGTTGTGAACTTCTTCGCCACCTGGTGCCCCGGCTGCAACGAAGAGGCGCAAAGCCTCGAGCACGAGATCTGGCGCGCCTACCGCGAACACGGCGTGACGGTGCTGGCCATCGACCTGCAGGAACAGGTGGCCACGGTGCTGCCGTGGATCGCCGCGCAGGGCATCACCTACCGCGTGCTGATGGCCCCGAATTGGACCGTGTTCACGCGCTTTCCCTACGCCGGGGGTCTGCCCTACAACGCGATCATCGACCGCGACATGGTGCTGCGCTACGGCCATGTGTTCTACGAACGCGAGGTCATCCTCGGCCTGCTCGATGAATTGGTGGGGCTGGCGCCGGTGACGACCGAGACCACGACCTGGGGCTCCGTCCAGGCTCTGTTCCGCTGACGGCACGCGCGAAGCCGCGCGTGACTGGATGGTTCACAGAGCCGCACGCGCGAAGCCGCGCGTGACTATCAGCCCCGTTGTGCTAGATTTCATGGTTCCGAACGCCGTGATCCACGCCCACCCGTCGGGAGACCCATGACCAAGCCCCGCGCCCGCGTCGCCCTTGCCGGCGTCTTGTTCATGACCGCCACGATCGGCGCCGTGTTCACGGGCGGCTGCGGTGGCGGCAAGTCGGCGACGGGCGAGCCC
>JAIFKS010000112.1 GCA_020049465.1 bacterium | reverse complement strand
GCAACCTGGGGGCCACGAACGTGTTCCGCACCCTGGGGCCGCGCTGGGGCATCGTCTGCCTGCTGCTGGACATGGCCAAGGGCGCGGTCGCCGTGCTGCTGATGACCCGGCTGGTGGACAGCTGGCAGCCCCACCAGCCCACCCCGTTCCACATCACGCCCGACCT
Organism: bacterium; assembly: GCA_020049465.1. Lineage (GTDB taxonomy): Bacteria > Krumholzibacteriota > Krumholzibacteriia > LZORAL124-64-63 > LZORAL124-64-63 > CAINDZ01. The sequence continues at coordinate 39,356 of JAIFKS010000112.1, read as the reverse complement.
GTTCCGCATCTTTGCCGGCGCCATGGCCTCCATCGGTCATACCTTCAGCCCGTTCGTCAGCTTCCACGGCGGCAAGGGCGTGGCCACGACCGGCGGCGCGTTCTCCGTCCTGGAGCCGCTGCCGACCCTGATCACGGTGGCCGCCTTCGCGGGCGTGTTTGCCGGCACGCGGATCGTCTCGCTCGGCAGCATCGTGGCCGCCTGCGTGCTGCCGGTGGCGGTGGTCATCTTCGAACTGAAGAGTCTGGACACCTCCAAGACCATCATCTGGTTCACATTCCTGGTCTGCGGATTCGTCGTCTGGAAGCACCGCGCGAACCTGGCCCGCCTGCGCGCGGGCACCGAGAAAAAACTGGAAGCCGGCAAGACCGGGGGACCACCGCCCGCGCCTCCGGCCCGCTGAGCAGGGGGAAGCCGCCGTGGAAAACATGCCGCGCAAGGCCGCCATCCTGGGCACCGGCAGCTGGGCCAGCGCCTTCGGCCGCCACCTGTGCCACAAGTGGGAACGCGTGGTGCTGTGGGGCATCGACGACAAACAGGTCCGCAGCATCAACCAGACCGGCACCAATCCCGACTACCTGGGCAGCACCGTGCTGCCGCCGAACCTGCGCGCGACACTCGACCTGGGCGATGCGCTGCGCAACGCCGACATCCTCTTCGTGGTCGTGCCCAGCCAGGTCGTGCGCGCGGTGATGGCCCAGGTCGTCGCCTCGGGCTCGCTGCCCCCCGACATCCCGATCGTAAACCTCGCCAAGGGTTTCGAGGTCGCCTCGCTGAAGCGCCTCAGCGAAGTGATCGAAGAGGAACTGGCGGCGCTGAACCCGCCGTCGGCGCACCCGGTGGCCGTGCTGCTGGGTCCCAGCCATGCCGAGGAGGTGGCGCTGGAACTGCCCACTGCGGTGGTGCTCTCCGGTACCGCCAACGGCGACTGGTCCCATTGGCAGGCCTGGATCTCGGGACCGTTCTTCAGGGTCTACACGAATCCGGACATCGCCGGGGTCGAGTTCGCCTCGGCCTTCAAGAACATCATCGCCCTGGCCGTGGGCATGGCCGACGGCCTGGGCGCCGGCGACAACACCCGCGGCACCCTGATGACCCGTGGCATGGTCGAACTGTCACGCCTGGGCAAGGCCCTGGGCGGCCGCCCGGAGACCTTCGCCGGGCTGGCCGGCATCGGCGACATGATCACCACCTGCATCAGCCACCACAGCCGTAACCGCAATTTCGGTGAGGCGGTAACGGCCGGGCACGGCAGCCCGGAGGAGCTGTTGACCGAGTGTGTCCAGGTGGTCGAGGGCGTCGAAATGGCGAAGGCCGCCTTGAAGCTGGGTGAGAAGCACAATGTCGAACTTCCGATTACCAAACAGGTTCACGATGTGCTATTTTCCGGAAAGCCGCCAAGGCAGGCGATGAGGGAGCTGATGGAGCGGGAGCTGCGGCCCGAGACGGACGCGTAGCCGGCGACAGCTCAGGGGCCGCGGACAGCGTCGGGGGATGCCTGTCCGCCAGCCGGATGGAAAGGGGGGACCCGGATCATGGACGCACCACTGGAATACCCGAAGAAGCTCTACTACTCGATCAGCGAGGTCGCCGACATCACCGGCGTCAAGGCGCATGTCCTGCGCTACTGGGAGACCGAATTCCCGTCGCTGCACCCCAAGAAGACCCGCGCCGGCAGCCGCCGCTACCGCCAGCCCGACATCGAGAGCGTTCTGGCGATCAAGGACCTGCTCTACGTCAAGGGCTTCAAGATCGCCGGCGCCCGCAAGGCGCTGCGCGCCGAAAAGGCCGCCGACGCCGCTCCTGCTCAACCGGCGCAGATGGCGATGGGGTTCGAGTCGATGTCCGCCGAAAGCCAACTGGCCTTCGTGCGCACGGAGTTGCAGGCCATCCTGGATCTGGTGCAGAAGCTGGGCCAGCCCAAGGCCGCGCCGCTCAAGAAGATGGCTGGCAAGGGTTAGCGGCCCGCCGAAGGCCGCGCCGGGGATTGCTCCTTGTCCGCGCCCTGAGCCCGTATTAGATTGTCGCCTCCTGCGGACCCCCGCCGGCTTCAGGCCGGCACGCGGAACTTCTTGGTCGGGACGTAGCGCAGCCCGGTAGCGCACTTGCATGGGGGGCAAGGGGTCGCGAGTTCAAATCTCGCCGTCCCGACCACTTATCCATGGAGATGCAACGAGTTGCCGTGCCCGGCAGCTCGTTTTTTTTCCTGGAATCGCCCCGGTCAACGCCCGAAACCCGCCTTCTGCCGACATTTCGAGCGGTCTACGGACCACTCTTCTTTTGTGTCGCCGCCGCCTGATGCGCTATGATCGGTCTGATGCGGATCCGGAGGCACCGGGAGGAAGCCATGTCCACGAATGCCGTCTGTTGTCGCGCTGCCCGACTCGCCGTGGCCTTGTTCCTCGCCCTGGGCGCCGTCCCCGCCGCAGGCGTCCCCTGGTTCCCGTCCGTGCCGGGCCCCCAATTCGCCTATCAGAACGGCATCGCGCCGGTGTCGATCGTTGCTCTCGGCGATGCCGAATTCTGTCGCAGCTCCTGCATGGACCGCTGGCCATTCATCTGCTCGGCGGAATACTTTCGGATCGGCGACGACGGTGATGTGCTGCTGACCGCCGTCGGCGGCTCGGCCACGGGCCTCATCGACATCTATCGTTACGACCCGCCCCTGAAGTACCTCGACTTCCCGTTGACCACGGGCAACACGTGGACATCCCAGGCCGAGCTGCTTGATTACAATGAGGACGTGACCCTCGTGACCCTGAGTGGGCGGGTCCACGGACCCGGTGTCATTTCTGTACCTGCCGGCACGTTCGAGATCATCCTGGTCGAACTGACGTTCGAAGGCCCGGTCTCGGGCAGCGCGCCGACGACGGGATTTCTTTTCCTGCACCAGCAGCTCGGCCCGGTGGGAGGCCTGGTTTCATGGTCCGGCGTCGTCGGCACCGACCCCATCAGCTGGGGCCGACTGAAGTCCACCTGGAGGTAGCGACGCCCACACCGTTGCCCGCGCCCGGCGGAAGCTGCGGTCCGCTGCCCGAAGAAAAGACAACTTTCGGGTCCTTGAAAGCGATGTATCGCTGAGCCTTTTCCGGCCACCCTTGCGCCCGCCGCGCCGGCAGGCTAGTCTCTGCTTTCGTGCCCCATCGACCCCCGGCCCGCCCCGGAAGAAGCACGCTCCATGACCGTCGGCGCCATCCTGCCCGCCCTCAACGCCGCCCGTTTCCTGCCGCAGGTGATCGGCGCCATCGGCGCCGCGCAGCCGGCGCTACGCATCCTGGTGGTCGACGACGGCAGCACCGACGGCACCGCCGACACGGCCCGCCGCTGCGGGGCCGAGGTCATCGCCCACCCACGGAACCTGGGCAAGGGGATGGCGTTGAGGACGGGATATGCCTGGGCGCTGGAACAGAAGCTGGACTGGGTGTTCACCCTCGACAGCGACGGGCAGCACCTGCCCGGCGAGATGCAGGCCTTCCTGGACGCCGCCGCCACGGGCAAGTGGGATGCGTTGGTCGGCACGCGCATGGCCAGCACCGCGAACATGCCGTGGCTGCGGAAGTGGACGAACATCACGACCAGCCGGGTGATCAGCGGGCTGGCCGGCTGTGTGATCCCCGACTCGCAGAGCGGATACCGGCTGTACCGCGTGGCGAAACTGCAGGGCCTGCGCCTGCGCACGACGCGCTACGATGCCGAATCCGAGATCCTGGTGCGCCTGGCCCGCGGCGGCGCGCGCATCGGGGCGGTGCCCATCAGCACGGTGTATGGCGACCAGGTCAGCTCGATCCGGCCGCTGGTCGATACCGGCCGCTTCCTGCGGCTGGTGGTGCTGCTGGCGTTCACGCGCGACCGTGCGCGCCAGGGAAACAGCTAACAGAGAATTCAGAACGGATGGCCCCGATGCCCGACGCGACACGCGATAAGCAGAAACACATCCTGATCTCCAACGACGACGGCATCGATGCCCACGGCATCGGCGTGCTGGAAGACGCGGTGCGCTCGCTCGGCTGCTTCCGCATCACGGTGGTGGCCCCGCACGACCAGCAGAGCGCGTCCAGCCACAGCCTGACGCTGACCTCGCCGCTGCGCATCATCGACCACAGCCCCGGCCACTTCGCCGTCACCGGAACGCCCACCGACAGCGTGCTGGTGGCGATGGAGAAGATCCTGCGCTCGGACCCGCCCGACTACGTGATGAGCGGCATCAACCACGGGCCCAACATGGGCGAGGACGTGATCTACTCCGGCACCGTGGCCGCCGCGATGGAGGGCACCATGTTCGGCGCCCCCAGTTACGCGTTCTCGCTGGCGGCCTGGCACCCGACCGACTTCAGCGGCGCCCGCGAGTTCCTGCGCCGCTGCCTGCCCGAGATCCTGGCCTTCCCGCTGCGCCGCGGCACGCTGCTAAACGTGAACATTCCCGACGGGCCGATCGAGGGCATCCGCGGCATCCGCGTCACCCGCCTCGGAAGCCGGGTCTACCAGAACGTCATCACCGACCAGGTCGATCCGCACGGCAAGCCGTACTTCTGGATCGGGGGCCAGGGCCCCACCTGGAGCCGCGACCTGGGCACCGACTACGCGGCCGTGGAGGAGGGCTTCGTCAGCCTGACCCCCCTGATGGTCGACCTGACGCACTACGGCATGCACCAGGAGATGAAGGGCCTCGAGCGCGACGGTCTGCCTGCCGCCCTGGAAGACGGTTCCACGCGATGAACGTCGCGCGGCGCCGCATGGTGCGCGAACAGCTGGCGGACGCGGGGCTCGAGGACCGCCGCGTCCTGGGGGCGATGGAGACGGTGCCCCGCCACCTGTTCGTGCCGCGGTTGCTGCACCACCGCGCGCATCAGGACTGTGCCCTGCCCATCGGCTTCGGCCAGACCATCAGCAAGCCGTTCACGGTCGGGCTGATGAGCAGCCTGCTGGGCCTGCGCGGACACGAGCGCGTGCTCGAGATCGGCACCGGCTCCGGCTACCAGGCGGCGGTGCTGGCCGCCCTGTGCCGCGAGGTCGTCACGGTGGAGCGCCTGGCGCCCCTGGCGCGCCGCGCCGGCCAGTTGCTCGCGTCTCTCGGCTACGCCAACGTCGAGGTGCGCGCCGCCGACGGCCGCGACGGCGTGCCCGAGCGCGCTCCGTTCGACGCCATCGTCGTGACCGCCTGCGCGCCCCATCTGCCGTCGGCGCTGGTGGCCCAACTGACCGAAGGCGGCTACCTTCTGCTGCCGGTGGACAAAGGTCGCGAGCAGATCCTCTACCGCTACCAGAGGCGCGGGCAGGAGGTCGTCATCGAGCGGTCGGTCTCCTGCCGTTTCGTGCCGCTGTTGCCCGGGGTGCAGGACGCACCGGTCGACGTGGCGGAAACACCAGAGGCCACGGCCGCCGATGTCGCCGCCCTGGCCGACAACCATCCTGAAACCGACGACGAACAGGGGAACGCCCGTGCGTGAACAGATCCTCGAGGCGCTGGGCGGGCTGCCGCCCCCGGTCGCCGTCTTCCTGATCGCCATGCTGCCCATCTTCGAGCTGAGGGGCGCGATCCCGGCGGGCTACGCCCTGGGCATGACGAACACGGTGTCCATCTACCTTCTCGCTGTGGCCGGCAACTGTGTGCCGATCCTGCCGATCCTGCTGTTCCTGGGGCCGGCCGAGCGCTGGCTCCGGCGCTACGCGACAATGGACCGTTTCTTCACCTGGCTGTTCCGGCGCACGGAAGCGAAGAGCGACCTCATCCGCCGCTACGAGAGCATCGGCCTGATGCTGTTCGTGGGCGTGCCGCTGCCGATGACCGGCGCCTGGACGGGGGCCATCGCCGCCTACCTCTTCAAACTTCCCTTGCGGTTGGCCCTGCCATGTATCATTCTTGGCGTCCTGATCGCCGGCGTCGTGGTCAGCCTCGTTTCCGAAGGGGTCATCTCGTTGTGGCATTAGCACTTGCGAGACGGCTGGACAACGGATCAACGAGCGGCACCCAACGCCGTTTGCCTCGGTCGGGGCGTAGCGCAGCCCGGTTAGCGCGCCTGCTTCGGGAGCAGGAGGTCGAGAGTTCAAATCTCTCCGCCCCGACCACATCTTCCCGTTCGACAATCTTTTGCCGTTGTCGCTTCATGCCCGTGGTGATGCTGGCTGTGCTTCTGTGTGCGCTGCCTGCATTTGCGGCTGAAACGCCGACCTACACGGTCCGCCGCGGCGACAGCCTTTCCCTGATCGCCAAGAAGACCGGCGTGACCCTCAGCCACCTGCGGCGCAGCAACGACATCAAGGGCGACGTCATCCACCAGGGGCAGGTCATCGTCATCCCCGATGCGCTGAAGGGCTTCAAGCCCGCCGACGTCAAATGGGGGCGCCCCCTGAAGAAGGCGGGCAAGACCCTCCGCCGCTTCGGCAACAACCAGCAGGGCAAGCTGGTCCTGCCCAGCACCGGCGTGGATGTGGCCTGTCCGGTCGGCACCGAGGTGCTGGCTCCGGCCACGGGGATCATCCGCCACGCCGGAGCGATGGACGGCGTCGGCACCGTGCTGATCGTCGAGCACGGCGGCACCTGGACCTCGGTTCTGGCGCCGGTGGACCCGATCACGCTGACCGTCCGCCTGGGCGAGGTGGTCCTCAAGGGCGATATCCTGGCCCGTACCGCCCAGCCGGTTGCCGGCGGCGAGGATCCGCACCTGCACGTCGAGTTGCGGCGGGACAACAAGGCCGTCGCCCCGGACCGCCTGCTCAAATAGCCGACCACGCGAACGCGCCGGCGGGCGCAATGGAGGGGACCATGGACCTGCGACAGGTGATCCGCGACGTGCCCGACTTCCCCAAGCCCGGCATCCTGTTCAAGGACATCACGCCGGTGCTCGAGAATCCGGCCGCCTTCGCCAACGCGGTCGCCGGCCTGCGCGACCTGCTGTCGGGCATGCCCTGCGACCGGCTCGCCGCCATCGAATCCCGCGGGTTCGTGTTCGGCGCGCCGCTGGCCCTGTCGTACGGCCTGCCGCTGGCCCTGGTGCGCAAGCAGGGCAAGCTGCCGGCCGCCACGCGCGCGGTGACCTACGCGCTGGAATACGGCACCGCGACCATCGAGGCGCACCTGGACAGCTTCCGCGCCGGCGAACGTGTCGTCATCATCGACGACCTGCTGGCCACCGGCGGCACCGCGGCCGCCGCCGCGCAGCTGGTGCGCGAAGCGGGCGCCACGGTGGCGGGCTTCCTGTTCCTGGTCGAGCTGGATTTCCTGCAGGGCCGCGCGCGGCTGGAGGCCGACGGGCCGGTGTTTTCCCTTGTGCGGTTCGCGTGACCGGTCTTAATTGAACCGCTTGCTTTGATTGGTTCGGTGCCCCCGTAGCTCAGTTGGATAGAGCACCAGATTCCTAATCTGGGGGTCGCAGGTTCGATCCCTGTCGGGGGTACCAACCAAAGAAACGACCGGCCTCACCGCGCCAGCACCCCGTCTTCACCCGACGCACCGACCGCGCGGATTCCCTTCGCCGCCACTTCCGGCACGCCGTTCCAGAACCACAGGTCGAAGTAGCGCGTCTGCGCCCGCGGCGAATAGAACGTTTCGAAGTGTTTGACGAACGCTTCCGGGAAGATCGGCAGGTGGGGGGCGTACCAGTTCACCTTGCGGAACGGCTCCTGCCCGCGCGGCACCAGCCACATCTTGATGCGGCCGTCGCTGATCGCGCGGTAGGTCGAAGGGGAGAGGTCGCGTCCCGACAGCGACGAGTCCATCACCGAGATGGGGTCGATCAACACCGGGTTGTCGCTGAAGGCCAGCAGCGCGCGAGGCCAGGTGCTGCGGAACGAAACGTTTTCGCCGCCGCAGGCCATGGCCATCGTCAGACCGTCGTACCGCGCCATGATGCCGCGCACGTCCTTCGCCAGTTCCGGCTGCTGGGCCAGCTGCCAGTCCAGCAGGCGCACCGCGCGGTATTCGTTCACGGTGCCGGCCAGGATCAGCGTCAGGCCGAACGCGACGGCAGCGCCGGAACGCGCCCGCGGCCGCCAGTCGAAACCCTCGTCGTGGAGCCGTTGGAGCAGGCGCCCCAGCACGTAGATCGTCGGCAACGCCAGCGGCAGCAGGTGCACCATGCCGGCGCCCGGCTTCGAGGCCAGGACCAGCAGCGCCGGCAGCACGGCTCCCAGCGACAACAGCAGCATCCCTTCTTCGGTGCCCCGCCAGCGGCGCCAGCCCGCCAGCAGCAGCACCAGCGCCAGTGGCAGCACCAGCGCCGCCGCGTAGCCCAGATCCAGCGCCAGGAATTCGGAGGTCAGTCCATGGTGGATCGCGTTGCGCAACCAGGCCAGGTAGTGGGTCAGCGACACCTGGTCGTTGAACGCGAACGGCAGGGCCGCCACCACGAACGCACCGGCCAGCGCACCCGCTGTTGAACGCCAGCCCTGGCGCGTGGCCAGCAGCGCCACCACCGGCACGAAGTAGAGCAGGCCGTGCAGCTTCAGATTCACCGCGAACCCGGCGGTCGCCGCGAAGGTCAGCAGCGCCAGCCAAGGGCGCAGGCGAGCCGCACCGAACAGGCCCAGACCCACCGCGAACAGCATCAGCGCGTCAGGCCGCACGACATAGACCGCGAATCCCTGGGCCCAGAAATACATGGCCGCACCCGCCGTCAGCGCCACGGCCATCGTGTCTCGGCGATGGCGGGCCAGCGACGCGTAGAGCAGCAGCAGGCTGCCGACCGCGCCCAGCGCCGAGGCCAGCTTCACCGCGGCCAGGGAAGGGCCGAGCACCTTGAGGAAAAGGCCGTTGGTGAGGAACACCGACGGCCCGTAGAGAACGCTGTACCGCTCGGCGGCGTCGAACGGCGTGTAGAGGGGGTGTCCATGGCTGACCAGCCACGAAAGGGTGGACACCACCGGTTCGACTTCGCCGGCGAACCCCTCCAGCCCGACGTACCAGGCGGCGATGCCGGCGAACACCACCAGCAACGCCACCGACACGGCCCAGGCATGGGCCGGCCGCCAGCGCACCGACGCCGGAACGGGGCGCCGACCCGGCAACAGCCAGACCGCAAAGAACAGCGCGAAAGCCGCGACCATGTTCCGGGCGAAGAAAATGATGATATCCAGAAAACCCTGTAACATCGTGCTTCGGCATTCACCCCCGGACGTCGCCTGCCAGGCCGCGAAACGGATCAAGCGCGCCCAGGAGAACCAGGGCGCATATATTTCGCCGCATCATGACAGAAGTGTCCCGAAAGTCAATTGCCTATATCGCAAATCAAATAATGATAATAATTTACCAATACCGATCAAAGGGTTGGTCAAGTTCCCAGACGATCCGCGGGGCCGGCGCCGGTCAACCGCACGAACCCGTTGTCCGCCAGATTCTGCACATAAAGGCACACCCGGCGGGCCAGATCCTCGTCATCGCCGGGAGCGGCCGCACGGGCCGTCGCCAGCAGGTCGCGCACCGAGCGCCGGCCGTCCATCGCCGCCCACAGCGCCGAACCGCGCGCTTCCAGCGGCACCCGCACGTATCGCTTCGCCGGCCCGAGCCGGGGCTGGATCAACTGTCCCCAGAGGCGGTCGCGGTACCGCGGGACCAGCAGCACGATGTTGCCGGTCCCGGAGTCCGGTTCGCATTCCACGGCGTGGCGCGGCACCAGATCCAGATAGTCGACGCCCTGCCACGGCGACGGCTTGTCGTGCGCCGCGCGCGGCCTCAGCTTCTTCCAGTCCCATCGTCCGCCGGCCATCGTTTCCGCCTGTCTGCGGCGTTCACCGCTGTTTTCCGCTGATTCACTCGTTTCCAATTGCGCGTGGCCGCGCTACATTGGCGTCGCATCGCCGTCCGTGTCCCGACGGCGCAAGGGGAGAAGCGCATGGAAATCCCGATCCGCGACCGCTGGCTGGCCGCCATCTGCTACCTGTCGTTCATGGTGCTGCTGCCCATGCTCAGCGCCAACCGCAGCCCCTTCCTGAACCGGCATTGCCGGCAGGGGTTCGCCCTGTTCTTCGTCGAAGTCGTGGGGGCGCTCTTCATCCTGATCATCGACGCCACCATCGGCCGCATACCGCTGCTCGGTTTCCTGGTCACCATCATCCTGCGCTTGGCGTTCTTCCTCGTCATCCTCGGCGTCTCGGTGATGGGCTTCACGCGCGCGCTGTTCGGCGAGACGTGGCGGGTTCCGTACCTCGACGAGCTCGCCGAACGCATCCCGTTCGGGGACTGAGCCACGCAGCTTCGGCAGCCGCCGCCGTCCGCGACGGGGCATCCCGGCAAACCACGCATCCGTCAAATCCAGACATCCCAGCGCCTTGCCGGCGCGCGTTCACGTATTGCGCATAATGTATATTATGTTAAGTAGACATTATTGCGCCCTGCGGGACCCGAGTCGCCGTCGTCAGCCGACAAGCTGCTCCAGCTTGTCGCGGATCCTGTCTTCGTTCACGGCCCCCATCAACGAATCGACCACGCGCCCGCCCTTGAAGAACAGCAGCGCCGGGATGCTGCGGATCCCGAGTTCGCCGGCGGACACCGGCTGGTTCTGGATGTCCATCTTGCCGACGATGACCCGGCCGTCGAATTCGGCGGCCAGCTTTTCGATGGTTGGCGTCAGCGCCTTGCACGGTCCACACCACGGCGCCCAGAAATCGACGAGCACCGGCTGCGGGTTGTGCATCACGGCGGTCATGAACTCGGCGTCGGTGAATTCCCGCAGATGGGTCGACATGATTCAATCCTTTCGGGGGCGCGCCGTCCGCGGGCGCGCCGGGCCCGGTTGACGGCAGAGTTCCAGGATGGTCTTTTCGATGACGAGTTCCGGCTTGAGCGGAGAACCCTTGAGTTGACGGTCGGCTTCGAGCGCCGTGGTCAGCCCGCGGGCCAGTCCCTCGACGCCCATGCCGCGCACCATGGGCTCCAGGAAACGGAAGCTGTACGGATTCTGGGCCGACAGCGAGGCGATTTCGCCGTCGCGCAGCCCTTCCTCGCGGCAGGCGGCCAGGAGGGCCCCCTTGCGGATGCGGGCCAGGAGCAGGGGGGCTATTTCGTGGGCGCTGCGCCCCCACTCCGCCAGGCGGAACCAGGTGTGGAGGACTTCGGCGGCGCGACCCGGCTCCAACGCGGCGGTGATCTCGTAACCCTCGAGCGCGGCCTGGTCCATGATGATCTCGCCGAGTTCATCGGCCGACAGCGCGCGGCCGCGATCTTCAACCATGAGAGCAAGTTTGTCGATTTCACTCTTGAGACTCATGAGGTCGTTCCCGACCAGTTCGACCAGCAGGCGCGCCTGATCGGCGGCCAGCGGCAGGTTTTCCTTCTGGGCCGCTTTCAGGACCCACTGCATCAGCGCTTCGCCGGTCGGCGGGGAAAAATCGAAGTACCAGCCCTCGGACTGGCAGAGCTTGACCCAGCGCTTGCGCTTGTCGGCCTTGTCCGAGGACATGATCAGGATCGTCTCGGGAACCGGGCGGGCCAGGTACTTTTCCAATGCCGCCTGGCTGTCCGCGTCGCTGACGCAGTGGTCGGCCTGCTTCAGCCAGATGACCTGGATGCGGCCCAGCATGGGCAGCGCCAACGCCTGCTGCACGACGCGCGCGATGGGCGCCTGGTCGCCGCGAAAGACGTGGTAGTTGAAGGCGGCGCCCGAGGCGCCCAAGGCGTCCTTCCGGATCTTTTCGACCACGCCTTCGATGCGCAGCGTGTCGTCGCCCGCCAGCAGATAGACCGGTCGGAACTTCCCGGTCTTCAGATCCTCGCGCACGAGGTCCTGAAAACCGGGATCCGCTGCTTCGCCGCGCCCGCCCCGCTGAGCCATCAGATCGCCTGCCTGTCCGGGTTCCTCATGCCGACTGCGCCCCCACCCCTACAAGTCCTCCACCCCTACCAGTCTTCCACCACCTGCGCGAGGATGTCGCGCACGATTTCACCGGCGGCCTCGGTGCGCGCCGATTGTTCCGTCGTGCCCTGCGGATCGTTCAGGACATAGTTGCCCGAACCGCTGAAGGTCCGGCGCTCGAAGATGGTCTCGCCGGTGGCCCTGACGGTGAAGGTCAACTGGACCGCGATCTGGACCTGGTACTCGTTGACCGTCAGGTCGGGTCGCGTGGCCATCTCGCGCAGCAGGTACCGCGTCACCCGGCCGGTGATGACCGAATCGGCCACATCATCGCCGACCACCTTCAGCGTGTTGTCCTGCTGCAGGGCGTTGACGATGGAATCGGTCAATTCGGCGCCGATGTTCGCCTCGGGCGTGTCGTTCTCCAGGAAGGCGACGAAGACGCGCTTGCGGCTCTCCTCGACGCGGCCGCTGCTGGCGGTGTAGACGCCGCAGCCGCTTGCACCCAGGGCAACCAGAACCGTCAACAGAATCGGAACCGACGCCCGGCGCCGCGGACGGTTCACGGCCGGATCCCGTACTGGCGCAGGCGATAACGGAGCTTGTCGCGGTTCAACCGCAACAGGCGCGCCGCCAGGCTTTGATTGCCGTTGGCAGCCTGGTAGGCCTTGCGCACCAGGGCTTCCTCGAACTGAGCCACAAGCACCTCCAGGTCCACGCCGTCTTCCGGCAGGGAGCCGGTCAGGACATCGGACAGCGTCACCGGCAGATCCACCGCGTCGGCGGCCGCCCCGTCACTACCCAACCTGAGATGGGCGCTGGTCAGCGACAATCCCTCCTGCAGCAACACGGCGCGTTCGATCACGTTCCGCAGTTCACGGATGTTGCCTGGCCATCGATAGCCAATCAGCTGTGCCACACCTGATTCGTCGATCCGTTTGAAGTTCTTCTTGAATCGTCCACTGAACTTGCCGAGGAAGAATTCCGCCAGCGGGACGATGTCCTCGAGCCGGGCCCGCAGCGGCGGCACCGTCAGGCGCACCACGTCCAGCCGATAGTACAGATCCTCGCGGAACGTACCCGCCCTGACCTGCGACGCCAGATTGCGGTTGGTGGCCGCGACGATACGCACGTCGACGCCGATGTCCTGCAAACCGCCCACCCGGCGGAACACCATCTTCTCCAGGACGCGCAGCAGCTTCACCTGCACCGTCAGGGCCATTTCCCCGATCTCGTCCAGGAACAGCGTGCCGCCGTTGGCCAATTCGAGCAGGCCGAGCTTCTGCGTCGCCGCGTCGGTGAACGCGCCCTTCTCGTGACCGAACAGTTCGCTCTCCAGCAGGTGCTCGGGCAGCGCCGCGCAGTTGATGTCCAGGAACGGGAAATCACGGCGTGGCGACGACCGGTGGATGAGGTTGGCCACGACATCCTTGCCGACACCCGACTCGCCGTCGATCAGCACGGTCGTGGCGCCGCCGGCGGAGATCCTCCGCACGGTGTCGTAGACCTCGATCATGGCCGGCGACTGGCTCGGCACGACATCGTCGATGCCGCCGAAGAGATCGCTCTGCGTCAGGCGCCGGAAACGGTCCCGGGCCTCTGACGTTGCTTCAAGTCCCTTCTGAACAACAGAAAGCAAGTCCTTGAGCTGGATGGGCTTGGTTGCATAGTCGAAGGCTTCGAGCTTCATGGCTTTGACCGCGGTGTCGGCTTCGCGATGGGCGGTCAGCATGATCACGCAGAGGTGCGGCAGTTTTTCCTTGAGGCTGCCCAGGACCTGCAGTCCGCTCATGTCCGGCAGCATCAGGTCCAGCAGGACCAGATCGGGCACGCGCGAGAACGCTTCCTGCAACCCGTCGGCGCCGCTGGCGGCAGTGCGCACTTCGTAGCCCTCGTCCTCGAGCGTCGACTCCAGGAACAGACGGATGGCCTCTTCGTCGTCGATCACCAGGATGAGCGGCTTCATGAGGTCCTTGCGGGAGGTCGCGGGCCTGACAGGGCTCTCGGAAGCGGGCCCGGACCCGCTCTGGCGGCATTATGCTACGGTCGCTCCGCCGAGGCAAGACGGATCGACGTCCGCGCGCGCGCGGCAACAGGACCGCCTGAAAAGAAGCAGGGCCGCGTTGCCGCAGCCCTGCCGGAACCTCGTCGACGGATCAGATCAGCGGGCGCCTTCGCCCTTGAGAACCACGCTCACGGTGGCCAGCAGGATCTTGAACTCCTGCACGAAACCGGCCGCGTGGATGTACTGGCGATCCAGTTCGATCTTGCGGCGCACCGACTCGATGCCGTCGTCGTAGCCGTTGATGACCTGGGCCAGGCCGGTGATGCCCGGCAGGACCAGCAGACGGTCGCGGTAGAAGGGAATCTCCTTCTCCAGCTGCCGCACGAACACCAGGCGCTCCGGACGCGGGCCGATGATGCTCATCTCGCCGCGCAGGACGTTCAGGAACTGCGGCACTTCATCCAGCCGCGTCTTGCGCAGGAATTTGCCCACCCGGGTGACCCGCACATCGTTCTTGGTGGCCCACTGGGGACCGCCGGCTTCGGCGTGCACGCCCATCGTCCGCAGCTTGAGGACGCGGAACGGACGACCCGGCTGCAGAACCTTGCGCCGATCGCTGCCGTCGTGAGGGGTGCGCGAGCGTCGCCGGTTGATGCCCACGCGCTCCTGCGCGAAGAACACCGACCCGGGCGAATCAAGTTTGATGATCAGGGCCAGCAGCGGCAGGATCAGGCCGAAGGCGCCGAGACCGAGCAGCGCGATCGCGACATCGGAAGCCCGCTTCGCCACCAGGAAGAAGGTTCCCGGAAGCCGCAGCGTGCCCGAATACGCCGGAACGACGGCCAGGCCTTCATGGGGCAGCCCGCCGGGCAGCGCGACCGAAAGCGAAGCCGCAGCGCTGCCGGTGCCGCCCGCGATACCCGCGGGGCCCAGCTGCGCGATCTCATTGCCACCAATCATGACTCGGTTGGACATAAGTACTCACCGTCGAGCGCTGTCGGCGCCATCCGTGGATGCCGAAGCTAGTGATTGTGATGGGCGACCTGAAGTCTGGTCGGAATCCCCCGGTCCCGACCACATCGCCTTTGAACTGGAATCATTGTAAACCGCGCAGGTCAACTTGGCAACAGCAATTTTCGCTTTGGTGCACTTGCGCCCGGGGACTGTCTTTGGCCTTCCCGGTTGCCTAAACGCACAATCGCCCCCATATTGGAGGCTCTTCGTAAGTGGTGCATCGTCAACGGGTTTTGCGGAATGGAAAGACGACTGTCATGCGTCAGCCGCGACATTGGATTGCCCGCACCTTTCTGGTGGTCGCCGCGACCGCCGTGGTCTACGTGGCTGGCGCCGCCATCATCGGCTGGGATGACCTGCGCGGCCACCTCGGCGCCTTCTCCACGCCGCTCCTGCTGCCCCTGGCCGGGCTGTCGCTGGCCAACTACCTGCTGAGGTATCTGCGCTGGGAGATTTTCCTGCGACGCCTGGATGTCCGCATCCCGCTTCGTGCTTCGATGATCCTCTATTTCGCCTCGTACCTGATGGTCATCACCCCGGGCAAGATCGGCGAGGTGTTCAAGGCCGGCCTGCTGCGCGAACGATTCGCGACTCCCCTGGCCCGCGGCGTGCCGATCGTGCTGGCCGAAAGGGTCTACGACTTCCTGGCCGTCCTCCTGCTGGCGGCCGTCGGACTCAGTTTCTGGCCCGGCCCGCTGGTCGGCCTGCGCGGCGGCCTCGCCGCCGCCGCTGCCGTGCCGGTCCTGCTGGCCCTGTTCCAGGTGCGGCCGATTCGGGAACGCCTGCTGGCCCGCCTGGCGGCCCGCCCCCAGCTGGCCCGCTTCCGGGATGGGCTCGAGGGCGCCACCACGTCGCTGGGCCGCCTGCTCAGCCCGGCCGACGCCGCCTGGGCCGTCACCCTGTCGACCGTGGCCTGGGCCTGCGAGTGCGTCGGCATGTGGCTGGTCTGCCGGGGGCTGGGCCTGGACGTGCCGCTGGGACAGGCGTGTTTCATCTATGCGGCCGGCACGCTCGTCGGCTCCCTGAGTTTCCTGCCCGGCGGGCTCGGCGGAACGGAAGCGACCATCGTCTGGCTTCTGGGCAAGGTGGCGGTAGCCGGTCCGCCGGCGGCGGCGGCGGCGATCATCATCCGGATCTTCACCCTGTGGCTGGCGGTGGTGGTGGGGCTGGCCTTCTGGGTCCCGTCGCGGCGGCTTCTGCTGGGACGGACCACGACGGCGGCGGATCTTCCCGCCGGCGGCACGGGCTGAGCCATGCCTTCCGGCCGGGCCACAACGAAAACCGGCCGCGCGTGATGACGGCGCGGCCGGCTCCGATGTCATCGGCGCCCGCTCAGTTGGTCTGGTTCAGCGCCACGTAGACCGCCGCCAGCGCCGCCGCCGTGCCCAGCAGGAACTTGAAGCTGTTGGCCACCTTCCCGGGCCTCGACAAGGTCACGTCCAGCGTGTCGCCCGGATGAATCAACGGGTTGCCCGCCGGATCGCCTTTCTCCAGATACGCCCGCAGATTCACGACCCGCGCCAGGTCCACCTCGCCCGCCGTGTGCACCCACAGGATCTTCTTCATGTCCGCGTCTGCGGTGGGCGCACCGGCCAGCATGAGCACATCCATCAGCGGGGTCGGTTCATCCACCAGCACGATCGACGGCACGCCCACGCCACCGAACACCTTGACGCCGCGCTCGGCAGGCACTCCCGAAACGCCGTCGGCCAGGGACGGGATCACGAGCGTATCGCCGTCCCGCAAGGCGAGCGTCGGAAAGTCTTCGCCCTCGAGGATGCGCGACAGATCCATCGCCACCGTGCCCGCCTGCCCGGCCTCTTCACGGATCACGCGCGCCTTGCGGAGATCCGCCGACTTGAGCGGACCGCCCGCCGCGCGCAGCACGTCCCAGACCGAAGGATGGTCCGGGAAATCGTGCATGCCCGGCTGCCCAACCTGCCCGAGCACATAGACGCGGAAGGAAGCCGCTTCGGCCCGGCTCAACACGACGGCGTCCAGCGTCGGCGCGATCAGGCGCAGCCGCTGCTTCATCAGCACGCCGGCTTCGCCGAGCGATAAACCGGTCAGACGCACTTCGCCCACCTGGGGGATGTCGACGCTGCCGTTCTGATCGACCACCAGCGCCCGATCCAGATCCGGGCGGCCAGGCACCACCATCTGCAGCACGTCTCCCGGACGGATGACGTCGCCGACCGCGCCCGTCTGCGCCGGCGCGGCGCCCGGCGCCGCCAGCAGGGCCAGGAAAGCCAACGCCAGCATCAGCCGGCGACCCTGTTCCTTGGTGTACGAAGTCATGAGCACGCCTTTCCACCGCCGCCGGCCTGTGCCCGCGTTCTGTACCAGTCCACGGTCCGCCGCAGCCCCTCGTCGAGATCCACTTTGCCGGCATAACCCAGGTGTTCGCGGGCCAGACTGATATCCGCCTGCGAGTGTTTCACGTCGCCCGCGCGGGCCGCGTCGTACTGCGGCTCCGCTTCGGATCCGACCAGAGCCCGGATCTTCAGGCAGAGGTCGGTCACCGTGATGCGCCCGCCCAGAGCGATGTTGTAGGAGCGCCCACCAGCCGTGCCCGGCGCCGCACATGCCGCCAGGTTCGCTTCGACCACGTTCTCGACGAAAGTGAAGTCGCGCGACTGCGTGCCGTCGCCGTGGATCACCGGCGCCTGTCCGTCCAGGAACGACGTGATGAATTTCGGCACCACGGCCGCGTACTGGCTCTGCGGATCCTGGTGGGGACCGAAGACGTTGAAATAGCGCAGGCCGATCGTGCTCAGTCCATAGAGGTTGTTGAACACCGCGCCGTACATCTCGCCCACGCACTTGTTCACCGCGTAGGGCGACAACGGCCGCACGGGCATGCCTTCGTGCTTGGGCAACTCGATCGTGTCTCCATAGACAGAACTGCTCGCGGCGAACACGACGCGGCGCACACCCTGACGGTGCGCGCCCCAGAACACGCGCAGCGTGCCCCCCACGTTGTGCTCGTCGCTGGCCAGCGGATCGACCACGCTGCGCGGCACGCTCGGCAGCGCCGCCTGATGGAACACGCAGTCCACGCCGCGGCAGCAGGACTCGACCGTTTCCAGGTCGGTGATGCTGCCTTCGACCAGTTCGATCCGTCCGGTCGCGTCGTCAAGATTGGCGCGCCGCCCGGTCGACAGGTTGTCCAGCACGATCACCTCGTGGCCGGCCGCGGCAAGCGTCTTGGCCACGTGCGAGCCGATGAAGCCGGCGCCGCCGGTCACGAGGTATCTGGTCTTGCTCACATTCATCCTTCCGATCGCCTACAGCCGGGTCAGGTCGGGATGCTGCATACCCTTCAGCGCGTTGCGGCTGTCGATGACCAGCGGCCCGGCGCCCAGAAGGATCTTGTGATCGACACCGGGGTGCGGCGTCACGATGACCGCGGCGTCGAATCCCGCCAGCCCGGCCTTCGACCAGTCCTTCAGCTGCTCGCCGTGGATGCCGGCCGGCAGCGCCGGCACGTGCGGATCGTACCACGACACTTCGGCGCCGCCCTTGTTCAGCAGTTCGATGATGTCCAGGGCCGGCGACTCGCGGATGTCGTCGATCGCCGGCTTGTAGGCCACGCCCACGACCAGCACGCGGCTGCCGTTGACGGCCTTCTTGCGGCCGTTGAGCGCCTGTGCGACCAGGTTCACCACGTGCTTCGGCATGGCGCCGTTGATCTGGCCGGCCAGCTCGATGAACTTCGCCTCGGAGCCGGCCTGCTTCGCCTTCCAGGACAGGTAGAACGGATCGATGGGAATGCAGTGGCCGCCCAGACCCGGGCCCGGATAGAAGGGCATGAAGCCGAACGGCTTGGTCGCGGCGCCGGAGATCACTTCCCACACGTCGATGTCCATCGCCTTGCACATCAGCGCGATCTCGTTCACCAGACCGATGTTCACGCTGCGGAAGGTGTTCTCCAGCAGTTTGACCGTTTCGGCCACGCGCACCGACGACACCGGCACCACCGTGTTCATCACCTGGCTGTACAACGTGCGCGCCACCTCGGTGCAGGCCGGCGTCACGCCGCCGACGACTTTCGGGATGTTGATCGTCGTGTAGGTGGCGTTGCCCGGATCGACGCGCTCGGGCGAGAACGCCAGG
Source organism: bacterium (assembly GCA_020049465.1). Lineage (GTDB taxonomy): Bacteria > Krumholzibacteriota > Krumholzibacteriia > LZORAL124-64-63 > LZORAL124-64-63 > CAINDZ01. The sequence goes on along the minus strand of JAIFKS010000112.1, from coordinate 20,435 downwards.
AAGAAGTCCTTGCCGACCTCCAGGCCGTCCTGGCTCAGGATGGGCAGAATGACCTCTTCGGTCGTGCCCGGATAGGTCGTGCTCTCGAGGATGACCAGCATCCCGGCGTGCATGCTCGCCGAAATCGAGGCGACCGCCGCCTGGATGTAGGTGATGTCCGGATCACGCGTCTTGCCGAGCGGCGTCGGCACACAGATGTTCACGCAGTCGACGTTGGCCAGCTCCGAGAAATCGGTGGTCGCGCGCAGACCTCCCGGCTTGACCGCTTCGGCCAGCTCGGCATCGCTGATGTCGATGATGTAGCTGCGCTTCTGGTTGATCTGGGCCACCTTCTCGGCGGCGAGATCGAAACCGACGACTTCGAAACCGGCCTTGGCGTAGGCGACGGCCAGCGGCAACCCGACATAGCCGAGGCCCAGCACGCTCAGGCGCGCCTTCCGGTTCTTCAATTTCTCGATCAGTGCCTGCTGTTGCATGGGACACCTCTTGGACTGGATGGCACACTGTCACCCGACGCCTCGGGGACAGGCGCCGGCATCGTGACGGGTTCGTGCATAGGTTCATCGGCTTGTCCGGCGCGGACTTAAAGGGAGAGCGGCGGACTCCCGGCGGGCCCGCCATCATCGCTCCCCACCTGGCGGAACGACGCCCGCAATCCCTGCATCTCGCGCCGTATCTCACGCAATCCCACTAATTTATAATACAACCGGCGCATGACCGAAAGGGCGAAAATGGCGACCAAAACCAAGATGGCCACCCGGTAGACAGGGTTCAGACCCGCCCCGTGGGACCGGAACAAGCCGTCGAAGGCCCTGCCGAACACGAGAATCAACGCCAGGAAGATCGCCTGCAGGGTGGCCTGCAACATGCCCAGAGCCAGATCCTCCCGCAGCCGAAGGTACTGGCGCAACGGGAAATCGCCGGGGGCCCCTTCGCTGAACCGCGAAGCGAACCGGGTGCTTGTTCTAGGGGATTTCTTCGAAATCAGCATCGCTGACTTCCTGGTCGGACAGGTTGTCGAACCGGCCTGTTTCGGCCGCGTGCCGACTTTCACGGGTCCGCGCGGAGCCCGCGCGCCAGGCGCGCAGGAAACCACGGGCGACCAGGAGCGCCGACAGCAGAAGAAAAATGCGCAACAGTGCGGTCATGGCTCACGACGCGGAGTTGGGGTGGTACGCCCGGCGAGATTCGAACTCACGACCTTCTGCTCCGGAGGCAGACGCTCTATCCAGCTGAGCTACGGGCGCACCTAGGTGCCGTATAATGGGACATTCGGCCCGGGCAGTCAAACACCGGTTGCTCAGATCGACGGCGATCGCGCGAGAAGCTCCCGCGCGTAGGCGACCTGCGAGACTGGCGGCGGCGCTTCGGCGGCCGTCCCGCCCAGCAGGCGCGCCACTTCGTCGACCCGGCTCTCGGCCGCCACTTCGTCCAGCGACAGCACGGTCCGGCGGCCGCGGATCGCCTTGCGAACCACCCAGTGCCGGTCGCCGCGCACGGCCACGGTCGCCAGATGGGTGATGCACAGGACCTGCCTGTTGGCGGCCAGTCGGGCCAGCAGTTCGGCGACCGGGCGCGCGTTGTCCATGCCCAGCCCGGCATCGATCTCGTCGAACAGCAGCAGCGGCCGCTCGGCCTGACGGTCCGCCAGGACAGACAGGCCCAGATAGATCCGCGACCGTTCGCCGCCCGAGGCGATCGTGCCCACCTCGCCCGGCGCTTCGCCGCGGTTGGTGCGCACCCGCAGGCGCACCACATCGGCCCCGTTGCCGGTCAACCGGCAGCGACCGCCGTCCAGTTCCACCGGTCCGGATGCGTAGAGATCGGGCTCTATCTCGAACCGCAGTTCCAGATCGGGCAGTGCCAGCGGACGGATCAGTTCACCGGCCCGCCGGGCCACCTCGGGCGCGCCTTCGCGCCGCCGAATGCGCAGTAGGGATGCGGCCCGGGCGGCATCCGCCGCGGCAGCCTTCAGTCCGTCCTCCAGTGCGCGCACGTCGTCGGCCGCGCCGCGCTGCCGGTCCAGCTGCAGGGCCAATTCGTCGCGAAGCGCGATCAGCCCCGGAACATCCCGCTGGTACTTGCGCACCAGTGCCTGGTACTGCGAACGCCGTTCTTCCCACTCGTCCAAACGGGCCGGATCCACGTCGAGCCCGTCCGCGAACCGCTGCAGGTCGGCCGCGGCTTCGTTGACGGAGGCCTCGGCGTCGCGCACCAGCCGCACGACCGCGCCCAGGCGCGCGCTGGCGTGTTCGAGAGGCACCAGGGCCTTCTCGGCCGCCCCGAGCAGCTGCCGGGCCGCAGGCTGCCCTTCGGTCAATGCTTCCAGCGCGCGGGCAGCCGCTTCCAGCAGGCCGCGCGCGTTGCGGCCGACACCCAGGTCCTCGTCCAGTTGTTCGGATTCGCCTTCGCGCAGCCGCATTTCCGACAACTCGCGATGCTGGAAGCTCCAGACCTCCTGCTGCCGCCGCGCGAAATCCGCTTCGCGTTGACGTTCGGCCAGCTTGGCGGCGGCGGCCTGGTGCGCGGCCACGGCCGCGCGCATCGCCGCCAGCTCCGCGTCCAGCCCGAGCGCCGCATCCAGGAACTCGCGGGCGAACGCCGGGCGTCCCAACTGGCGCTGCTGGTCCTGGCTCTGGATCGCCACGAGCCGGCCGCCGATGTCCTCGAGCATCGCCTGCGACGAAACCAGTCCGTTGATCAGCACGCGGCCGCGCCCCTCGCGCCGCAGTTCTCGACGCAGCACCAGCACGCCGTCGGCGCCGACCCGGATGCCCATGGCCGAGCACGCGGCCAGCGCGGCATCGTTGCCGTCCAGTTCGAAGACACCCTCGACCCACGCCAGGTCCTCGCCCTCGCGGATCAGTTTCGCGTCGGCCTTGCCCCCGCCCAGCAGGGAAAGCGCGCCGGCGATGAGCGATTTTCCCGCGCCGGTCTCGCCGGTCAGCATGGTCAGACCGGGCTCCAGCGGCAGGACGACCTCGTCCACCAGCGCCAGATGGGCCACCCGCAGCTCGCGCAGCATCATCGCCCTTTCTGTTCGCGCCGGCGTGGTCCGCCCCAGTTCAGCTTGTGCCGCATGACGCGGTAGAAGCTGCTCTGCGGGAACTTGACCAGCCGCACGCGGGCTTCCGCGACACCGAAGACAAGGTGGTCGCCGTTCGCCAGCAGACAGGTCTCCTGCCCATCCGCCGTCAGAACCGCTCCCTCGCCGGTATTCAGCAGAATGATCTCGATGGCCGTGGATTCGGGCACCACCAGCGGCCGCATGCCCAGCGCATGGGGGCAGATCGGGGCGATCAGCAGGCACGGCACGGCGTTCTGGCAGATGGGCCCGCCGGCCGACAGATTGTAGGCCGTCGATCCGGTGGGCGTGCTGACGACCACGCCGTCGCCCAGGAAATGGCCCAGCGAATCACCGTCCAGTCGCAGCTCCATCTCCAGTGCGCGCGGCAGCGGCCCCATGTTGATCACCAGGTCGTTCAGCGCCGTCAGGCTGTCCTGCTCCTGCCCGTCGCGCAGCACCCGGCAAACGACCTGGGTGCGGTCCTCGAGATGGAAATCGCCCGCCACCAACTGAGCGAAAGCCCGCTCGAGTTCCGGCAACGGGATGTCCGTCAGATAGCCCAGCGAACCCAGGTTCACACCCAGCAGCGGCACCTCCGTGCCATCCAGCGCGCGGGCCGCGCGCAACATCGTGCCGTCGCCACCGAACGCGACGATCACATCGGCGGCGGCAACCAGTTCCCCGGTGTCCAACAGGGGGACGTCGGCTGGAACCACGCCGGCCAGCTCGCGTGCCGCCAGTACCCGCACACCATGGCCGCGGCAGGCTGACACCGCTGTCGCGATGGCCGGAGGCAACTCCGGCTTCGCAGCGTTGCCCAGGACGCCGACCACGCGCAGCGGCGGGCTTCGGTGTCCGGGGGTCAAGACGCGCTCCCGGCGCGCGAGCCGCCGGCGCGGGTTTCGGCGAGCCTGCCGGCGACCCTTTCGGCGAGCGAGGCCGCGTCCAGGCCCATGTCCGCCAGCAGTTCGGCGCGCGTCGCGTGTTCCTGGAACGCGTCCGGAATGCCCACGCAGGTCACGTGCGGCGGGCTGATCTCCTCGTGCGCGGCCGCCCATTCCAGCACCCCGGCCCCGAAGCCGCCCAGCACGGTGTTCTCTTCCAGCGTGAACACTTCGCGATGGCGCCGCCAGACATCGCACAGCACGGCTTCGTCCAGCGGCTTGACGAACCGCATGTCCACGACCTCGACTTCGAAACCACGCCTGGCCAGCAGGTCGGCCGCGGCCAGCGCCGGGTAGACCAGCGAGCCCACCGCCAGCAGGCAGGCGTCGGCGCCGCTCCGCAGGGTTTCGGCGGTGCCGATCGGCAGCGGCAGCGGCGGTCCATCCAGCGCCAGACCCCGGCCGGCGCCGCGCGGATAGCGCAGCGCACTCGGACCGTCTTCACGCGCGAGCGCCGTGGCCAGCATGTGCCGCAGCTGGTCCTCGTCGCGCGGCGCCATCACCATCATGCCGGGCACCATGCGCAGGAAGGTCAGATCGAAGACGCCGTGATGGGTGGGTCCGTCCTCGCCCACCACACCGCCGCGGTCGACCGCGAACACCACCGGCAGGTGCTGCAGGGCCACGTCGTGGATGATCTGGTCGACGGCCCGCTGAAGAAACGTCGAATAGATGGCCACGACCGGCTTCGCCCCATCGCAGGCCAGGCCAGCGGCAAAGGTTACGGCGTGCCCCTCGGCAATGCCCACGTCATGGCAGCGTCGAGGCTGTTCCGCACGCAGCCGATCCAGACCCGTGCCCGACGGCATCGCGGCGGTGATACCGTGGATGCGCGGGTCGGCCGCCGCCATCCCGCAGAGCGTGTCGCCGAAGACATCGGTGTACGAAGGCACCGTCGGCGCCACGATCTTGATGCCTTCGGACTTGTCGAACTTGCCCACGCCGTGGTAGCGCTGCCCATCCTGTTCGGCGAAGCGGTAGCCCTTGCCCTTCTCGGTGATCAGGTGGATCAGGATCGGGCCCTTCACCTGCCGCACGGCCTGCAGCGTGCTGACCAGCAGAGGAAGATCGTGACCGTCCAGCGGACCGTAGTACTTGAAGCCCAGTTCCTCGAACAGGATGGTCGGCACGACCAGCTGCTTCAGGCTCTCCTTGATGCGTCCGGCCAGCACCTGCGCCTTGCTGCCGTGCGGGATCTTTCCCAGCAGATCCCAGATGTCCGCTTCCAGGCGCAGGTAGCTGCGTCCGCTGGTGATCCGCGTCAGGTACTTCGAGATGGCGCCCACGTTGGGCGAAATGCTCATCTTGTTGTCGTTCAGGACGACGATCAGGTTGGTGCCCAGCTGGCCCGCGTTGTTCAGGCCTTCGTAGGCCAGGCCGCCGGTCAACGCGCCGTCGCCGACCACCGCGATCACGGCGTTGTCGTCGCCCCGCGCGTCGCGGGCGGCGGCATACCCCACCGCCGCGCTGATCGCCGTGCTGGCATGACCGACGCCGAAAGTGTCGTGGATGCTCTCGCTGCGCTTCGGGAAGCCGGAGACGCCGCCCTGGCGTCGCAGCGTGTCGAAGCCGGCCAGCCGGCCGGTGAGCAGCTTGTGGCCGTAGGCCTGGTGGCCGACATCCCAGACGATCTTGTCGCGCGGTGACGAGAAGACCCGGTGCAGGGCCACCGTCAGTTCGACGACGCCCAGGCTGGCGCCCAGATGCCCGCCGGTTCGCGACACCGACGAGATGATCTGTTCGCGCAATTCGGCGCACAGGCGGGTCATTTCCTCGCCCGTCAATTTCTTGATATCCTCAGGCCCGCCGATACCGGTCAGGATCCCGCCCATGTCGCCTTCTTTCACTGGCCGTTTTCACTGGCCTTCCCACAGTGGCCGGTCACCAGCGCCGCGGTGGCCGACATTCGCCCAGACTAGCGCGGCCCCGGGCTGGCGGCCACCGCGAACAACGCCCCGAACAGGATCCCGGCCGCGACGTGCGCCGGGTGGTGCGTCAGAGGATCCAGGAAGCCCGCCACCCTTCGCCGCAGTTCGCCGGCCGCCGGCTCGGTCGTCACGATCGCATGCACGATCTCGCGCTGCCGCGTCGCCGCCAACCGCAGTTTGACCGTGTCGTGGACTGCGACCACGGCCAGCACCAGGGCGAACGAGGCCTCGCTCGACCGCCAGCCGCGGTGGATCACCATCAGGGTCAACAGGCAAGACAGCACGGCCGCCGGCAGGCTGGGGGCCCCATAGCCCTGGAACAGCGCGGCCGGCGCCGGACGCCGGGCCACCGCCGAGTACAGCGTGAACTTGGCGCCCTGTCCCGCCACAGCGCACACCCCCACCAGCGCCCAGATCGGCCACTCGCCCACCGTATTCCCCCGCACGGCTCGGCCGGACCGTCAGCGGTCCCGCCGCCACATCATGGCGCCCAGTTCCAGCAGGCGCTCCCGGGCCGGTCCGGCCGGCAGCGCCTTCGTCAGATCAGCCAGACCCTTCTCACCCAGCCGGCGCGTGCGCCGCGTGGCGGCCTCCAGGCCTTCAACCCGTACCCAGGTCGCCTTCCCTGCGGCCGCGTCCTTGCCCGCGGTCTTACCCAGTTCGCCCGCCGTGCCGGTCACGTCCAGCAGATCGTCGGCCCCCTGGAACGCGAGCCCCAGATGGAGAGCCGCCGCTTCGACCGCGGCCACCGTGCGCGCCGTGGCGCCGCCCAGCAGGGCGCCCCCGGCCAGCGCCGCTGCCAGAAGCCGGGCCGTCTTGCCCAGGTGGATGCTGCGGACCGCGGCCGCGGTCACCGCGAGGCCTTCCGCCTCCAGATCGGCCTGCTGCCCGCCCACCATGCCGCCGGGACCCACCGCGGCCGCGACGCGCGCGACCAGAGGCCCGCCCAGCGGCCCACCGCCCAGGGCCAGCAGCTCGAATCCGCGCGCCTGCAGGCCGTCGCCCGCCAGGATGGCCGTCGCTTCGCCGAAGACGACGTGGCAGGTGGGCCGTCCGCGGCGGAGCACGTCGTCGTCCATCGCCGGCAGATCGTCGTGGATCAGCGAATAGGTATGAACCATCTCCAGGCCCGCGGCCGCCCGCAGCGCCTCCGCGCGCGTCACCACCGGTCGGCGCCGTCCCGCCACCGCGTCATAGGTCCACAGGAGCAGAACCGGACGCAGGCGCTTGCCGCCGCCCAGCAGGCTGTGGGCCATCGCCTGCCGCAGACGCGGTGGCACGCCTCCGCCGGCCCGCAATTCCGCGGCCAGTGCCTTTTCGACGGCCTTCTGTTCGCGTCGCAGTTCCCGCGCCAGTTCCGCCTCAGGCATCGACGCCCTCCGCCCGCGCGAACGCCTCCCAGGTGTTCTCCAGCAGCATGGCGATGGTCATCGGTCCGATGCCTCCCGGAACCGGCGTCAGCGCCCCGGCTCGACCGCGTACGGCCGCTTCGTCCACGTCGCCCACCAGGCGCTGTCCGCCGGTACGCGTCGGATCGGCGATGCGGTTGATGCCGACGTCGATCACCACGGCGCCCTCGCCGATGGCATCGGCTCCCAGCGCGCGCGGCACGCCCATCGCGGCGATCACGATATCGCAGGACGCAGTCACCGCCGCGAGGTTACGCGTCGCCGAGTGGCACATCGTCACCGTGGCGTCGCCCATGGCGCCCTTGAGCGACAGCAACAGGCTCACCGGACGCCCCACGATGACGCTCCGGCCGACCACCGCCACCGTCCGTCCCGCGGTCGTGATGCCGTAGTGCTCGAGCAGCCGCAGGATGCCCTTCGGCGTGCAGGGGACGAAGCGCGGCTTGCCGGCCACCAGCAGCCCCAGATTCACGGGATGGAATCCGTCGACGTCCTTGCGCGGGTCCACCGCCAGCAGGACCGCCTCCTGGTCGATGCCTTTCGGAAGCGGCAGCTGAACCAGGATCCCGTCGATGGCCGGATCGGTGTTCAGCTGCGCGATCAGCGACAGCACCTGCGCCTGCGGCGTCGAGGCCGGCAGGCAGTGCGTCACGTGGTGGAATCCGACCTCGTCGCAGCCCTTGCCCTTGTGGCTGACATACACGGCCGAAGCCGGATCGTCGCCCACGAGCACGACCGCCAGACCGGGCCGTCGCGGCGCCGACGCAACCTTGCCCTTGAGGACCGAGAAGACCGCGTCGCGCACCGGCGCGCCCTTGAGCATCAGCGTTTCCACTCCGCCTCCCGGATTCCGTCCGCACCGCCGGGGTCACACGCACCCTAGCGGGCCACCGCCGTCGCCCGCGTCTCGCGGATCACCATGATCCGGATCTGGCCGGGGTATTCCAGTTCCGCCTCGATGCGGCGGCTGACTTCCTCGGCCAGCAGCGCCGCTTCGGCATCGGACACCTTCGTGTGGTTGACCATCACGCGCACTTCGCGTCCGGCCTGGATGGCATACGACTTCTCGACGCCTTCGAAGCTCTCGGCGATCTTCTCCAGGTGTTCCAGACGCTCGACGTAGGAATCGACGCTTTCGCGCCGCGCGCCGGGACGGGAAGCGGACACCGCGTCGGCCGCCGCCGTGATGTACGTGTAGGGCGACGACGCCTCCACGTCCTGGTGGTGTCCGCCGACGGCGTTGACCACCGTCGCGTCCTCGCCGAACTTCTTGCAAAGGCGCGCGCCGATCACCGCGTGCGGGCCCTCGAATTCGTGGTCGGCGGCCTTGCCCACGTCGTGCAGGAAACCGCAACGACGCGCCAACTTCGGATCCAGACCCAGTTCACTGGCGATGACGCCGGCGACGGCCGCCACTTCCGCCGAATGCTTCAACAGGTTCTGGCCGTAGCTTGTCCGGTAGTGCAGCCGACCGATGTAGGGGAACAACTCGGAGTTCACGTTCTTGAGGCCCAGTTCGAGACACGCCTGCTCACCGGCTTCCCGGATGCGTTCACGCAGTTCCTCGCCCGAGCGCTGCACCACTTCCTCGATGCGCGCCGGGTGGATCCGGCCGTCCCGGACCAGGATGTCCAGCGACAACCGGGCCACCTCGCGCCGCACGGGATCGAAGCCCGAGACCACAACCGCGTTCGGAGTGTCGTCGATGATGACATCGATGCCGGTGGCCTGTTCGAAGGCGCGGATGTTGCGCCCGTCACGACCGATGATCCGGCCCTTCATGTCGTCGCTGGGCAGGTCCACGACCGACACCGTGGTCTCGGCCACGTGCTCGGCTGCATAGCGCTGGACCGCGAGGCTGAGGATCTTGACGGCCTCGCGCTTCGCCGAGCGTTCGGTTTCCTCGCGCACCTGCTGAACGCTGCGCGCAGCGGCGTGGCGGGCCTCGGAAATCATGTTCTCCATGAGTGTCTGGCAGGCGCGTTCGGCCGTCATGCCGGCGATCTGCTCGAGCCGCTCGGTCTGCTGTTTGAGCGCCAGGGCCGCAGCGGCATGGACCAGATCGGCGTCCCCCAGGCGGCGCCGGAGGTCTTCTTCCTGCTGGACCAGCCGGGCTTCCTTCTGGTCGACCAGGGACGACTTCTTGTCCAGGCTGTCCTCGCGACGATCCAACGCTTCCTGACGGGAGCGAGATTCGCGGCGGACCGTTTCGGTTTCCGCCTCGAAACGCGCGCGCGCCTGGTACGCTTCTTCGCGCGCCGACAGTTCGGCGGCCTTCACGACCGCCGTCGCTTCCTTCTGGGCGTCGGCGAACAGACGGTCGCATGCCGCCGTCGAATGCCCGTGCAGCCGCTCGCCGCGCCGGCGGGCCAGGACCCACCCCAACGCGAAGAACACCGCGGCCGCCACGGCCGCCGGGACGTAAACCGGAATCTGCGCCATGGCCACTCCCGCCTATTTCATGGGAAACGAAGGCTGAAATCGGGAAGGCCGGCAGCTACCCCGCCCGGTCGTGTGAGCCGGAGCAACTGAACCGTGTTGCCCCAGGTGGGTCCCCTGTCCCGGATTTCGTCCATCCCCGAAGGGCTGTCTTCCATCCGGAAACTCCGGAGTCCCTCTAGCGAAATGTTGGCTCACTTGTACGACTCATCACGCGCCGGGCAGGGAATCACCACCGTTTTCTGAGGGGCGGTCTCCCACCATCTCCTTCACCAGGAGACGGGTCAACTGATCGGATCTATCTTCGAGCGTGGCCAGATCCTCGGTTCTCTTGCGCTGCTCACGGAAGAGTTCGTCGGCGATGTTCACCGCGGCCAGGATCGCCACCCGGACGGTCGAAGCCACCGGCGTGCCGCGTGCGACCTCGTTCATGCGCAGGTCGACGAACGCCGCCACCTCCCGCACGTAGTCCGCTTCGGCGGCACCCCGCAGGGTGTACTCCTTGCCGAAAATGCTGACTGTCACGCTCTCTGGTTCCTGCATGGACCGCTTTCCGCAGAACGCCGGTGTTCCCGGTCATCCAGGGTTCCGACCCGTCGACCCGCGCCGACCCGGGCCGGTCTCCGCCTCGCAGGACTAGCCCAGAGCCGCCAGCTTCTGCAGGAGACCCCCGACCCTGTCCTCGACTTCTTTCCTCTTTTCCTCGTAACTCTCGACATCACCGGCCACCGCGGACGCGGAGGCCAGTTCCTCGGCCAGTCGCGCGCGGCCGGACTCCAGATCGTCCACCTGCGCGGCAAGCTCCTCGCACCGCACCTCAAGCCTGCGGTTTTCCGCGCGCAGATCCTTGATCAGCGCCACGGCTTCGAGGACCTTGTTTTCCAGAAGGTTCAGATTGTCGTCCATCGTCGCCCGCTCTCTTCCGTGATCCCGGTTACGCGATGGGACCGGCGTCCTGTCAGCCCCGCGGCTCGATCGCCCAACGGTCCCTCAGCGCGGCCAGGATCGTGCCGATGGCCGCATCGACCGTTTCTCCCTTGAGGCTACCCTTGGCCGAACGGAACTTCAAGCGAATTCCGTATGCCGCCCGACCTTCCGGAACGCCCTTGCCGCGATAAATATCAAAGAGTTCCGACGATTCGAGGAGGGGCCCGCCGGCCTCCGCGACCGTGTCGCGGACCTGCCCGAACGACACCGCCGCCGGCACCAGCAGGGAGAGATCCCGCTTGACCGCCGGGAACCGGATGAACGCCTCGAAACGCGCCGGGGCCGGCGTCAGGTCGAGGTCGTCCAGGCGGATCTCGGCCAGGGCCACCGGCGCGTCCACATCGAACGCCGCCAGCACGCCCGGCGCCACACGCCCGGCCAGACCCACCACGCGGCCGGCCGCGTCGCGAACCCTCCAGGCGGCGCCGTCGTCGAGCCAGACCTCGTCCGTTCCCGGTTCGAGGGTCAGCGGCACCCGCAGGAAGGCGGACAGCGATTCCACGGCTCCGCGCATCTCCAGCAGATCGGCCGGCACCCCGCCCAGCCCGGTTTCACGCCAGCCCGCGACCACCAGCTGAAGGTATTCGGGCTCCGCGGGCAGCAGGACCTCGTCCGCCTGCCGAAGCTCGCGCCCCAGCGGCAGGTCCGTCCGGAACACGCGATTGATCTGGAAGAACCGCAGGGGCGGCGTGGAACCGGCATTGAGGTTGCGGCGCGAAACGACCAGCGCCGAGGGCGCCAGCAGTGTGCGCATCTGCGTGTCGCCGCCGTGCCGGGGGTTGACCACCGCCAGGGTGCGCCGGCGCGGATCATCGGCCGGCAAGCCGAGGTGGTCGTGATCGCCCGCTTCCATGAAACTCGAGGTGACGATCTCGGCATACCCGCAGGCGCTGAGCCATCCACGCAGGCGATCCCGCGCCACGTCACGCGGACGCTTGACGGCGCCGCCCGGGATGCGGTAACCGCCACGGCCGGTCAACTGGTCCAGACCGTGGATGCGCGCGATTTCCTCGATCAGATCCACTTCCAGCGACAGGTCGCGCCGATGGGTGGGCACGTGGACCATCATGTTGACGGCGCTCGCGCTGATGGATTCGGCGTTGCCCATCGGCTGGACCTTCAACCCGAGTCGCTGCAGGATCTGTGCGACCTGATCGGTCGTCACCGCCGTGCCGAGCACGCGGTTCACCTGCCAGACGCGAAGCCTCAGCGGATCGGCCGGCCGATGGTCCGGGTCGTGACGGTCCGCCCAGTCGGGCACGATCCGGGCGCCGGTGTGCTCCTGCAGCAGCTGCAGCGCACGCAGCGCCGCGCGTTCGACCATGTCCCAGTCCGCTCCGCGCTCGAACCGGTACGAACTCTCGCTGATCAGGCCCATCCGACGGCTGGCCCGCCGCACGTGGCTCGGATTGAAGAACGCGCTCTCGAGCAGGATCTCGGTCGTCTGCGCCGTCACCTCGCTGTTGCCCAGCCCCATCACGCCGGCCAGGGCCACCGGCCCTTTTTCGTCGCAGATCAGCAGCGTTCCCGCCTCGATCTCCCGGGTCTGGCCGTCGAGCGTGACCACCGACGTCTTCTCGGGCGCACGGCGCACCGTGATGGCGCTGCCCGCCAGCTGTCCGCGGTCGAAGGCGTGCAGCGGCTGGCCGAGTTCGAACAGGACGTAGTTGGTGATGTCCACCACGTTGTTGATCGGGCGGGCGCCGATCGCGCGCAGGCGGTTCTGCATCCAGCGCGGCGACGGACCGATCTTCACGCGCTGCGCGCCCCACGCCGTGTAGCGTCCGCAGTCGGCGTAGTCCTCGACCCGCACCTTCACGCCCAGGCTCTCGCCGCCCTGGACCGCGTTCCAGATCGGGGGCAGGGACATCTTCGTGCCGTAGATCGCCGCCACTTCGCGCGCCACGCCGACGTGGCTCAGCCAGTCCGGGCGGTTCGGCGTGACCTCGACCTCGAACACCGTGTCCTGGAAGCCGTACAGCTCATCCGCCGGCGTGCCGTTCGGAAGGTCGGTCTCCAGTTCGACGATCCCCGAACCCTCCAGGCCCAGTTCGAGTTCGGCGGCCGAACAGATCATGCCGCAGCTCTCGACGCCGCGGATCTTGGACTTCTTGATGCGGAAATCGCCGGGCAGTTCGGCGCCCACCCGCGCGAACAGCACGGTGATGCCGGCGCGCACATTCGGCGCCCCGCACACGACCTGGACCGGCGATCCGGTGCCGTCATCGACCTTGCAGAGACTCAACCGGTCGGCGTCCGGATGCTTCTCGCGCTCCAGCACGCGCGCCACGACCACGCCCGGAAACGTCCGGCGGATCTCCTCGATGCCCTCCACGTTCAACCCGGCGGCAGTCAGGCGCACGGCGAGCGCGGCGGGTTCGTCGTCCCAGCTGACGAAATCACTTAGCCACTCGAGGCTGATCTTCACTGCACACCTCGGAACTGGTTCAGGAACCGCAGGTCGTTCTCGTACAGCAGCCGGATGTCGCTGATGCCGTACTTGAGCATCGCGATGCGGTCGATGCCCATGCCGAAGGCGAAGCCCGTGTAGCGGTCATCCGGATAGCCCGCGGCACGGAACACGTTCGGATGCACCATGCCCGCGCCCATGATCTCCAGCCAGCCGGTCTGCTTGCACACGCCGCAGCCGCTGCCGCCGCACGCCACGCATTGCATGTCCACTTCGACGGAAGGTTCGGTGAACGGGAAATAGTGCGGCCGGAAACGCGTCGGCGCCTCCGCCCCGAAGAAATTGCGCACGAAGGTGTCGACCGTGTCCTTCAGGTCGGCCATGCTCACGGCGCGGTCGACGACCAGTCCCTCGATCTGGAAGAACTCCGAACTGTGCGAAGCGTCGGCGTTCTCGTTGCGGTAGACGCGGCCGGGAAAGATGCAGGCCAGCGGCGGCTCACGCTGCTCCATCATGCGCACCTGCACCGGCGAGGTCTGCGTGCGCAGAAGGACCTTCTCGTTGAAATAGAAGGTATCCTGGATGTCGCGCGCCGGATGGTCGTCCGGGAAGTTCAGCGCCGTGAAGTTGTAGTAGTCGAGTTCCACTTCCGGACCGTCGTCACGGCTGAAGCCCATGCCGTAGAAAATGTCGCAGATCCCCTCGAGCACCGTCAGCAACGGGTGCCGCGAGCCGAGCGGCGCCGGTGCGCGGCCCGGCAGCGTGAGATCGTAGGCGTGCGCCGTGACCGGCCTGGCGCCGCTGAAAGCGAGCAGACGGGCATCCAGCGCGGCCGTCAATTCGTCCTTCAGCGCGTTGAGGGCGGCACCGGCGTCCCGCTTCGCATCGCCCTCCAGGTCCTTCAGGCCCCGCAGCAGGCCCGTCAGGCTGCCCTTGCGCCCCAGCACGGCGACGCGCACCGCCTCGAGCGCCGGTTCGCCATCGGCGGCATGGATGGCAGCCAACGCCTCGCTGCGCAGGCGGTCGATCATCTCCTGCATGGGAGGTCCCTTTCGCCGGGCGGGGCCGGCCGTTGCGGCGCGCCTGAAGGTCCCCGGCGCCGATCGGCGCCGGGGACTTCAAGCGGCGGTCAGAGCGCGCTCTTGGCGGCTTCGGCCAGCTTGGCGAACGCACCGGCGTCATGGACGGCCAGGTCGGCGAGCACCTTGCGGTCGATCTCGATCTGGGCCTTTTTCAGGCCGTCGATGAGGTGGCTGTAGCTCAGGCCGTTGATCCGCGCGGCAGCGTTGATCCGGGTGATCCACAACCGGCGGAAGTCGCGCTTCTTCGTACGACGATCGCGGTACGCGTAGACCAGCGCGCGATCCACGGCTTCGCGCGCCGTGATCGCCTGCCGCCGACGTCCGCTGACAAAGCCCTTCGCCCGCTTGAGATACTTCTTCCGCCGTTGTTTCGCGGCAGGATTATTTGTTGCTCTTGGCATCGTTCGACCTCCCGTCAGAACTCCGCCCGGCCGTCTCGGCCGCAGGCGGAGGATCGATGACTATTTGCCCAGCATCCGGCGGGCGCGCGCTTCGTCGCTCGGGGCCACCATGGTTCCCTTGCGCAGGTTGCGCAGACGTTTCGGGCTCTTCGCGGTGAAGAGATGCCCGGTGAACGCCTTGCTCCGCTTGACCCGCCCGCTGCCGGTCAGCCGCAGACGCTTCGCTGCCGAACGGTTGGTCTTCATTTTGTTGCCCATGACTCGACTCTCTTTCCACTACGCTTGGCGTCCAGTTCGCGCCGCGGCACGTTCCGCGGATCAGACCCGCTTGGGCGCCACCACGAAGGTGATCAGGCGACCTTCACGCTGGGGCTCCGACTCCGGAGCCCCGTATTCCTGGATTTCCACGATCAGGGCCCGGAGGAACTCCAGCGCCAGATCCACATGCGAGATTTCCCGGCCCCGGAAGCGCATGACGATCTTCACCTTGTTGCCGGCCTGCAGGAACGTCACGATGTGCTTCTTCTTGAAGTCGTAATCGTGGTCGTCCGTCTTGGGCCGGAACTGGATCGTCTTGACCTTGACCGTGTGCGACGCCTGCTTCGCCTTCTTGGCCTTCTTCGCCTGCTCGTACTTGAACTTTCCGTAGTCCATGATCTTGCAGACGGGCGGCCGGGCGGCAGGAGCCACCTCCACCAGGTCCAGGCCCCGCTCTTCGGCGATGGCCAGCGCATCGGTCGTCTCCAGGATCCCCAGCTGCTCACCGTCTTCATCGACGACCATGACGCGCGGGATCCTGATCATCCGGTTGACCCGGGTAACCTTGACATTCTTGATAAGCCTGACCTCCTGGCTTCCGCCCCCCGGGCGCGGCCCCCCGTTGGAGCACAACGCAAAAAAGGCGGACACAATGGTCCGCCACCGGACCCGTTGAAAGGGTCCGGATTCGGCAACCGTACCGCTCCCGGCCGGCCTGCGCTGAAAAGCGCTCTGGTCAGCTCACGGGACAGTCACGGTGAGAGGGCGGACCTCTGCTTGGCCGTGGCCGCCGAAAACCTCTCGAGTCTCCGGCGGCTCTGCAATCGTCAAAAGCTACAACCGCTTGCGAACCAAGTCAAGGAGTTCGTCGGCGACCTCGGCCACCGGCCGGGAACCCAGGTCCCCCCGGTGCCTGACGCGGACCGAGGCCTGGCCGTTCTCGGCCTCGCGCCCGCCGACGATCAGCATCCAGGGCACCCGCATCATCTCTGCCTCGCGGATCTTGAAGCCGATCTTTTCTTCCCGGACATCCGCATCTGCACGTAAGCCCTTGTCCCGCAACGCGGCAGCCACCTCTTCGGCGTAGACGTGCTGGTCGCGGCTGACCGACATGACCCGGACCTGCTCGGGAGCCAGCCAGACCGGGAAATCGCCTGCGAAATGCTCGGTCAGGATGCCGATGAAACGCTCGAGCGACCCCATGATCGCCCGGTGCACCATGTAGACGTACTGCTCCTGGCCCTCATGGTCGGTGAACCGCACGTCGAACCGGCGGGGCAGATTGAAGTCGAACTGGATGGTGCTGGCCTGCCAGCGGCGTCCGATCGCGTCGATCAGCTTGACGTCGATCTTGGGTCCGTAGAAGACGGCCTCGCCCTCTTCCCGGGTGTAGGCCAGGCCGTGCTTCTCGAGCGCTTTGACCAGCGACGCTTCGGCCGCGTCCCACTCCTCGTCGGTGCCGGCGTACTTGTCCTTGTTCAGGGGGTCGCGCACCGAGAGCTCGACCTTGAAGTCGTCGAAGCCGAACGTCCCGAGGATCTCCTTGACCAGATCCAGGCAGTCGCTGACCTCGGACTCAAGCTGGTCCGGCGTGCAGAAGATGTGGCCGTCGTCCTGGGTGAAGCCGCGCACGCGCATCAGCCCGTGCAGCGCGCCCTTCAACTCGGCGCGGTAGACCGTGCCCAGTTCCGCCAGACGCACCGGCAGGTTCCGGTAGCCGCGGGTCTTGCGCTTGTACATCAGGATGTGGCCCGGGCAGTTCATCGGCTTGACCACATAGGGACGGTCATCCTGCTCGAACACGTACATGTTTTCCTTGTAGAACTCCATGTGTCCGGAGGTTTCCCAGAGCCCCGCCTGCGAGATGTGCGGCGTGGTCACCGTCTGGTAGCCGCGGCGCCGGTGGACGGCCTTCCAGTAGTCGATGATCTGCTCGCGCAGCAGGTCGCCGCGCGGGAACCAGAACGACAGCCCCGGGCCCGCCTCTTCCATGATGCCGAACAGGTCCAGCTCGCGGCCCAGCTTGCGGTGGTCGCGCTTCTTCGCCTCTTCCAGCATGGCCAGATGGTCGTCCAGTTCCTTCTTCTTGAAGAAGCTGGTGCCGTAGATGCGCTGCAGCATGTTGCGCTTGCTGTCGCCCCGCCAGTAGGCGCCGGCGACGGTCAGCAGCTTGAACGCCTTCAATTCGGAGGTGTCCGGCACATGCGGGCCCTCGCACAGGTCGGTGAAGCCACCCATGCGGTAGATCGACAACTGCTGGTCGCCCAGTTCGCTGATCTGTTCCAGCTTGTAGGGCTGGTCGGCGAAGAGAGCGCGCGCTTCCGCGGTACTGACCTCGGCACGCTCGACGACCACCTTGCCGGCGGCCAGTTCGCGCATGCGCTCCTCGATGCGCGAAGTCGTAGTAGAAGCCGTTCTCGATGTCCGGCCCGAAAGCGAATTTCGTCCCCGGGAACAGGTCCTGCACGGCCCAGGCCAGCAGGTGAGCCGTGGAATGGCGCAGCGTCTCGACCCCGCCCTTGCCCGAGCGCGTGATGACCGTGAGCTGCCCGCCCGCCCGCGCGGGCTCGTTCAGGGCGTGATGCACGCCGTCGACGGTCACGGCCAGGGCGTTGCGCAGCAGCCCTTCGCCGATCTGGCGAACGGCGTCGGCATAGGGACGGCCCGCCTCCAGGGCAAGGGCCTGGCCGTCGGGAAGGGTCAGCGTCAGTTCGGACATGTCGTGCAACCATCCTGCCGGGCCGCCGGCCGCGGTTTGGGGAGCCTCTTGCGGAAAGAGCCCGCCGCCGCGATGGCGGCTACGGGCTCCAGGTTCCAAAGCGATCCGAAGCGTCGGAGAGCGTTTTCCGGAAGACAGGTGTTTCCGAAAGGAGGCTGTTCCGAGAGATTGGTGGTGGGCGATACTGGACTCGAACCAGTGACCTCTTGTCTGTCAAACAAGCGCTCTAACCAAAGCTGAGCTAATCGCCCCACAGCGCGCGAAATTAAGCCGCCCGGACGCGGGAGTCAACGAAAAACCCCGCGACCTCAGCTCAGGTAGTCCACCAGGCGGCTGCCCCGCCCGTACTGCCGCATCTTGGACAGGGCCTGATTCCGGATCTGGCGGACGCGCTCACGGGAAAGATTGATGTCCTGCCCGATCGTCTCCAGCGACGCCGTCTCCTCGCTGCCCAGCCCGTAGTACCGGGAAACGATGTCCTTCTCGCGCGGCGTCAACAGGCTCATGGCCTCGCCCAGTTCCTTGACCAGTTCGTCATCCACGTAGTCCTGGTCGGCCGTGTTCACGTCCGGATCGCACAGCGTGTCGGCCAGGGTCACGTCATCGTCGTACAGGGGCTGGTCGATGCTGACCAGAGGCCGGCTCGCGGCCTGGATCTGCTGCATCTTGCGCAGCTCGAGCCCGAGCCCGTCGGCGATTTCCTGCTGATAGACCGGGCGCAGGTGCTTCTGCTCGAGCCGCTGCGACAGGCGCTTGATCTTCTGCGCCTGCTGCGAGCGGTTGATGGGCAGCCGCACCGTGTTGGTCTGCTCGGCGATGGCCTTCTGGATGGCCTGCCGGATCCACCACACGGCATAGGAGATGAAACGGAACTCACGGCGCTCATCGAAGCGCTTCGCGGCGGTGATCAGGCCGATGTTGCCTTCGGCGATCAGGTCCATGTAGCTGAGGCCCTGGTTGAGAAACTTCTTGGCCACGCTGACGACGAACCGCAGGTTGCTGTTGACCAGCTTGTCGAGGGCCGCGCGGTCACCTTCACGGATCCGCCGCGCGAGTTCGAATTCCTCTTCCCGCGTCAGGAGAGGATGCTTGCCGATCGTCTGCAGGTAGTGCTGCAGCGTCGGGCTCTCGCGGCGGTCGCTGCTCAGTTCGACTTCGTACACGATCCGGCCTCCTCGCCTGTCCCAGGCTCATCGGCGGCTCCCGGCCGCCGGCTCCCCACGCCGCCTCTTCCTTGTCCGGCCGCCCTTTACTTGACGGCGCGCGTCATCTTTTCAGCGTCGACAACTCGGAGGGTGTAGTACGCCTTCATGGCCCGAAAGTTCCCGGTTCCCCACACCCCGCGTCAACCCGTTCGGACACCGTATCTGACTGTTTCACAACGAATTCGGGAGAATTGTAGCCGACCCGAAGCTCCGGGTCAATTTAAATATGATCTTTTTTGTCAAGCATGAACGACGGCGAGCCCGCGCCGTCCGCGGGCTCCACCGGTTCCCGTTCCTCAGTCGTCGACCACTTCGTAGTCGGCGTCGACGGCGTCGCCGCCCTTGTCCTTCGCCGCGCCCGCTCCGGCGGTGCCGGCCTCCGGCCCCTCCTGGGCGCCGCCCTGCGTCTGGCCGGCCTTCTCGTAGGCCTTGCTGGCGACCTCCTGAACCGCGGCGAGCAGCGCATCGCCGGCAGCCCGGATCATGGCGACATCCTCGCCGCGAAGCACTTCCTCGCAGGCGCGGATCTTGTTCTCGACGTTTTCCTTCGCGGCATCGTCGACATTGTCACCCAGATCCTTGAGCGTTTTTCTCGACTGGTGCACCCGGGCCTCGACCTCGTTGCGCACATCGATCAGTTCGCGCTTGTGCTTGTCCTCGTCGGCGTGGGCCGACGCGTCGCGCACCATGCGCTCGATCTCCTGGTCGGTCAGGCCGCTCGATGCCTGGATCTTGATCGACTGTTCCTTGCCGGTGGCCTTGTCCGTGGCGCTGACCGACAGGATGCCGTTGGCGTCGATGTCGAACGTCACCTCGATCTGCGGCACGCCGCGCGGCGCCGCGGGGATCCCGGTCAACTGGAAGCGGCCGATGGTCTTGTTGTCGACGGCCATTTCGCGCTCGCCCTGCAGCACGTGGATGTCCACGGTAGGCTGGCTGTCCGACGCGGTCGAGAACACCTGGCTCTTGCGGGTCGGGATCGTCGTGTTGCGTTCGATCAGGGGCGTACGCACGCCGCCGAGGGTCTCGATGCCCAGGGTCAGCGGCGTGACGTCCAGCAGCACGATGTCGCCCATGTCGTCGCCGGCCAGGACGCCGCCCTGGATGGCCGCGCCCATCGCCACGACCTCGTCCGGGTTCACGGTGCGGTTGGGCTCCTTCTGGAAGATCGCCTGCACCTTCGCCTGCACCGCGGGCATGCGCGTCGAACCGCCGACCAGCAGCACTTCGTCGATGTCCGCCGGCGTCAGTCCGGCGTCCTTGAGCGCGTTCAGGCACGGCTTGACCGTGCGCTCGATCAGGTCGTCGACCAGCGCCTCGAACTTGGCGCGCGTCAGCGTCATCGTCAGGTGCTTGGGCCCGTTCTGGTCCGCCGTGATGAACGGCAGGTTGATCTCCGCCTGCGTGGACGAACTGAGCTCGCGCTTGGCCTGTTCGGCGGCCTCTTTCAGGCGCTGCAGCGACATCGGGTCGCGGCTGAGATCGATGCCCTCGTTCTTCAGGAAGGTGTCGACCAGGTGGTCGATGACCTTCTGGTCGAAGTCGTCGCCGCCCAGATGCGTGTCGCCGTTGGTCGCTTTCACCTC
>JAIFKS010000162.1:2240-5227 GCA_020049465.1 bacterium | reverse complement strand
CCCCTGGTCGGCTTCGCGGTGTTCGAACTGTGGGGGCTGCGCCCGGTGTTCTGGCTGGCCTTCGGGTTGTTCGTGGCGGCGTCGGTTTCGTCGCTGGGGCTCTGGCGCCGGATGAGGCGGGACGCCGCGGCCGGCAACAGCCCCCCGACACCCGCGCGTACCGCCGCCTGACCGCCCGCGGCCTCGTCGTCAGCGGCGCCGGATGCCCAGCACGCCGGGAAGCGGCCACGCTGTCCGGTTCTCGACGCCGTCCAGGACACCGGTTTCGAAACTGCCGACCAGTTCCAGTTCGCGCCCATCGGCCAGGAGACAGAGCTGCGCGGTCGGGCCGCCTTCGAGGTGCTGCGCGGCCACCACGTCGATGCCCAGCGACAGCAGCGCGTCGTTGAACTCCCGCATGGTGTACGGCGTGCGGCAGAACACGAACAGGATGCGGCCTTGCGCATCTTCCGCGAGCGCCGCTTCACTCCACCGTTCGGGCCGGTCCTGCCAACGGTTTTCGCCGGGCCTCTTGATGAGCCTGAGATTCTGCACGACCGAGGCGTAGTTCTCGAGGATGCCCGCCACCGTGACGTGCGGGTCGTCGAGATCGAAAATGCGAAAGGCCGGGCGGCCGCCGTCCGTGCGGGGATCGAACGCCGCCGCCGACCGGTAGTTGTTCACCCGTCTGTTGTTCGCGTGCCCGCGCGATTCCAGATAGCCGACGTGCGTCCGGCCGTCGACCGCGTACATGCCGAAGTTGATCGCGGCCGTCAGTTGGTGGGCTTCGCACCATTGCCGCGCAGTGAGCCCGTCGCTCTGTCCGGTGCGGCGGACATCGAGACATTCGAGGGCCCACAGGGCCGGGTCGATGCGCAGCACGGTGATCCGGCCATCGCCGCGCGGGGGCGGAATGCCGGCCGCAAAGGCGCCGAGATCCAGCCCGGGGGCCACCGCCTCCCAGGCGGGGGCGGCCGGCGCCGGCAGCGCAAAGCCTGCCGTCAGGACGATGACGAGAACGATGGCCCGCATGGTGGTGTCGCTTCCGATCGGGATGTGTCCGTTACCGGGACAACATACGGCAGAAGCCGGGTCCGTCTCAACAGCGCTCGCCCAACGCTGCGTCAACGTCCCCGGCTTCCACTGTCCGCCCGCGGCGGGAGCGGCCCGGAACCGTCCTGGAGGATCCGGGCTATTCGCACCCGACGCCAAAGGCGCCGATCCCGCCGCCACAGTCATTGGCCTCCGCGCGGCACGGAGAGTCGGCCTGCAGGCGGTAATCGGACAGATAGAGATCACAGAAACCGGGATAGAGCGAAATGTTGCCGGCGGAACCCAACCGCCCCGCCAGATCGCCGACCCAGTCCCCATCGCCGTTGCCGAACACGTCGCAGCACGACACCGCCAGACTCCCGGCGATGACCTCGATGGTGGTTCCGCGGTTTCCGAACACGATGCAGCGTTCGACCGTCAACGCCCCGAGGTCGACATGCACGGCCGCGCCGAGGAACGAGTTGATCGCGGCGAACGTGCAGGCCTCGACGCGAACCACCGAGGATCCCTTCACGTGGATCCCGCCCCCGGCGTTGTAGACGGTTCCCTCCATCCGGATGTCATGGAACAGGCAATCGCGGATCGTCGCCTGGGAACCGTCGAGACTGATCGCCCCGCCGCGCGCGCTTCCGGTCGGACTGGTGACGCGCAGATTGTGGAAACGGCAGTTGCTGACGTTCAACCGCGAGTTCACGCCCGCAAGCACGGCGTTCGTCCCGCCCAAGTGGACCCAATAGTCACGGATCGTCAGCCCTTCGACGGTCACCCCCGCGGTGCAATCGACGAACTTGAAGATGAAGTCCGAGCCGGGAGCCAGGATGACGCACGCCTCCGGCGCGCCGCTGCGCGATCGGATCGTCAGGTTCCTGTCGTTGACCACGATCTCGCCGTTGCCGGCGCCGTCGAAGACCCCGTCGTCCAGTTCGATGACGAATCCGTCGCCGACGGCCCGCACGGCATCGGCGATGGTGGCGTAGTCGCCGGTTCCATCCGGCTTGACGAGCACCGGCGAGGTGATCACGTGCAACGGCTGCGAATAGCCGGTCACGCCGGACTGCGTGTCGCGCAGCCGGATCCGGCAGCCCGTGCGACCGGGCGTCATCGGAGGCATCACCCCGTTGAAGTACCCCTGGTTCGGCACACCGGCGGCGAGAACCTGCGAATAGCCGGTGTCGTCGACGATATCGATATCAACCGTGCTGCCGCATGCGGTCGAATACTGCCACGCCGTCCACACTTCCTGCCCGGCGAGCACCTCGGACGGCGACACCCCGGAGAAGCGGAAGCGACACCCTTCGACGATGTGGAAGGCGCCGCTCTCGGACCAGGCACCGTCGAAAGCATCGGTGATGCGGATGACGTAGGGGCGCCCGGGATCCCCGCATCCGGCGACGGTGAATCCGATCGAGCCGCTGCCCCCGTACCATGTTTCTCCAAGCTCGGCGCAGGCCTCGCCGTCCTGAAACAGCTCCACGCGGTAGTTCTGGCTGCAGCAGGCCTCCGCGGTGAATTCGACAAGGATCCACATGCCGTTCGCCAGGGTGTCGCCGGCGGCCGGGGACGTGATCGTCGGGACACAGGGTGTGCGGATACTGAAACGCGGGCTCTCCGCCGTGACGGCGGTATCGATCGTCCCGGCGATGCGCAGGCGGTAAAGCGCGCCGATATCCTCCCGGTCGCCGACCAGCCAGTCGAAGGTCCCGTCGTTCTCCGTTGCCGCGGCCACCACCTCGACCAGGCCCTGATTGTCATGGAGCTCGATCCTCACGGTGCGATCCGTGCACGCGCTGGTGAGCCAGGAGATCGTCCGGGGCCGGCCCCGGCACCACACGCTCCGGTCCCAGTTGTCGCCGAAGGACAGCCAGGCCTCGCGGGAGATCGTGAAATGGCCGTCCATGCGCGTGGTCAGGTGCGTGCCCAGATCCTCCAGGTGGATGCTGTAGCCGTCGGTGTGA
>JAIFKS010000162.1:0-2228 GCA_020049465.1 bacterium | reverse complement strand
CCGTAGTAGTTGGAGAGTTCGATGCGCACCTTGTCGCCGGACCACGGCAGCACCGGCCAGCGGATGATGATGGAATCACCGTTGCAGTACCCGTCGCCGGCGGCCGGCGCCAGGATCCGCAGGCTGGAAGTGGTGCGGAAGAGGACGACGTTCGACGTGCCTGAGACATTGCCGGCCGCATCGATGGTGCGCAGGGCAAGACGGTAGCTCGTGTCCGGCTGCAGGCCGGTGACGATCGCCGAATCGGTGACGCCGGCCGCGCCGGGAAGCGGCGCCCCGGCCAACGGGAGGGCGTCATCCCAATTGAACCCGACGTTCCCCGGCCGCTGGCGGATCTCATAGGCCTGGGCGCGACCGTTCGTGCCGTCGTCGCCCGGGGCGGTCCAGGCGAGCACGACGCCTTCATCACCGATCGCGCGCGCCGCCAGGTCGGTCGTGGTCGCCGGAGGCGTGCTGTCGTAGGCGGTCGTGGGCAGCTCGCGCGCACAGCCGGCGCCGAGCAGCGCGAGCGCCGCCAGTGCGGAAACCGCTGCGCGCTTCAAAACAGGTACTCCACGCCGGCGCCGAGAAACACGCCCGACATCTCCAGCCCGGCGCGGACCCGGCTGGCGTCGGCCCGCACCCAGTACCAGTCCTCGCCGTTGATGGACAGGTCCGGCCGTGCCATGTACCGGTAGCCGGCCGCAAGCCGGATGCCGGTCCGGTCCGTGAGCATCGCCGTCAGCGAGCCGCCCGCCCTGGCGCCGGGAGAGATCGCCCAGCCCGTCTCGAAGGCATACTGTTGTTGACCGTCGAAGCTGTAGTCGATGGCCAGGCGGTTCCAACCCAGTTCGGCTCCCGCGTACATGGTCCACCGTGAGGCCTTCCAGGACCCTTCGCGCACGAGATCGGCCCCGAACGCGCCGTGTTTGATCTCCAGGTTCTGCTCGTCACGGACGATGCTGGTCGGTCCTTCCGGATCTTCGCGAACACCCCACGTCTGGCGATCGGTCGTCCGGCCGCGCGCGAAGTCGGCATGGAACTGCAGACCCCACCGGCGCGTGAGGCGGTAGCGGTAGGCTCCGCCGGCTCCCGTGGTCCAGGTGAGGGATTCGTGATTGCGGGTGTCGCCGCCGTTCAGCTCCTCCGCCACGAAGACATTGAGAAAGTCCGTGAGATCAGGCCGGTAGGCCGCGGCGTAGATGTCGAACGTCGAGCGGCCCGCATGGTCCATCGGGTAGGTCCGTGGGCCACCGGCCGGCGCTACGGCCGAAGTGGGCGCCGACCCGCCCCCGCCCGTGCTCGTGTACTGGTCCGACATCACCGCGGTCCGATCCCGGATTCCGAGACGCCCGGCCCCCACCTTGAACAGGGGGGCCATGGGGCCGATCCATCCTCTCAGAAGGAGGTCCAGTCCAGCCGTGTCCGCGGCGGCCGGCACGAGCTTCTTCTCGGCACTGTCCTTCTTGGCGTTCTGCGGGAGAGTCTTGTCAAGACGCAGCGGGGGATCGATCCTCGGCATCTTGGGAATCGGCATGGACGGAGGCGTGGGGTTGCGTGGGGTCGTGGAAGGCCGCCATGTGCTCTGGGCCCAGCCAGCGGTAGCCGACACGCACAGGCCCGCCGCCACCAGCGCGCCCACGATGCCGTTGGTCGTCCGTTGCTTCAACATTCGCGCCTCCAGCCAACTGAACGCCATCGATGTCGCCGGTTCGGCTCTTCCACGAATCGGAGGCCCCCGGCCAGGTCGGATCAGGTGCCCTCCCGCAAGCCCCGGGCCTTCGCCGCGCAGGTTGCAACATGAATTATCTATTGTCCCGCAATGGGTTGGCGCGGGTGCCGGCACCGCGCGGCATACCGGCGTGATCGCGCGTCGGCACCCGGCGGCGACTCTGGCGTCGTCGTTGACGAAGGCGAGAGTTCCGATAACGCGGGCGCGCCGCTCCCCGGGGCCGTCAAGTCGTTGTTGGACAGTGGGAAGACCGAATCGGTCGGGGCGCCGCAAGAAAAGCGGGTGCCGTTCGGCAAGGCCGCTCACGGTGTGACGAAGCGATCACTGCGTTTTCATCAACAATGCCGCACATGCATCATTCGCGGACGTCGTGGTGTCCCCCTGGACCCCAGCCTAATCCCGTTCCTCCCTCAACCCCAATCGCCCGATCATCCGCGACAGACCCTCCCGGGTCATGCCCGCCCGCCGCGCCGCCTCGGTCACGTTGTCGTCGGCATCGCGCAGCAGACGCAACACG